>LFSA01000144.1 GCA_001512635.1 Pelotomaculum sp. DTU098 | reverse complement strand
TTGTCCTTTTCTGAGACGGTTATAGTTATCTCTCTTTATCAAACAGTGCCTTGACACTATCAGTTTCGCTTTACGAATTGAAATTTTTCAATATGTATGATAAACTACCCTTTGGTTCTATATTTTCCTAAAGTTCTACATTTTTCGAAGAGAAGGGGCATCTATGAGAAGCGAATATGTCCGCGTGTTCCGCGCCTTTACGGACGAAAACCGGATTCGTATCCTGGAGATTCTCAGTGAGGGCGAGCAATGTGCTTGCGTCTTGCTGGACGAGCTGAAAATCAGTCAACCGACGCTCTCATACCACATGAAAATTCTCTGCGAATCCGGCATCATAAAAAGCCGCCGGGTGGGTAAATGGAACTATTACTCAATCAACGCGGATGGTTGCGAGTATGCCAGCCGTTTATTGAATGCAATCGTCAAGCACAATATTGAGGGTACGCTCCGCGTTGTGCGTTTTGCCTACCGTTTTCTGCGTTGCTTCGGGACGCTTCATTATACGAGCATAGGAGATACCGATTACGAGACCTTCGTTATGCTTAAAAAAGCATGAGCGGATGGCGTGTAGAATCATTCAAAAGTCATTTGAATACCTGCAAAGGAGCCTGGAGAAATGAAAAAATTTATGGTTGTAAGCGGGTTTTTAGGAGCGGGTAAAACAACGTTTATGCTTGCTCTGGCGGACTATATCAACTCAAATGGCGGCAAGGCAAGTGTTATCGTCAACGACCTTGGCGCTAAAAATCTTGTGGATGCCAGGTATTCCGAGGCCTGTGGCTGTAAGATCACGGAGCTGGCCGGCCAGTGCATCTGCTATCAAACGGAGAACCTGGTGGACAAGCTAAGACGCCTCATGGACTATGAGCATAATGAGCTTGTTATGTCGGATATCCCCGGCTGCGGCGTCGGCGCTCTCGAACATGTCTACCATAAACTGGACAGGGAATACCACGGCGAGTTTGAACTGGCGCCCTTTACCGTGGTCGTTGACCCGGAACGGCTGCGTACGATCATGCCGGAACAGGCTGTTCTAAACCTTCCGGAGGAAATAAAGTATTTGTTCAGAGCGCAGCTTCAGGAAGCGGACCTTGTACTGCTGAACAAAATCGATCTCCTGACCGGCGCCGAAATTGAGGGTTACCTTGAATTTCTGAAGAGTTTTTGTCCCGATGCGGCGGTCTTCCCCATCTCCGCCAAAAACAAAACAAATATCAACAGGGTCGCAGACTATATTATGACCCATGACGCGCAGCTCAGGACAGTTGATATCGGGTACGGCGGTCCCGAGTTCGTCGCGGCGGAACAGAAGTTAAGCTGGTATAACCGCCAGCTCTATGTAAAGATCTGCTGCGGCACCTTTGATGGGAACGCTTTTCTGGGAGATCTGGTTGAGGCAATTGGCCAGAAATTAAAGCTTGAGCATTGCAACGTACCGCACCTGAAGGTCTTTGCCGAGGGGGCAGACGGTACAAGCTGCAAAATCTCGCTTTTAGGCGTCGATTATGACCTGCAGTACGACAGCAGGCTCGGCCAGCCCTGCGCTGACCTGCCTGTGATCATCAATGCCAGGGCCACCTGCCAGTCCCAGGCTCTTGCCGAAATCATGGATGAAGCACTGGACGAAACTGTAGATAAATATAACCTTGACGCTATTGTATTCTTTACCGAATGCTTCGGTATAATGGACGAGGGCCGTGTTTAGAAACTATAAATACCATGCCGGGCCTTATCTGCTCGCCCGGTAGTTGGTATCCGGAGGACGATCATGCGTAAAATTTTAAGACACACCTACAGCGTATGCCCTGTCTGCTTAAAAAGGATACCGGCGGTACATGCCGGGTACGGCAAAGAGGTTTACCTTGAAAAAAACTGCCCGGAGCACGGAGATTTTTCCGCAATCATCTGGCGCGGGCTGCGTGATATGGAAGCCTGGCGAGGAGACGTGCCTCCCATTGCGGAAGGGGAAAATGAAAACTGCCCCCATGCCTGCGGCCTGTGTCCCGACCATAAACAGGACACCTGCTGTGTTTTGCTCGAGGTCACAAAACGCTGCAACCTGAATTGTTCTTTCTGTTTTGCCGAAGCCGGCTCAGGTGATGATCTGTCCTTTGAAACTATTAGAGAGCACCTGCGGGCGCTCGCTGTGCCGGGTAAAACACTCGTCCAGCTCAGCGGTGGTGAACCCACTGTCCGTGACGATCTGCCCCAAATTGTTGCTGCCGCCAAAGAAGCGGGCTGCCAGTATGTTCAGCTGAACACTAACGGAATAAGGCTGGCAGAGGATGAAGGATTTGTCCGCAGCCTTGCGGAAGCCGGCCTGTCCTTTGTGTTTATGCAGTTTGACGGTATGCATGATGGAATATACCGCACCCTTCGGGGCAGGGACCTGCTTGACGTGAACCGGCGGGCAATTGATAACTGCGCGCGCCACAACCTCGGTGTTACGCTGGTACCGACCCTTGTGCCCGGAGTCAACACGCAGGATATTGGGAATATCATCCGCTTTGCCGTCTCCCAATCCCCGGCTGTGCGCGGCGTTCATTTCCAGCCCGTCAGTTACTTCGGGCGTATTCCAGCGCTGCCGTCGGATGACCAGCGCTTTACCCTTGATGAATTGCTTGAGGCCATTCAAGAGCAGGCCGGTGACCTTGTACCGGACGATTCCCTCCGGCCGTCCCGCTGCGACCACCCCCTGTGTGTGTTCCATGGCGATTATATCGTCATGCCGGATCAATCCTTAAGGCCTCTGCACAGGACAAATAAATACCGCTGTGCAACGACCACCGCGGACCAGAACCGTTCTTTTATCGCGCGCAGGTGGCAGCGTCAAAAGGTTGAGGATGCTAAGGAACCCGAATCAATAACTGATTTTGATTCCTTTGACAATTTCCTCCGCCGCCTCCGCACCCACAGCTTCACGTTAACTGCCATGGTCTTTCAGGATGCTGGAAATCTAGATTTGGAACGCCTCAGAAGGTGCAGCCTGCATGTCTTCGACAACGGCCGGTTTGTGCCCTTATGTGCGTATTACCTGACATGCCATATGAATGATCCGTCTTTGGAGAAAGAACTGACTGCCATTTGAGAAGTGAAGCAGGTTCCGGTCCGGCGAAAAGCCGGAAACTCACCCGCTATTTTTTCTGTTTATTAAACAGTGAAGCATGCTGGCGAGTCATAAGCGCGAATTTTTGAGCGCGATTTTTCCTGTTTATTAAACAGGGAATCCAGTGGTTGACCGTGCTGCCCGTAGAATCAAGGGGGTAAGTGGGCAATGTCCTAAGGAACTTGCCCCCTTGGCTCCTTTTTTCTTAAGTGGCGTGAAGGAAAAAGGTAGTTAACGGTCCTCCGGTTTCAAAGGAGAAGCTTTTTGAAATCTGTGCGGAGCTGTTGCTGGCCTCTCTCTGTTTTGGGGGGAAGAGGGCAGGACTTTGAGAGGTTTTGGAGGCAGGGAATTAGGCCTGCCGCTGTTGGAATGCGAAAACAAAATGTGATATACTGTTTATGCATCTGGTTATCTGTGATTCATTATAGTGATGTAGAGATAAAAATCGTTTGTGGGGCAGGAAAAACAGGGAAAAGCGGCGAAGGAAAATAAAATTTGTTATCCTGGAGGAGTTCTATGGCTTCGCAGGAATCACGGGTTGAGGTTGAAATTTTTGGAGAAAATTATATTGTCAAGGGTGATCAATCGCCGGAACGGATAATGATGCTGGCGCAGTATGTCAACCGAAAAATGATGCAGGTGGCCGCGCGGAACCCCAGGCTGAGCAGGACCCACACGGCTGTGCTGGCAGCCTTGAATATCGCCGAAGAGTTGATGAAACTCCAGGATGAACAGGAGAGTATCATGAAACTCCTGGAATCTGAACAGAGGAATACGAAAAGAAACTCATGAAGCCGGCTTCATGAGTTTCTTATTAATATAAAGATTTATAAAGAATTTCACTCTAAATGTAAATGTAAAGAGTTACCTGCTTGTCCACCTGTTTTTTATTTTGCTCTAAAGGACATTGCTGCGGGTAAATACCCGGTGTTCCGGAAAAATTAATCTGAGAGCAAGAAAGGTTTGTTTGCCCATGCGTAATGTTGAAGTGGCCTGGATTTTTCGTGAACTGGCTGACCTCCTGGAACTGAAGGGAGAAGATTTTTTTAAGATCAGGGCCTACCGGAATGCGGCCAGAATCCTGTCGGGGCTTGAGCGACCCCTGGTGGAAATCTGGCAGGAGGGTGGACTGGCCAAAATTCCCGGCATCGGCAAAAACATTGCGGCAAAGATAAACGAGATTTTAAGCACGGGTGGCTTGAGAAAACACGAGGAGCTGCTGCGGGAGTTCCCCCCTGGGCTATTGGAAATCATGTCCCTGCCCGGGATTGGTCCCAAAAAGGCTGCTATGCTCAGAGAAAGGCTGGGGGTAACCAACCTGGAGGAATTGGCCAGGGCAGCCAGGGAAAAACGTGTCCGGACGTTGCCTGGCATGGGCAGTAAAACGGAAAGCGAGATTATCCGTAACATCGAAATGCGGGAAAGCCTGGGAGGTCGTGTATTACTGGCCTCCGCCAGGGAGCTGGCGGCAGAGGTGGGCGGCTACCTCAAGGGGATCCCGGGGGTAAAGAGGGTTGAGGCCGGGGGCAGCCTCCGCCGCTGGCGGGAGACCGTGGGGGATGTCGACCTGGTTGTGGCCGGCGATGATGCTGGCTTGGTCCTTGAGGTTGTTTCCGGTTACCCAAGGTTCCGGCAAATGCTTGAAAGCAGTCCGGGGCGGGCGAAATTTCTCACGGACTGGGGAATTGTGGTGGAACTGGAAGTGGTGCCGGAGGAAATCTTTTACCTGACGCTGTTCAAAAATACCGGGAGCAAGGCCCATTACCGGAGGTTGCAACAGCTCTTTGCTGAGCGCGGTCTGAGCCTGGACGAAACCGGCCTGGCCCAAAAGGACGCCTTGATTAAGGAAGAGGATATTTATGCTGCGCTGGGTTTGCCCTGGATTCCCCCTGAACTCAGGGAGGACCGGGGAGAGGTGGAGGCGGCCCTGGAGAATTGCCTGCCCAGCCTGATAGAGACGGTTGATATCAAGGGCGACCTGCATATACATACCAACTGGAGCGACGGGCTCAACAGCATCGAGCAAATGGTAGAACGGGCCAGGGCCAGGGGCTACCAGTATATTGCCGTGACCGATCACTCCCGTTCCCTTAAAATAGCCAGGGGGCTGTCCCTGGAAAGGCTCCGGAAGCAGCACGAACAAATCCGGAAGATGAATGAAAGTCTCACAGATTTTCGTATTCTCACAGGCATTGAAGTGGATATTCTCCCCGGTGGGGGCCTGGACTGCCCCGACGAAATCCTGGAAAAAATAGACGTAGTGGTGGCTTCCATCCACAGCGCCTTCAAACAGGACCGGGAAACAATGACCAGGCGGATCCTGTCGGCGGTGGAGAATAAAAACGTCGACATCATCGGCCACCTGACCGGGCGCCTCCTCTTACAGCGGGAAGGATACGAACTGGATCTTGAGAGGGTGTTGGAAGCAGCTGCCTCTTATGGTACGATATTAGAGATTAACGCCTCCCCCGATCGCCTGGATCTGGACGACCTGAACGCCCGTAAGGCGAAGGAAATGGGGATTAAACTGGCGATTAACACCGATGCCCATGACCTGAAACGGCTGGAAGATATGCTTTACGGGGTTTCGGTGGCGCGCCGCGCCTGGCTTGAACCGGGCGACGTAATTAATACCATGCCGGTTGAAGATCTATGCAAGTTCCTGCAGGAACGGTAAGACGGGGGTATGTTAGTGGTTAAACGGGGAGTATTATGGATATTAAGAAGGAGTTTCTAAGCAGGGGGCAGCTGGACTGTGGCTGTATTTTGCCCCGTACTTTTTACGCCAGGGAAACCGTTACGGTGGCCAGGGAGTTGCTGGGTTGTATTCTTGTGCATAATGCTCAGGAAGGCCTGGCAGCCGGCAGGATTGTAGAGACGGAAGCCTACATCCAGGGCGATCCGGCCTGCCATGCCACCCGGGGGGAAACTCCCCGCAACCGGGTTATGTTCGGACCGCCAGGACACGCTTACGTTTATTTTATATACGGGATGTATTACTGTTTTAATGCCGTCACCGCCCCGGAGGGGGTGGGGGAAGCGGTCCTGATCCGGGCGCTGGAGCCCCTGGAGGGCATCCCTTTGATGCGCCGGAGGCGCGGCAGGGACAGGCTTCATGAGCTCTGCAGCGGTCCGGCCAGGCTGGTCCAGGCCCTGGGCATCACCCGGGAGCATAACGGCGCCGACCTAACCAGGAAGCCATTGTACATAGTGAAGGGCGAGGTCCAGGGGAGGATCCGGACCACAACCCGGGTGGGGATACGGGAAGGAGCGGAACTGCCGCTGAGGTTTTACCTGGAAGGGAGTCAGTTTATCTCCAGGAAGTAGGACAAGACAACAACAGGGAGGAAACATAATTGAAAATAGGAGAAATCTACCGTTTAGCCGTTGAAAAGGGGATCGAAAAGGACCCGCGCTCCAAAGAGGCTGTGCTTGCGCTTTTGGAAAAGGAAAAGAAACTCTATGCTGAATTGAAGGAAGATGAGAAGAAGGAGTACGATCAGGATAAGCTTTTTAACCCGTACAGCGATACGAGGATCCTGTACGGTGACCCGGAGCGGGAAGTTACCAGGGTGCTGGCGGGAATCGATATGGAGACCGCAGAGGTGCTGCTGGCTGACCGTTTGTCCGCCCAGGGCAAGATTGACCTGATCATTGCCCACCATCCCGAAGGCAAGGCCGTGGCCGCCCTTTACCAGGTGATGAAATTGCAGGAGGACGTGCTGGCGAAGTTTGGGGTACCCATTAACGTCGCCGAGGGGATTATGGCCTCGCGAATGAGTGAGGTAAAGCGGGGGCTGATGCCCCTGAACCATAACCGGGCTGTGGATGCTGCAAGGCTTCTGGATATCCCTTTAATGTGCATCCACACACCGGCCGATAACCATGTCAGCGATTACCTCCAGAGGCTTTTTGATGAGAAGAAACCGGAAACCCTGGAGGATGTGCTGAAGCTTTTGAAATCCATTCCCGAGTATGCCGAAGCGGTTAAATACAATGCCGGGCCCACCATCGTCCTGGGCAGCAAGGAAAGACGGGCCGGCAAAATTATGGTGGACATGACCGGGGGGACCAGCGGCTCCACGGATGCCTATGCCAGGCTGGCCACAGCCGGTGTGGGTACGCTGGTGGTTATGCATATTGGAGAAAAACACCGGAAAGAGGCGGAAAAGAACCATATCAATGTTATTGTGGCCGGGCATATGGCCAGTGACTCGCTGGGTATGAACCTGATCCTGGATCAGCTGGTACAGCGGGGAATACAGGTGATTCCCTGTGCCGGCCTGCTCAGGTACGAGCGGAAGGGTTAGTTATTCTAGGGTCCTTAAGTCGAACCTGTTTGCCATCCCCGTTATTTATTATTTAGAGAAAAGGAGCAACTGTAAAATGCGCGGTAAGCCGGAGCTTTTAGCTCCAGCCGGCGACTGGGAAGCCCTGGTGGCTGCCGTGGAAAACGGGGCGGATGCTGTTTACCTCGGGGGCAAGCTTTTCAATGCCAGGCAGTCCGCCGCTAACTTTGACGACCTCGAACTCGGCCGGGCTGTCCATTATGCCCACGTCCGGGGTGTCAGGGTTTACGTTACGGTTAATACCCTTCTGGACTATAACGAGGTTAAGGAGGCGGTAAGGTTCCTCCATTTTCTACAACAGTGCGGGGCCGACGCCGCCATTATTCAAGATCTGGGCCTGCTCCGGTTGGCCCGTAAGGCCGTTCCGGAGCTGCCCCTGCATGCCAGCACCCAGATGACCGTACATAACCTGCCGGCGGTACAATTATTAAAGGAGGCAGGAATCAGCAGGATTGTGCTGGCCAGGGAGCTGTCCCTCGCTAACATCCGGGAAATTATCCGCTCAGGTGGCGTGGAGGTTGAGGTTTTCATCCACGGCGCCCTCTGTGTGTGTTACTCCGGCCAGTGCCTCATGTCCAGCATGATCGGGGGCCGCAGCGGGAACAGGGGGCGTTGCGCCCAGCCCTGCCGCCTGAACTACGTTCTGGTAGACCGGCAGGGCCGCAGCCTGGCGGAACCCGGACAGGTTGGCGATTACCTCTTAAGCCCCCGGGACCTGAACTTGAGTGAAAGGCTGCCCGACCTGATTGAAGCAGGCATAACCTCCTTTAAGATTGAAGGAAGGATGAAGCGGCCGGAGTACGTGGCCACGGTGGTAAGGATTTACCGGTGTCTTTTGGACCGGGCTGCGGCAGGCGGGCCTTACGCCGTTACAGCGGAAGAAGCCAGGGACCTGGCGCAGATTTTTAACCGGGACTTCACAACCGGTTATTTTTACGGGCTTCCCGGCCGGGAGCTGATGAGCTACAAGCGGCCGAACAACCGCGGTATCCGTCTGGGGCGCGTCAAGGGTTTTGACCGCAAAAGCCGCCTGGTTGAAATAAGCCTGGAAGAGCCCCTGGGCATAGGGGACGGGATTGAAGTCTGGGTAACCAGGGGAGGCAGGGCCGCCGGGGAAGTGGGGCGCATCCTGCTGGAGGGCAGGCCCGTGGAATACGCCCCGGCCGGTGCTACTGTGCAACTGGAAATACCCGGCCGGGTTTTCCCCGGGGACAGGGTCTTCAAGACCCACGACGCCCGCCTGATGGAAAGGGCCAGGTCCAGTTATAAATCTCCCGGTGGGCAGCGGAAAATACCCCTTGTCTTTACAGTCGAGGGCCGTTTGGGCGAGCCGCTGAAAATCCTGGCCAGGGACAACGAGGGATTTAGCGGCGAGGCCCATACTGCCTCACCAGCCGTGGAGGCTCAAAAACGGCCCCTCACCCATGAGTACCTGGAGAAACAACTGGACCGGCTGGGCAATACGCCCTTCAGGCTGGCCGGGCTGGAGTGCCGGCTGGAAGGGGACTTGATGGTGCCGGTGAGCGAGATTAACGAAGCCCGCAGGCAGGCCCTGGCCCGTTTGGAGGAAGCCCGGACGGCTGCCTTCAGGCGCCCGCCCGTTCCCGAGGATGTTTTCCAGCGCCGTCTTGCCGCAGCCCTCTCCGGCCTGCCCAAAGAGCAGGAGAGCCGGGCCGGGGCAACGGAGCCGGTGCTTTCCGTGGTTGTGGGAGACCTTGCTTCCCTCAGGGTTGCCGTCGGGGCGGGAGCCGGGGAAGTATGTCTCAGCGGCGAACAGTACCGCTCCAGGCCGCCGCTTTCCCTGGAGGAAATCCTTGCCGGAAGCGAGGCCTGCGCCGAGGCCGGCGTCAGGTTCATCCTGGGCTCGCCCAGGATCCTGCAGGACGGGGAGCTGGCCGGCTTTTGCCGCCTTCTGGAAAAGGTGCGTAAAGGACAATTGGATGGTGTCATGGCCGGTAACCTGGGAGTAATCAAGAAAGTGCGGGAATTAACCGGCCTCCCGGTCTTTGCCGATTTTTCCTTGAATGTCTTTAATATTGAAACGGTCCGTTTTTTGATGGAAGCTGGGGCGAGCCGGGTAACCCTCTCCCCGGAATTGACCCTGGAGCAGGTGAGGCAGATGGCCGGCCTGCAGGTGCTTCCCCTTGAGGTAATCGTCCACGGCGCGTTGCCCCTCATGGTTTCCGAGTACTGTGTTGTGGGCAGCTTGCTCGGGGAGAAGGACAAAGGTAAAGGAAAGGGCTGCCCGGCGCCATGCCGCGGCACGGGCTGCGGCCTCAAGGACCGCAAGGGGGTTGTGTTCCCTGTGGAGCTGGACCAGTACTGCCGCATGCACATCTTTAACTCCCGTGACCTGTGCGTCATTGAAGACCTCCCCGAGCTTGCCGGGGCAGGCGTATCAGTGCTTCGGATTGAGGCCAGGCGCGAGGGCTCACGCTATGTCCGTGATGTAACAAGGGCTTACCGGGATGCCCTGGCGCAAAAACCTGGAGAACGGAGCCCGGAGAGGCTATCCCTGCTGAAGGAGAGCCTGGCCCGCCACAGCCCGGCAGGTTTTACCAAAGGCCATTTTTACAGGGGGGTTATGTTATAAAGGCGCCGGTTTGTCACAGGGGATGTTTTATTGCCATCCTCAAAACTATATGACAAAACCGGCGCTATATATATAGAAATCAGCCCTGTGTACACCGGCCAGAATGCCGGAGTATACAGGGCACTCCCTGCTTTGTTCTGGATTGAGATGTGGCTGTTTTAAAAGGTGCAGGGGTTGCGGTTAGCCATTTCCCTGTGGGGAATTCCGCTACCATCTTCTCGTACTGCCGCCACCGCCACCTGAACCGCCACCGCCGCCAAAACCACCGCTGCCGCCAAAGCCGCCNNGCTGCCAAAACCTCCACCGCCAGAACCACCGCCGCCTTTGTCCCGGGAGAGCATCCCTAAAAACAGGCCGAGAATAAACCCGTTAAAGTAGCGCTGGTCTATATAAATAAGCAGGATCAGCCCTATGATTATTAAAACTATTGCCCAGGCGGGTAAAGAAGACTGGGATGCCGGTGAATCCGCCGGCGCAGCCTGGGGTGGGGCCATTTCCAGGCTGACCTGGTACTCCCTGGCCACTTCCTGGATTAGCGCCCTGTAACCGTTCAGGATTCCCGTATTATAGTCATTATTGCGGAAATACGGAAGCATGTAGGTGTCCTGAATCTGGCCTGTCTTGGCGTCCGGCAGGGCGCCTTCCAGGCCGTATCCGACCTCGATCCGGGAAACCCGTTCTGTGGGAGATACAAGGACCAGCAGGCCATTGTTTAAGTTTTTATCACCAATCCCCCAACCCCGCAGGATTGCCAGGGCATATTCCTCAGGGGCCGCTCCGTTAAGACTGTCAACGGTGACAACAACGACCTGTGCCTTTGTTTTTTGTTCCAGAGCAGCAGAAGTTTGAACAATGGTTTGTTCCGTATCAGCATCAAGTACATCCGCCAGGTCTAATACATAAAATTGACTGCTGGGCTGCGGTATGGCCGGGACGGCTGACGCTACGGGGGAAACCAGCGCCAGTAGCAATAGGGTCAGTACTACAATTTGGGAAAGCCTCTTCATGTGGTTTAAACCTCTTCACTCACTCATTTAGTTGGAGAAATCAACCTTTGGTACCTCGCCGGCGCTTTCAGCTGCTTTGAAGTAATCCTTCGGCCCAAAACCAAATATTCCGGCGTAAAGGGAAGTGGGGAAAACCTTAATTTTGGTGTTGTAAGCCTGAACGGCATTATTGTAATCCATGCGGGCTGTGGCGATCCGGTTTTCTGTACCGGCGAGCTCATCCTGCAAGGCCCTGAAATTGGCGTCCGCCTTCAACTGCGGGTAGTTTTCAGCGATGGCCAGCAATCTTGCCAGGGCGGAGTTTAAAGCCTGATCAGCCTGGGCTGCCTCACTCACAGTGGCAGCTCCCGCTAACTTTGACCTCGCTTCTGCAACCTGCGTAAATATTTCTTCTTCATGTGCTGCGTAACCCTTCACTGTTTGAACCAGGTTCGGGATCAAATCCGCTCTTCGCTGCAGCTGGTTTTCCACCTGGCTCCAACTGCTGTTGACAGCCTCGTTCAGCCTGACCAGGTTGTTATAGCCGGAGAGCAGAAAAATGGCCAGAACTACAATAATACCTGCAGGGATTAACCACCTTCTCATTTAAGTTTCCTCCTTATCCTTTAGACTGTGTTTTCATATTATATCACCCAGGGTGCCTATGGTGATTATTTTTTTCGTTAACTATGGATTATAATCTTTTTTCAACGGTTTAGACCGCAACGAAGATGTTACTTAGCTTATCCTTTGGGGAGCCTTTCCTTCCGGTAAAGGAGCTGAAACTTTTTGTTTGTTGATCAGGTGAGATGCCCGTAGTAGAATAATTAAATGAATCGGGCGATGAATAATTAGTTTAAACTAGTTTAAAAGGCAACTAATTCATAAAGAAAAAAGGCGAGTCTATGGATAAAAAGGTACTCAAAAGGCTTGAATTTCATAAAGTGCTGGAGCAGCTGGCTTCCTATGCCGTTTCCCCCCTGGGAAAAGAGCGGGCAATGGAGCTGGAGCCGGTTGATGACCTGGGGACAATAATCAGGTGGCAAAAGGAGACCACAGAGGGGCGCGAGCTGATGAGACTGGACCCGGCTGCTGAATTTGGCGGCTGGAAGGATGTCCGTACCCAGATCAAAAGGGCGCAGCGCGGGGCCCTCCTTGAACCTGAGGAACTGGTGGCAGTGGCGGATACCTTGACGGCGAGCAGGCTTCTGAAGAATTTTCTCCAGGAGCGGCAGGAACGGTACCCGCTGCTGAGTGAGCTTTCTTATATGCTGGCTTCCCTGCCGAATCTGGAAAAGGAGATCAAGAGGTCGATCCTGCCCGGCGGCGAGGTGGCGGACACGGCGTCCCCCGAGCTAGCCCAACTACGGCGTAAAATTATAAACAACCAGGCCCGGATTAAGGAGCACCTGGAGCATGTGATCCGTTCCCCCAATTACCAGAAGTACCTGCAGGATCCCATCGTGACGATCCGGGAAGGCCGTTACGTTGTTCCGGTAAAGGTTGAGTACCGCTCCCAGGTGCCCGGCATTGTCCACGACCAGTCTGCCAGCGGTGCCACCCTCTTTATCGAGCCCATGGCCGTTGTGGAGAAGAACAACGAACTGAAGCGCCTCATGGTTGCCGAAAAGCAGGAGGTTTTGCGCATTCTGGGCAACCTGACCGCCGGGGTGGCCCGGAATGCCGAAAGCATTCAAATTGCCCTGGAAGCCCTGGGAGAATTTGACTTTATTATGGCCAGGGCCAGGTACAGCCAGAAGCTGGATGCCTGGGAGCCCAGGCTGGCCGGCGAGGCCGTTATGAATATCCGGCAGGCCAGGCACCCCCTTTTAAAAGGAAATGTGGTGCCGGTGGACATCCGTATAGGTGAAGATTTCGACACCCTGATCATAACCGGGCCGAACACCGGCGGTAAGACAGTGACTTTGAAAACAGCAGGGCTGATGGTCTTGATGGCCCAGTCCGGCCTGCACATACCCGCCGGGGAAGGCTCCAAACTCGGCATTTTCAAACAGGTCTTTGCCGATATCGGGGATGAACAGAGTATCGAACAGTCCCTTAGTACCTTTTCCTCCCATATGACGAACATTGTGGATATCGTAAACAGGGCAGGGCGGGGCAGCCTGGTCCTTCTCGACGAACTGGGGGCGGGCACTGATCCCACCGAAGGGGCCGCCCTGGCCCAGTCCATCCTGGAGAAGCTGCACGCCATGGGGATCCGGACAATTGCCACGACCCACTACAGCGAATTGAAGAATTTTGCTTACCTGCGGGAGCGGGTGGAAAATGCCAGTGTAGAGTTTGACGCTATAACCTTAAGGCCCACCTACCGCCTGCTCATCGGCCAGCCGGGCCGCAGCAACGCCTTTGAAATCGCCGCCAGGCTGGGGTTGCCGGGGGAACTGGTGGACCGGGCCAGGGACTTTATGACCGTTGAACAGGTGCGTGTGGATGAGCTGATGCGCAACCTGGAAAGGGCGCAGCAGGTGGCCGAGGCTGAGCGGGAAGCGGCGTCTGTCCTGGCGGAGGAAGCCAGGCTCCTGAAAGAAAAATGTGAAAAAATGGAACAGGAACTTGCCCAGAGGCGGGAGAGAATCCTGGCCAAAGCCGGGGAGGAGGCGCGGGCTCTGGTCCGGGCTGCGAGACAGGAAGCGGAGGA
Organism: Pelotomaculum sp. DTU098; assembly: GCA_001512635.1. Taxonomy (GTDB): domain Bacteria; phylum Bacillota; class Desulfotomaculia; order Desulfotomaculales; family Pelotomaculaceae; genus DTU098. Next base: position 34,664 of record LFSA01000144.1, on the reverse strand, counting down.
CATTATTAGAGAGCTCAGGGAAAAGGCTTCCCGGGAAATGGCCAGGGACAGGGAGGCTGCTATTCAGGAGGCCAGGGAAAGGCTGGGAAGACTCAGGAGGAAGGTCAACAAGGCTGTACCCGAAAGAACCATCTCAGGCGAGGTCCCCACGGATCTGCGGCCCGGTGAGGAGGTTTACCTGCCCAAACTCAACCAAAGGGGCTATGTGCTTAGCCCTCCCGGACCCGGAGGCGAAGTGCAGGTGCAGGTGGGTATTATGAAAATAAGCGTGCCTTTGAAGGACCTGCTCAGGGCTGAAAAAACCGTACAACCCGGCGGGCAGAGCCAAGTGGGGAGCGTCCTCATGGACAAGGCCAGGGAAGTTTCCCCAGAGCTGGATTTGCGGGGCCTTTATGCAGATGAGGCTATGCAGCAGGTGGAGAAATACCTGGACGATGCCTGCCTGGCAGGCCTGTCTAAAGTTTACCTGATCCACGGCAAGGGCACCGGTTCTCTCCGGGCGGCCATCCACAGAGATCTCAAGGGCCACCACCGGGTCAAGTCCTTCCGCCTGGGCGAGCAGGGCGAGGGGGGCTGCGGGGTTACCGTGGTAGAACTGGCCTAGCCGGGGTTAGGATCTGTGAGTTTTCAAAAAGAAGTTTTAGATTACGAAAAACTAACGCTGCCGCATCTAAAGAGGTGGGTGGTGGAAATGCATAAACGTCCAAGTATTCCGGGTTGCAGCGTTAGGAATCCGATTAAGCAGATTTGTTTGCTTTTAGAAGTCGAATTTCTTCCCCAAGCAACTTATCAATTTTTTCATTACCATATTTTTCACCCAGAATTATTAATCTAAAATAATCTTTTGCTGTTGTATGGCCAACCTGCTGAAACATAACATTGAGACCGCCATTAACAAAAATACCTAGTGCTGGAACTAACATACCAAATTCTTTTTCAGTCATAACTAAACCGAGTCTTTCAGTTAGATAATTGATTAATTTTAAAAGTTGCGGCGCTTCTCTTTCCAGGATTCGCTTTTCAAGCAAAAAGTTTGCATTTTTTAGCAAGTATTTACTGTTTTTCCGGATGAAATTAACCGCCATGGCTTTTGCTGTTAGAAAACCTTCATCAGATGAGTTGTGATGTGGAGCCATTGCAGCTAAAACATGCGGAAGATTAACAGGATCTCGTGAAGAAAAGCCATAGCTAGTGGAAATTTGACAAACATGTCGACATAAAAGTGTTATTGAAGCTGTAATATCGCTCATTACAAGTGTAGGTACCATTAATTGTGCACCGGGCAATCCTTCGCATAAAGATGTAGCTAAGCCTAGTATTGCACCTTCTAGACCAACAATAACTGCATTGCTGATATCATATGAGTCTGCGATCTTATCCATTTGATTTAATTTAAGATCTTTAATTTCTTCAAGCCGTGAAATGTTTATAGGTTGTTTTTGTTGTACTCTTTGATAACTGAATCATCACTACATAAATTATTTGCCATTTTTATTGTCAGTCTTAATCCTTTATTAATATAAGAAGATAGTGAATTCATAACCTTATTAATTGCTACAGTTTTATTACTATTGGCTGAAATCAGCAGCTTGTCCATGGGTTTGCCAATGAGTTGGAGGAATTTTGTAATAGCGTTCGGTTCAACGATATGACTGGCAATTTCTTTAATTACTAAGTGTTCATATTCTTCTATCTGACCCAAGGTCATCACCCCTAATTTTCATTGATTAATATGGATTAAGAGCTAAAGCAATATATCATTATATTTCCCTCTCTACTCCCCTAAGACCTCTTCAAATCTAGTAAATCCTTCATGTTTCATGAGCCTCGTAAACTTAGTAACACAACTTTCACAGGAAGAAAACTGGAGCCGAGCCTTAAAAAATGCGGGCAAATGAACTCTAGAATTAAACCCTGTAAAGCATGATCTGTTATCGTAAGATACTTCCTCTCCACAAGAAAAAACCCTTCTATGTAGAGGGTCTAGTAACAAGAACCTACGAACCAGCATTTTGTTAGTCGCATACTGGTTAGCGACACTACTTACTAACAAAATCTTAAACCGTACAAGGGCATAGGTCAATAAATCTTTTTTGATTTGATAGGATCAAGGTACTATTTGATAAAAAAGGCAACCGTCTCGGAAAAAGACAAGTAATTCCATATACGGCATGGGATTTAAGCGAAGTAACGCTTTCAAGGCTTCCCGGAGATAGCTTTTTTGTTTCTGGAGTCTTGGAATAGGGAGTGTAGATAAAAACCATAAATGGCTCTTACCTGCCAGGATTATAGGGTACTGCTGAAGAGAAACCCGGGCGTCTGGAAGGGTTCTGCCGGGGATAGCAGGGGGGTGATCCAGAGATAGCCCCTCTATCCGTTTTCCTGCGAGACAAGCAATCACTAAAACTAAGTCTCGAACCTTCTGTGAATAGTGATCCGAAAACATTTTTTTGCGGAAAGCCAGTCCCAGACTCTATAAGAACCCACAGGATTTTATCAAAAACGGGTATAATATGACCCAGTTCTGCGCTTAGACGTCTCCTTCCTCGGGGACGATGCAGATAAAAACAAAATCCTCTTTAGCGTCATTTTTAAACTGGTGTTTGGTGTTGGACGGCACGTAGGCCAGGGAACCTTCCCCCAGGGAGGTGTCCTTGCCGTCCAGGCACAATGTGCCACGGCCGCTGATAATATAGTTGATGTGCGGCCAGGGATGGGCGTGATGGGGTGTCATGCCGCCTTCCTTCAGGGTGAAAAGACGCATGACCCAGCCTTCCCAACCCTGCTCCGGTCCAATCAATGTCTTTTTAAAGGCGTTTTTCACGCCGGGCGCTTTGACTTCAATTTCTTTAAGGTCCTTAATGTTGCCTATAAACATGTCTATCCCCCCGGAAGAGAACATTATAATTCATTCATTTAGATTCATTTCTGGCAGGGCAGTGAAATTCCTGCCATATAAACAAAAATAAACCGGGTTGTGGCCCGGTTTTGGGGTTGCCTGTTAAGATATTGTGTAAACCCAGTTATGACCGTTATTATTGTCCCAATTATTGCTCGAATCGTGAAAACAAAAGGACAGCCTGCTATCCTCCATGTTCAGGGTTTTTTTCCAGCCTTCCGGTGTATACTGCATGCGGTAGTCTTCGACCACCTCCCAGTTCATGGGATCTCCAAACCCGGCGTGCAGGTAGACCTGCTTGGCGCCGGAACGGTGCAGCAGTCCGTTATAAATAATGGTTACGTCCTTACCGTCCGGGGTTAGAGGTTTAACATGAACTCCCCTGGTGTGGTCAGACCAGCCCTGCTGATACATTTTATTCACCTCCTATTGGATGGAATAATAATTTCATCCTTTAGTCTAATCAAAATCAATATTACTATGAGTGCCTATAACTGGACTTGTTGGCAGGAAAGATCCAAATAATAAACAGCTCCACCTTCACAGGTGGAGTTGCATGTGTTCGCCCGGCATGTCTACCGAGCCGATGTTGAAAGAAACCCAGTCGCCTAACCAGCGGGAAGACAGCCCGTAAGCAAGGGCGCCACCGGTAACAGTGGGATCTGAATGAAGCCGAAGGGGAACTTGGAATATGGTATGCGGACCATCGATTCAACACAGTTTGGCCAGGCAGTAGACACTTCACTTTTTGTCACTATAGCTTTTGCAGGAACAATTCCGCTGGCGTCTTTGACACATATGGCCATTAGTAACTATGTTTAACTAGCTTTGAGGCAGCAGTTATACCATTGACCTATGGTATATGTGGATGGCTCAAACGAGAAGAAAAAGAGGACCACTTTGACCACGATACTAACTTTAACCCATTTGCAGTTTCGATAGGAGACTCATTTTAAAAGTAAAGTGTTCAGAAATATATTAAAATAGAGTAAAGGTTAATTATTCCGTTTAAGGAGGAGGACGAAATGGAAAGTAAAATTGCCCGGGCTATAGGTTTAAAGAGTTCTCCGGTAGCAATACTCTGGACGGATGAGAGACCGGAAGAAGGATTGCATTTCCAGGAAGGGAAAGAAGGTTGTATTGGGCCAATGCTGGTTGCTGCTTCCAAAGGACGAACCGCCTATTTTGAACGGACAACCATCGGCTGTCCCGGAGGGAGAAGTGGATTGGGACTGGGGTTCGATGATAAGAAATTCCCCGGTGGCATCGAATACTTCCTCTCAACCGGTAATAAAGAGCTGTATAAAACGGAGGAAGGCAGGAAAATGGCGGAGGCTATGCCTGCATTGGTGGAAGGAGAGGGGTACTACAAAAGTCCTGAAGTAGCGAGGAGAATTATTAAAAATTTACCCAGACGGGATTTGCCATGCAAATACGTGGTATTTAAACCCATTAATAAGGTAACGTCCGAAGAAAGACCGCAGGTTGTAGTATTCCTGGCTTATCCAGATCAACTGTCGGCTCTTTTGGTTCTGGCCAATTATGAGGGAGAGCATCTCAATCAAAGTGTTATTGCGCCAATGGGCTCAGGGTGCAGTACCATCGGAATTATTCCCTATGAAGAGGAGGAAAGTGAAATCCCCAGAGCAGTTTTGGGGCTATTTGATATCTCCGTCCGTAAATACATTGACAAAAACATCCTTTCTTTCTCCATTCCTTATAAGCTTTTTGAGAAGATGGAAGAGAATGTTGAGGGGAGCTTTTTACAAAAAGAAGAGTGGTTGGAGATATTGGCCCGAAATGAATAAAACAGCAAAGAGGGACGCCAACCCTGGGGACAAGATTTCTTCGGATTTCGTGTTGTTGCAATAATGAAAAATGATTGGTCTGGACCAGGAAGCAATATCTATTTGCACTATGTACTGGACTTATGGTTTGAGAAAGTAGTAAAGACAAGGCTAAAAGGAGAAGCATACCTGATCCGGTATATTGATGACTTCATAGGTTTTCAGTATCGTTCAGATGCTAACCGCTTTAATGGAGTCCTTGAGAAGAGACTGGGGAAGTTTTCACTAACACTGGAGCCGAACAAAACCATAGTCGAATTTGGCCGTTTTGCTACCAGACATGCTCAGGAAAAAGGCAAAAAGCTAGAGGCGGTCTATTTTCTTGGTTTTACCCACTATTGCACTCGCAATAGAAAAGGAAACTTTATGGTAGGTAGAAAGACTGAGAAAACGCGACTTAGGCGAAGTTATCATCAAGATGCGGGCAACTCTACGCGAAATTCGACACGCTCCAGTCAAGGAGCAGGTATCTGCGATAAACTCGATCTTAAGGGGCCATTACAATTATTATGGAATGGCGGGCAATATGAAAAGCCTTTTCAAGATTTACCATAGGACAGAGCAGTACTGGAGAAAAATGCTTAGTTCCCGATGTAGCAAAGGATACGTCACATGGGAGAAGTTTCAAGCGGTTAAAAGTGTGTTTCCGCTATTGCTACCGAAGCTTTCAATACCATATAGGGAATTAAAAGCATACGCAATGCTGTGAGTCAATTTCCGAAGAGCCCGGTGCGGGAAATCTGCACGCCGGGTTCCGTGGGGGTTGGGCCACCGAATGGTGGCCTTTCTACCCGGAGGATAACTCCGCAGCAAATTACTGAGGCGCTACCCTACTCGGTATTACCGGTCAACAGAACACAATTCTACACTGGTGTTGAAGCGGCTTCCAGCTAATCCTGGCTTTCCTGAGCAGCATGTTCTTCTGTGTCCGGGGAAGTATCCCCGGGCGGTTTTTTTGTGTTACTGGGCTGCGGTCTAAATACTTGTATTCCATCATGTATTTCATCAGGCGGTGCCAGTCCTTTGCCGGCTCCGTGAATGGCACATGTTTCCTCGGGCACCCTCTGGGCATAGTCCTGCACAATACTTGGAACTGTATAGGGGAGCTTGATCAGCTGTTTAATGACCCGATCCGGGCAATACTCATTGGGCAGGAGGCCGCTTGCTGCGCATACTTCTACAAAAACATGGACATTGTCGGTTTCCGTAGGCACTGTTCCCTCCACAAATAAATCCGTCACCAGGCTGTCGGCGGGTGTATTGGGACCGGGCAGTAGACCCGACTTGCTGTCAACGGTTTCCGTTACCAGGCCTTCCGGGCGGGGGAAGTCTTTGGCCGGGACGCCACTCAAGGCTTTGCTCATAACTTCCCGCCAGATCCTGGCTGGGTACATGCCGCCGTATGCCTGGGGCATCGGGGTCTGGTTGTTGTCATGGCCAATCCATACCACAGCCACCAGGTCCGGGGTATACCCGGCAAACCAGATATCGACTCCATTATCAGTTGTTCCTGTTTTGCCCGCCGCCGGGCGCCCGATCTGGGCGTTGGTGCCGGTTCCGCTTTGCACGGCAGTTTTGAGCATATCCGTAATCAGGTAGGCAGTGGTGGGTTTCATGGCCTGCCGCTGCCTGGGAATTATTTGATCGAGAATAATACCGTCGGCCTTTTCGACTCTGGTGATGGCGGTGGGTTCAATGTATACTCCCTGGTTGGCAAAGGCCCCGTAAGCTCCGGCTAGCTGCAGGGGGGTTACACCGGTATGCAGTCCGCCCAGGGCCATGCTGGCGCCGTGTTTGGCCGGGTCCAGCTTAATCCCCAGGCCGGAGGCAAACCGGATGGCCTCGTTTAAACCTACTGTATCAGCCAGCAGTTTTACTGCAACTGTATTAATTGAGCGGCTCAGTGCTGTACGCAGGGTGACCAGGCCCCTGTATGTTCCGTCGGAGTTTTTAGGTTCATAGGAGCCGTATTTAACCGGAATGTCGTCAACCACAGAGGCAGGGCCCAGGCCCTTGTATTCAATGGCCGGTCCGTAGGCTGCAATGGGCTTAAAGGAAGAGCCGGGCTGCCGGGATGTCATCGTGGCCCGGTTCCACTGCCGCTTCTGGACGTGTTCCCGCCCGCCCACGAGGGCTTTAATGTGTCCCGTATGGGGGTCCAGGACGACAATGGCGCCCTGGGGCTGGGTAATTCCGTTGGCATCAGTTTTGGAGGGAGGGAAGTTGGAAGAATTTTTCATGGCTGCTTCGGCAATTTGCTGTATTTTTGGATCAAGTGTGGTATAGACCTTTAGCCCTCCGTTGAAAACTTCCTTTTCGCCGTATTTCTCGATAAGGACCTCTGTTACGTAATCCAGAAAATACGGGTAGGGGTATTGCCTGCTGGACGGTTCCCGGGTATCCAGTTTCAGCTCCGCGCTTTTGGCAGCATCTGCCTGGGCCTGGTCGATATAGTTGTATTTAACCATGCAGTCCAGAACCGTATTGCGTCTGGAAACTATTGTTTTAAGGTGTTCTTCCTTTTCCTCGCCCTGGAGGACCAGGATCTTAAAGGGGTTATAGGCGCTGGGCGCCTGGGGCAAAGCGGCCAGCAGGGCAGCCTCCTCAAGCTTTAAATCGCCCACATCTTTGCCGAAAAATGTTTGTGCCGCCGCCTGGATGCCATAGCAACCTTCACCAAGGTAAATATTATTCAGGTACATTTCCAGAATCTCGTCCTTGGTGTAGCGCCTTTCCACCTGAATTGCCAGGATCAGCTCCTGGATTTTTCTTTTAAAGGTTTGCTCCGGGCTTAAAAAGGATAATTTAACCAGCTGCTGCGTAATGGTACTGCCTCCCTGCCTGATTTCCCCCGCAGTCAGGTCGGACCAGGCGGCCCTGGCAATACCCCTCAGGCTAAACCCGTGGTGCTGGTAAAAGGCGGGATCCTCTATGGCCAGGAAGGCATTGACAACATGTTCGGGAACATCCTTGATACTTACAGGGACGCTGTTCTTGATGCCCACACTGGTTACCAGGTTACCGTCCTTATCATAGATCATGGTCGAAGCGCTGGCTTCAAGAGCTGCCGGGCTCATTGCCGGCATGTCCCTGACACTGGCGAAGACCAACCCTACACCGGCTCCGCATCCCACCAGTATGGCCAGGCAGAGGAGGAGGAAAAGCAGGCGGCCCAGCTTTAGTCTTCTCCGTTTATTTCTTTTTCTCGCCAATTCTCTCTACACTCCTGTGTATTTTAACAGAATTATAACACAACTCTTTTACCTAGTAATAAACAAATATTCCCTCTTTAAAAGGATTAACCTGAATTAAATAACATAAATGGCCTTCATCCCGGGAAGGCCATTTGACAGGTTATTAATTATTTTTGCTCGAGATAGGGGTCCAGAGGCGGGAATAAGGGCATCGGAGTCGCAGTGGGTTCCACAGACCCGTATGGAAGCGGGATGGCGATGATTTGGCCGGGATAAACCAGATCAGGATTGGTTATCTGGGGATTGTGCCGAAGCAGCGCGCCCACAGGAAGATTAAATCTCAATGCTATACGTCCTAAAGTATCGCCAGGCTGAACAATGTAGAGCGACTCCATGGGAACCGGGCAAGCCCCCTGCAGGGGAATGTGAATGATTTGCCCTGGAAAGATAAGATCCTGCCTCTGAAGCCTGGGGTTAGCTCTCAGGATGTTTTCAACTGTTACCCCAAAACGGTTGGCAATTATGCTCAGCGTATCGCCTGGTTGGACAACATAATCCATATAAGGAACACCTCCCTTTTACAAACAATGTATTCAATATATGGATGAGCTGCCACAAATAGGAAGTAATTTTTCCTTTGCCCTCATTCTGCTATCCGTATAACCTGCTGTTCTCTCATTATAAATAGCGGTAAAAAGTTAATAAGGGTAAAATTTTTCCCCGTACAATCAGGAAGATGCCTGTTAACACCAGCCTCTATAGCTACTTAAGAAATTTATTTGATTAACTTATAAAACTGTAGTTGCGAGCAATATAGTTGACTGGAAACAATGAGAATAATTATACTTGACTTAAGATGTAAGATGTATGCAGGCTATGCTGTCTTTTATGTTTTGAATTATTAAGTTAATTGTAAAATCTAAAACCAATGTTTAAAAAAACCACCCTTCATCGAGATAGTTGAGTGGTCGCCTTTTCTTCGGACAGAAAGGGGTGTTGATCAGCAGTGGGAGAATTAAACAGTTTATTCAAGCCCGGTTCCCTGGCCATTATTGGAGCTTCCAGTACCAGAAACAAAATCGGTAACGCCATCACGCGCAATATCATCGAAAGCGGTTACCAGGGAAAGATCTACCCAATAAATCCAAGGGAAAAAGAAATCGAGGGACTCAAAGCCTACCCCTCAATTGGAGCTGTTCCAGGGGACGTGGATATGGCCATTATCGCGGTACCGGCGTCAAAGGTGCTGGCGGTGGCCCGCGCCTGCGGCGAAAAAGGGGTCAAGGCACTGACCGTGATTACAGCGGGGTTTAAAGAAACTGGTAAAGAAGGGCTGGACCTGGAGAAGAAACTTCTTGAAACCTGTCATGATTACGGGATGCATATGTTGGGGCCCAACTGTGTAGGATTTGTGGACACCCATACACCCATCAACGCTTCCTTTGCTGCTACGTTTCCCATCAAGGGGGATATTGCCTTCCTTTCCCAGAGCGGTGCCATCCTCCTGGCCATTCTGGATTGGAGCAGCGCTGTGGGGCTTGGCTTCAGTAAAGTGGTCAGTCTGGGGAACAAGGCTGACCTGTCTGAAATAGATTTTATCAAAGACGCTGCCAATGATCCTTACACGAGGGTCATTCTCTGTTATATCGAAGATATCGTCGACGGGCCCCGCTTTCTGGAAGTGGCTGGGGAGGCGGCCAGAAAAAAGCCGGTTATTGTTTTGAAGTCCGGAGTGAGCCAGGCCGGCGCCCAGGCGGCCTCATCCCACACCGGAGCCCTGGCGGGGAGCGATCTGGCTTACACTACAGCCTTTGCCCAGTGCGGTATCATCAGGGCCCGGAGCATGACCGAGCTCTTTGACCTGGCCGTGGCTTTTTCCAAATCCGTAATCCCTGCAGGCAACAGGGTTGCCATTGTTACCAATTCCGGTGGTCCAGGGATCATCGCAACGGACAATGTGGAACAAAAGGGGCTGGCCATGGCCCGCTTTGATAAGAGGACTATCGAGGAAATGCGGGCTAAACTGCCCAAGGAAGCGGGTATCTACAACCCGGTGGACGTCCTGGGGGACGCCGGGGTGGAACGCTTTGAGTTCGCCCTGGAAAAGGTGATGACAGATCCCAATGTGGACATTGTTTTGTTTCTGCTGTGTCCCACTGCGGTAACCCGGCCTGTGGAGATCTCACAGGCCTTGATCCGGGTCCGGGATGCTCATCCGGACAAGCCTATCTTTGCGGCCTATACCGGGGGTAAGTGTTTGGCCCAGGGAGCAGACATCCTTTCTAGTGCGGGTATACCCTGCTTTACCTTTCCCGAGCCTGCCATTGAATGTATCCGGGGGCTGTATAACTACGGCCTGTACCGCCGCAGGGGGGAAACCGTTGAAAAGGGCGCAACTGTCAAGGCGGACAAGAAAACCGTCAAGGCTGTTTTCTATGATGTAATTAAGGACCACCGCCTGACCTTGATGGGTAGCGAAGCCGCCGAGGTGGCGAGCGCCTACGGGATTCCTGCCGCGCCGGTGATCTTAACTACGACCCCGGAGGAGGCGGTGGCTGCCGCCGGGAAACTGGGTTATCCTGTTGTGCTCAAGGTGGCATCCCCTAAAATTTTGCATAAGTCGGACGTAGGCGGGGTCAAGACCGGGATTCAAACTCCGGAAGAAGTCAGGCGGGCCTTCATAGAGATTATGGAAAGTGTTAACCGGTACCTGCCCAAGGTTATTATTTACGGCATTGAAGTGCAAAAAATGATGCCCAAAGGGACCGAACTGATTGTCGGCATGACCAGGGACGTGCAGTTCGGTCCCCTGATTGCCTTCGGGCTGGGTGGGATTTACGTCAACCTGTTTAAAGATGTGTCATTTCGCCTGGCAAGCGGCTTGACCGGAACCAGGCAGATTGAGGAAATGCTTGCGGAAACCAAGGCTTTTACCCTGTTGCGGGGGTACCGGGGCGAGCCGCCCAGGGATCTTGCAGCAGTGGTGGACGTTATCCGGTGTACCGCCAGGCTGGTCACAGATTTCCCGGAAATAAACGAGATGGATATCAACCCGCTAGTAGCTTACGAGAAGGGTCTATCGGCCCTGGATATTAAAATAACCATATCTTGAGGTGATTAAGATTGAAGAGCCTTTATATCATGGGTACTCCGGGTAGTGGAAAAACAGTGGTGGCCCTTGGTCTGGCACAAAAATTGCAACAGGAAGGATATAAAGTGGGGTATTTCAAGCCGGTGGCCAGCGGGCGCAAAATACCGGGCTGCGGGGATATGGATTCAGTTTTGATGAAAACGGTCTTAAATCTGGAGGCGCCTCTGGAAACTATTGCACCGGTTTCAGCCGGTCCCTTTTATCTCACTACCCAATCGGTGATGAAGGACGCCCTGGCCAGGATCAGGGCTGCCTTTGAGGAGATTTCCCGGGAAGCAGAAATTGTTTTGATCGACGGAGCTCTGTCCATGGATATTCTGGGCAGCCGCGGCATAGACTGCGTGACCCTGGCCAAAACCCTGGGGTCCTGCGCCCTCCTGGTTCTCAAGGTGGAAAGCGATTACAGCCTGGACAGCGCCCTCTTTCTAAACAGGCATCTGGTTCTGGAGGGGGTTCCCGTTGCGGGCACCATTTTCAGCAACGTCCCCACGCCCCTGTATGCCAAGACCGACGGGGTTTACCGTCCAATTCTGGAAGAGGCGGGTTATAAGACCCTCGGGGTGTTCCCCAGCAGGCTGGAAATCGCCGCCCCCACTGTGGCCGAGTTTTACGATATTCTGGGCGGAGAGATTCTGGCCGCCCATGATCATCTCCACCTGCCTGTGGAAGATGTTGTTATCGGCGCCATGACCACTGCCGGAGCCCTCACCTATTTGCGGCGGGCGGCCAACAAGGCCGTCATCCTGGGCGGGGACCGGGCAGACCTTGCTCTGGCGGCCCTGGAAACCAGCACCTCAGTGCTAATCCTGACCGGCGGGCTTTATCCCGACGTGAAGGTTCTGGCCCGGGCCGAGGAGATGCATGTGCCCGTGATCCTGGTTCACTATGATACTTACACCACAATTGAAAAACTGGCCCTGGTCAGCCGGCACATTCAGCCCCATGACCAGAAAGGTATCCGGGCAGCCCTGGAGAACATCGAAAGCTACTGCGACTGGAAATCAATAATCAAGAGCTTGATGAACGGTTGAACCGGGGGCGTTCCAGTCCGCTCTAACCTTCTTCCGGAGCTCCCCTTGAGAAAGTGAAAGAAAGCTATAAAGTTAACGGCGTGCCGGATGGTAATACTCCTGGATGGTAATAACTCTGGATGGTAATAACTAATGAAGTAAAACAGGTCCCGGAGTCCCGGATCTGTTTGTGCCTGGTCCACGGCTTTAGCCCGAAGGGGAGGGACTTCTTCTTGACAGCGCAGAACTTGCAGGTGGAAAAGGCCGGCGGTGAGGCCGGTGCTCTCTATGAAGCATTTAAGATTAATGCCGGGATGGTTTCAGCCCGGGTAGACCGTGCTCCAGACAGCATTGGGGCAGCCCTCAAAATAAAGGAAATCATTGAACGGACCGGCGCTGCAAAGGTCGTGGCAGCGCCGTCCCCTCTGGTTGACTCCCTCCAGCTGGCTGATTTATGGGCAGCGGATACGGGTCCGGACCTGCACCTTAGGGACCTTCGCCTGCATGCCCCGGATGCCGGAGTAGGTATCTCCGCTTTTGACCTGGCCATTGTGGAGACGGGGACCCTTGTCCAGGATGCAACAAACCTGGACTGCCGCCTGGTATCAATGCTTCCTCCCGTGCACGTAGCCCTGGTCCCCACGGACCGGATCGTGCCCACCCTGCGGGATGCCCTGGAGCTTTACGGCCGTGACCTGGACGGCCTGCCGCCTTATCTGGCCTTTGTTACCGGCCCCAGCCGTACCGCGGATATTGAGCGGGTGCTGACCATAGGTGTCCACGGGCCGGCTGAGCTTCACATCATCTTTATCGACCGGCCGGGGGGTGAGGCGGTATGAACCGCTCGTCAATCAAAGGGGCTATCCAGGCGGCCCTTTCCAATGAAAACCTGCGGCTGGCCCTGGGGCGCTTTGCCGACGATTACCTGGTATCCCGGCAGGCCGCTTACAGGAATAAAGATTTCAACGAGCTAAGGGAGAAAATTGCTGAAATTAAAAGCCGCGCTGCCGGCCGCATGGAAGAACTGGCGGAGCGTTTTGCCATTGAGGCGGCAAGGCGCGGGGCGAAAGTTTTCCGGGCCAAAACCGCCTGCGAGGCCAGGGATTATATAATAAACCTGGCCCGGGAGCGGGGAGTCAAAACCATCGTCAAGTCCAAGTCCATGGCCACCGAAGAAATCTACCTCAACAGGTACCTGGCTGAAGCCGGTATGGATGTGGTGGAAACCGATCTTGGTGAGTGGATTATCCAGCTCAGCGGCCAGCGCCCCTCCCATATGGTGATGCCTGCCATCCATATGACCAGGGGACAGGTGGCGGGTGTTTTTTCCCGGGAGACGGGGGAGGAGCAGCCTCCGGAGATCCCGCGCCTGGTCAAAGTGGCCCGGGAAAACCTGCGTCAGAAGTTTTTGAAGGCTGACCTTGGGATATCTGGCGCCAACATCGCAGTGGCTGAAACCGGCACGCTGGTCATGGTCACCAATGAGGGCAACGGGCGCCTCACAACAACCCTCCCCCCGCTGCATGTGGCCGTGGTGGGCCTTGAAAAACTGGTGGAGAGCTTTGTTGATGTTGTCCCCATTCTGGAAGCCCTGCCCCGCAGCGCCACTTCCCAGCAGCTGACCAGTTACGTTACCATGTTGAGCGGCCCGGCCCCGGCGGCGGACGCCTCCGGCAGGCCGGTTCAAAAGGAAATGCATATAGTCCTGCTGGACAACGGGCGCACCGAAATGCGGGACGATCCCGTTTTCAAGGAGGCCCTCCAGTGTATCCGCTGCGCTTCCTGCCTAAACGTGTGTCCCATCTTCCAGCTGGTGGGGGGGCACGTTTTCGGGTACGTTTACACCGGCGGTATCGGCACTATTCTAACAGCCTTCTTTAACGGGCTGGAGAACGCCACAGAGATTCAGTCCCTCTGCCTCGGCTGCGAGCGTTGCAAGGATTTTTGCCCCGCCGGGATTAACATCCCCCGTCTGATCAATGAGTTGCGAATACGGCTGGCACAAAAGAGTGGGCTGCCCCTGCTCCAGCGGCTGTTCTTGAAAAATGTGCTGACCAACCGCTCGCTCTTCCACGGCCTTTTACGCGCCGCAGCGGTGGGTCAGAAACCCTTTGTTAAAGAGGGAACAGTCCGTCACCTGCCCTTCTTTTTGGCCGGACAGGCGGGTATGCGGAATCTGCCTGCCCTGGCGGAGGAACCCCTGAGGGCGTGGTTCAAAAGGTATGCCGGGCTGGAAGGGGAAAGGAAGCCAGGCAAAGGGGCCGAAATAAATGCAGGTAAATAAAGAAGGTAAACATGAAATCAGCCAAGAAACCGCACCGGAAAGTAAAGCACAGGGCAAAGCAAAAGGCATAGCAGAAAAAGAAAAAGCAGGGGATGGTACAGAGGGGGCAGCAGTGTCTAGAACAGAAGCAGGGGCAGAAAAAGAGGTGGGGAGTAAAAGTAAATGGGAAAGCAAAGCCCGGCCCAGGGTTGGCCTGTTTGCCGGTTGTGTCACCGATTTCATCTACCCGGAAATCGGTATTGCCATAGTCAAGGTGCTGGAAAGGGCGGGCTTCCCGGTGGTCTTCCCTCAGGGACAGACCTGCTGCGGTTTCCCGGCCCTGCAGATGGGTGCCCCGGAGGTGATGGCGGAAGTGGCCCGGAAGAACCTGGCGGCCTTTGAAGACGCCGGTGTCGACTATATCCTGACACCCTGTCCCACCTGCACCCATGCTATGAAGAACATCTACCCGGAGCTTTTGGCGGGTGACCCGGCCCTGCAGGCCCGGACCGCGGCCATGGCCGCCAGGGTCCATGACTTTGCAGAATTTCTTTACCGGCAGATTAAGGACGGAAACGCGCCAGGCCTCCGGTTTAAGAAGCTGAACAAGAGGGTGACCTACCATGACTCCTGCCACCTGAAGAGAAGCCTGGGGGTTACCCTGGAGCCCAGGGAGCTGTTAAGAATAGCTGGTGCGGACCTGGTGGAGATGCCCTATGCCGACCGCTGCTGCGGCTTTGGGGGCTCATATTCCCTGAAATATCCTGAGCTTTCCGCCCAGATCCTCGACCAGAAGCTGGACTGCATCCGGGAAACAGGGGCCGAACTGGTGGCCGTGGAGTGCCCGGGCTGCCTGATGCAGCTGCGCAAGGGACTGGCGGAGAGGGGTGAAAAGGCTGTGGAGGTCAGGTTCCTGGCGGAGATTCTGGCTGATCAGCTGTGAATTCCGTTTAAAAGGTAAAGGGGGTGCTGTTCCCCGTCATTAAGAATCTCAATCACCCCTCAGGTCTTTTATGTTATAGACTGGCCAGCAGGGTTATGCATAAAACATTCTACTTTGACTTTCCACCACCCATGCCAGATCTTGAACTTTAGCATAATCATTTGGATCATAAGATTTTTTAATCAGCTCATCTTTGCCGTGCGCACCCTCCGGCAGGCTGTTTCAGCCAGCCACTTAAAGGCAATGCGCGCTTTACTTTTCTCAGGAGGTCCATAACTTGAACCACCGCTTGAATGTCTTAAGCCCCTTGGTGATCAGACAGCATACTTTGAAAAACCGGATTGTCTTCGGGCCGCACCGGACCAATTTTGCCGTAAACCACAGGCCCGGAGACAGGCATGTTGGCTATTACGAAGAGAGGGCCAGGGGCGGAGCAGCTTTAATTATTATCGAAGGAGGGGTTGTGCACCCTTCCGATTATCCTTACGAAAATGCCATTTTTGCCTTTAAAAAGGAAACGGAAACCGGTTACCGGCGGATTGCAGAGGCGGTGCACCGGCACGGCAGCCTGGTGGTGGCCCAGCTCAACCATTACGGCGGGCAGGCTACGGGTGGGTTGTCGCGCCGGGAGGTGTGGGCGCCCTCACCTTTTCCCGAGGTAAACACCGGAGAAGTTCCCAAGGCCATGGAAGAAGAGGATATCCGGGGGGTCGTGGCTGGGTTCGCAGAGTGCGCCGCCAGGTTATGTGCCTTGGGGCTGGACGGGGTGGAGATCAATGCCGGCCAGCATTCCCTTCTGCGCCAGTTTTTGTCCCCTTTAACCAACTTTCGTACGGATGCTTACGGGGCTTCCCTGGAAAACAGGGCCAGGTTTTGCCGGGAGGTCCTGGAGGCGGTGCGCCGGGCGGCAGGCCCCGGCCCCATTGTAGGCCTGCGTCTCTGCGGTGACGAGTATGCCCCCTGGGGAGGCTTGAAGCCCGAAGACAGCCGGGATCTGGCCCTGCGCCTGTGCAGCGGCGGCCTGGTGGATTACGTGGCCGTGGAGGTGGGCAGCATCTACAGCCTGTATCTCACCGCCGCCTCCATGTGCCACCCCGAAGATTATGCAGCGCCTCCGGCCCGGCTGATGGCGCAATCCCTTGCTGTTCCCGTCTGTGCCACCGGCAGCGTGGTCAGTCTGGAACTGGCCGAGAGTTTGCTGGCGGAAGGTATTCAACTGGTTGAAATGACCCGGGCGCTCATTGCGGATCCGTTTTTGCCGGTCCGGTCCGGCTGCGCCGGGGATGAGGCCAGGCCCTGTATCCTTTGCAACCAGGGCTGCTTCGTTCACTGGGAGATGAACCCAATGCTCACCTGTGCGGTTAACCCCCGGGCGGGCCGGGAAGGGGAGATGCCGGTTTCCGGAAAGCCTGCCGCCAGGTCGAAAAAGGTGCTGGTGGCCGGGGCCGGCCCCGCCGGCCTGGAGGCGGCCTGCACGGCTGCGGAGCGGGGGCACGGTGTGGTTGTATATGAGCGGTGGGAGCGGCCGGGAGGGCGTCTGGGCCTGGCCGCAAAGGTTCCGGGCTGCGGGCGTTTTCAAAATATCATTGATTATTTGTACCACCGGGCCCTGAGCCTGGGGGTACAGTTCCGTTTTGGCCGGCTGGCTGATCAAAGCACCGTAGCCTCCGAATCGGCGGAAGCGGTGATCGCAGCCACCGGGAGCTTGCCTTCCCCCCTGCCTTTTCCGGTGGAGCCCGGTGTTGATTTTTTGATGCCGGAGGATATCCTGGAGGGGTCCGGAGCGGTTGGCCGCCGGGTCTTGCTTGTCGACCTGGAGGGAGGCCGGCGGGCTGTGGGGACGGCCCTGGGCCTGGCCGGCAGAGTTGAGAAACTGGAGTTCCTCTCCCCCGAATTAGTAATATCCCCGGAACTGGTCCCCAGCGGGGAGTTTGTCCACTGGTACCAGGAAGCTTATCAAAAGGGCATAGTCTTCAGGACGCAGCTGGAAATCGTCAGGGCAACACCCTCCGGGGTGGAAGTGCTTGGCAGCTACAGCCGGAAGCCGGAGCATTTAAAAGGCTTTGACACGCTGGTGGCGGTGGTTCCGCCCACCCCATCCCGCGACCTTTACGATGAGCTGCAAAGGGCCGGTGTGGAGGTGTGGGCCGCGGGCGACTGTGTGGCTCCCCGGGGCCTGGGAGCCGCCATCCGGGAGGGCCGCTCCGCCGGCCTGAAGATCTGAGGGAGTGTTTGCATGTCCAGTGCTTACAGGTATTTGTTTCAGAACATTCAAATAGGACCTGTCCGCCTTAACAACAGGATTGTATTTACGGCTCATTTAACAAACCTGTCGGAGAACGGCCTGCCTGGCGAGAGACTTGCTTATTATTACAGAGAAAGGGCCAGGGGGGGTGCGGGGCTGATCATCACCGAAGAACAGTCCGTCCATCCCACAGACCGCGCCTATGAGAAGCTTATTGAGGCCTACCGGGAGGATGTCATCCCGGGTTACCGCCTGATTACGGGGATGGTTCACCAGTACGGGACGAAAATATTCGCCCAGCTCAACCACAACGGCAACCAGGGCTCCAGCATCTACACCGGGCTGCCCCTATGGGCGCCCTCCCCGGTCCGGGATCCCCTCTTCCGGGAAGTGCCCAAAGAAATGGACCGGTTTGACATCGCCCGGCTGGTGGCCAGCTACGCCCTGGCAGCGGTTCATGTCCGGGAAGGCGGGTTTGACGGCCTGGAGCTGCAGGCTTCCCACTCCTCCATCCTGCGCCAGTTTCTTTCTCCCCTTACCAACCACCGGCGGGACCAATACGGCGGCAGCCTGGAGAACCGGCTCCGCCTTGTGCTGGAGGTTGCCGCGGCGGTCCGGAACGTGGTGGGGGAGCAGCTGGCCCTGGGGATCCGGCTTTCCGGGGACGAATTCACCGACGGGGGACTCACCCTGGAAGACACGGTGGAGATAGCCCGCCGGCTGGATCAATCGGGGCTCTTCGACTATATCAATACCAGCGTGGGCATTGCCACCCGGAATCTGTACCTGGTGGAGGGCTCCATGGCCATGCCCCCGGGCTACAGCGTCTACATGTCATCGGCCATTAGAAAGGCTGTAAAAATACCGGTTGTGGCCGTGGGCCGGATTAAAGACCCGGTCCAGGCCGAGCAAATCTTACGGGACGGGCACGCAGACCTGATTGGCATGGTGCGGGCCCAAATAGCCGACCCCTGGCTGGCCAACAAAGCTCTGCAGGGGATGAACGATTCCATTCGGACCTGTCTGTCCTGCAACCAGGACTGCATCGGCCGGGTGGGCCTCAACAAGACCATCGGCTGCGTTCAGAATCCCGCTGTGGGCCAGGAAAAAACCCGGGGAGAGGGCTGTCTGAAGCCGGCCCCGAAGTCCCGCCTGGTCCTGGTGGCGGGGGGAGGTCCGGCGGGCCTGGCTGCGGCGAAAACAGCGGCCCTGCGGGGACACCGGGTCATCCTCTGGGAGAAGGAGGACGTCTGCGGTGGGCAGGTCAGGCTGGCTGCCCGGCTTCCCTACCGGGAGGAGTTTCTGGACCTTATCCGGAACCTGATGCACTGTTTGGAGGAAGCCGGGGTGAAGCTGAGGACGGGCTGCACGGCCAGCCCGGAAAAGATCCTGGCTGAAAAACCGGACGCCGTGATCGTGGCAACCGGCTCCCTGCCCCAACATCCCCCTGCTTTAGCCAGCGGCGGGGAAAACCTGTATACCGTCCGGCAGGTGCTGGAGGAGGAGCCGGAACTGGGCCAAAATGTCCTGGTGGTGGACCAGCAGGGTTTTTACCAGGCGGCTGGCGTAGCGGAGCTGCTGGCTGGCCGGGGGAAGCGGGTGGAGATTGTTTCCCCCAACCTTTATGTGGGCCAGGGACTCGGCCCCACCCTGGACCTGGAGATGTGGTACCGCCGGGCGCACCAGCTGGGGATCACCATGACGCCCAATGTCACTGTGCTATCCGTGAAAGGAAGCACGGTCAGGGGTGTGCATAACTACTCCGGAAGAGAAGTGGAGTGGCACGGTGTCGACAGCGTGGTGACGGCGGCGCCGAACCGGGTTAACGATGAACTCTATTTTGCCCTGAAGGGTAAGGTGGCAGCCCTGTACCGCATCGGCGACTGCCTGGCCCCCCGGCGGGTGGATGCCGCGATCCTGGAAGGGTACAGGGTGGCCGCCGGCTTATAGGAAAATGTGTTTGCAGGAGGAGAGCATGGGGCGGGAGATATGGGTTGTGGCCGAATACGAAGGAGAAGAGCTTACGGACCTGACCAGGGAGCTGCTGGGCAGGGTGCAGGCTGCCCGGGTGAGGGGCCAGAGGGTCTGTGCCGTCCTGTTGGGGAGCCGGCTGGAAGTACTGGTGGAGCAGCTGTCCAGTTACGGAGCCCAGCGGGTTTATGCCTGTGCCGCCGGGGAGCTTGAGCATTACGAAGGGAACGTGTACGCAAGCGCCCTTGCTGACATGATCACCAGATACAAACCCCTTCTGGTCATCTGCGGGATGACTGCCAACGGGCGGGACCTGGCCGGGCGTCTTTCCGTCCGGTTGAAAAGCCCTTTCCTCCCCGGCTGCCTTTCCCTGAAACCGGTTGCTGAGAACTGCTTTGAGGTGAAGCGGCTGCTGTTAAACGGCATGGCCGTCCGGACGGAGCTAGCCGGCGGGGAGAAAACTACTGTTCTGGCTTTTTCAGCCGGGGCGAGGGGATTGGCAGGAACTGGATTTATCCGGCCGGCGGAAGTGGTGACCGTGGCTCCGGACCTGCCGGCGGAGACCGGAGTCCGGCACCTGGGGATCCGTTCCTCCGGTTTCCGGGAGGTTGACCTGGCCGAGGCGGATGTTCTGGTCTCCGGGGGCAACGGTTTGGGGAATAAAGATTTATTCGGCAAACTATGGGAACTGGGCGAGTTGCTGGGGGCCCCGGTGGGCGGTTCCAGGGTCGCGGTGGATAAAGGCTGGCTGCCCCGGGAGCGCATGGTGGGCGTGAGCGGAAAAAGCTTTTCCGGCCGGCTCTGCCTGGCCTTCGGGATTTCCGGGGCCATCCAGCACACGATGGGGATCAAGGACTGCGGGACCATCGTGGCTGTGAACAGGGACCCCCAGGCGCCCATATTCAAAACCGCCGACCTGGCTGTGGTGGGGGATGTGCAGCAGGTTCTGCCCCTGCTGGTAGAACGGTTGAAGGAACTTGGTCTAAGGGGAAGCGGGGTTGAGCCGTAATGAGGCGCAAAGAACACTTTGATGCGGTGGTGGTTGGTGCCGGCCCGGCGGGTTCAACGGCGGCCCTGGTCATGGCCCGGGCGGGCCTGCGGGTTGCCCTGCTGGAGCGCGGGGAGTACCCGGGCGCCAAAAATGTCTCCGGGGCGGTTCTTTACGGAACCTCCTTCCTGGAAAGACTGCTTCCGGGTTTCCGGCTGAGCGCCCCGGTGGAGCGTTATATTACCCGCAGGAGCATCGGGTTTATGTCCGAAAGCGCTCTGTTCTCTCTGGACTATAAAAGCAGTAGCGCAGATGTACCTCCCAATTACGGCTTTACCGTTCTCAGACCGCAATTTGACCGCTGGCTGGCTCAAAGGGCTGTGGAAGCAGGGGCCCTGCTGGTACCGAAGACCGTGGTGGACGGCTTAATCCGGGAGAAGGGGGCTGTTAAAGGTGTCCGGAGCCGCAGGGAAAAGGGTGAGCTGTACGCGGACGTGGTCGTGGCCGCGGACGGCGTGAATTCTTTCCTGGCCAGGGAAGCCGGGCTGCGGGGGGAGTTTTCCCTCCAGGAGATGACCCTGGGGATCAAGGAAGTGATTGCCCTGGACCGGCAGTTGCTGGAAGAACGTTTTCAGATCAACGGCAACGAGGGGGTAGCCTATGAATTCCTAGGGTCCGTGACCGGGAATGTCTGCGGCGGCGGGTTTTTGTATACCAACCGGGAAAGCCTTTCCATAGGCATAATCTTCCAGCTCTCCTCCCTCCTGAGGGAACGGGCCAGGCCTTACGAGTTGCTTGACGGACTGAAAAACCACCCCTCCATCCTGCCCCTGATCCGCGGCGGGAGCGTCAAGGAATATTCAGCCCATATGATTCCCGAGGGCGGCTGGAAGATGTTTCCGAAGCTGTACGCGCCGGGCCTGCTGGTGGCGGGGGACGCTGCGGGAATGGTCCTGGCGGCGGGCTGCTACCTGCAGGGTATCAACTATGCCATGGTCGCGGGGGAGGCCGCCGCCCGGACTGTGATAGCCGCTGCCAAAGACAGGGATTTTTCCGCACTCAGTCTGGCCCGCTATGAAACTTTTCTGAGAGAACAAAAACTAATCCAGGATTTTCAAAGGTTTCAAAAGGCACCGGAGTTTTTTTTAAACCAGCGGATCCAAAATGTTTATCCGGCAATGATTTGCCGGTTGGCGGAGCAGGTTTTTCACGCTGCGGGGGGTCCCAAGGAGAAAATCCGGGATCTGGCCGCTGCCGGTATGAGAGAGGCCGGCGTATCCTGGTTCCAGCTCCTCAAGGACCTGATTGAAGGGGGACGTTCCATAGGATGGTAAGCATTCAGGAGAAGCTGAATTTACTCATCTTCCGGGTGGATGAAAACACCCATATTTCCATAGATAAAAGTAAATGCGCTGTCTGCCGGGAGCGCCCCTGCCTGTTTTTCTGCCCGGCGGGTTTATTTACGCTCTCCGGCGAAGAGGTCCTGCACAGCTATGAAGGCTGCCTGGAATGCGGCACATGCTACCTTGCCTGCGAGCAGAAGGCCGTCTCCTGGCAATATCCCCGGGGCGGCTATGGGGTATTGTACCGCCAGTCCTGAGCGAAGGGGGAAGGGTTTGTGAAGGTCATCGTCGTTGTCAGGAGAGTTCCGGATCCGGCCTCCATAGAGGTGGGCCAGCGAACCGGCCTGGTGGATTTCCAGCGTTTAGTTTATATTACCAGCCCTCCGGACCTGTGCGCCGTGGAAGAGGGGCTGCGGCTCCGGGAAAAAGCAGGGGGGCAGGTGACAGTACTGGCCCCGGGGCCGCCGGAAGTGGAAGATTCCCTGAGGGAATGCCTGGCTATGGGCGCTGACAGGGTTTTTAGAATATGGGGCAGCGACTGGCTCCGGGAAATTCCACCCTCTGCTGCGGCTTTTGTCCTGGCCCGGGTTATCCGGGACCAAACCTTTGACCTGGTGCTCTGCGGGGAGAACGGCGGGCCTTTTGAAGCGGACCCGCTGCCGGCCTGGCTTTCCGAATATTTACAGGTTCCCCTGGTCACGGCTGTCACGGATTTGAAAATGGCGGACGGCGGGCAGGGGCTGCTGCTGCAGCGCAAACTGGAAAAGGGCCGCAGGCAGGTTCTGAAGTGCAGAACCCCTGCCCTTTTAACGGTGGATCCCTCCCTTAACCGGCCCCGGGAGAGTTCCCTGCCCTCCCTGCTCGGGGCCCTGGAAGCTGCGGTCGAAACCGTTGAAATTGAACTGGGAGGCGTACTGGGGCTGCTGCCGGAGGAAGTTTTCAGCGGAAGTACGGGCGGTATCCAGCCCCTCAATCCCGCACCGCTCCCCGTTTATACTCCGGATAGCTCCCTGCCCGCATGGGCCAGGATAGAGCAAATGCTCTCCGGCGGGCTGGCTGAAAAAGAAGGACTACTGGTGGAAGGTCCGCCAGACGATGTGGTGGAAAAGATCATCGCTTTTCTCATAAAAAAGGGCTTTCTCATAAATAAAGGTTGCCCGGGGAAGGCCAGACATCCCGGAGCAAAGGCCAATCCCTGATTAATCGTTTATTTTGATGTTTGGGACAGGAGGAAAAATGGACAATACCATCTATAAGCTCCCCAGCGGGCTCAGGGTCCGGAAGGAAGCTTTCGGTCTTTTGTTTTACAATGTCAAGGACACTAATTTAACCTTTGTAAGGGTGGACGGCGATCTTATTCCGGACAGCCTGTGGGAAAAGGGCCTGATCGCGCCGGAAGGCCGGGGTGGTAAAGAGGATCCGAAGTATCTTAAGATCTTAAAAGAGCTGGTAAAAAGGGGGCTCCTGGTTGAAACAAGAATATCTGAGCACTAAGACCCTTTCGGCCCCGGTCAACGTGACCTGGGAAATTACCGGCCGGTGCAATTTAAACTGCCGCCACTGCCTTTCAGCAGGCACGGCTCAGAACCACGCAGGGGATATGAGTTTGGAGCAGTGCCGCCGTTTTATCGATCACCTGGACCGGATCAGGGTTTTTCAGGTCAACATCGGCGGCGGCGAGCCCTTTTTGCGGGAGGATATCCTGGAGATCCTGGATTACTGCCATTTGAGGGGAATAGTAACCTGCATCAGCACCAACGGTGTTTTGCTCGACAATGAACTGGCAAAAAAACTGGCCCGGATGCCATTGACCTACGTTCAAATCAGCATTGACGGCGCAACGCCGGAGACCAACGACCGGATCCGGGGCGAGGGAAGCTATGCCCGGGCCCTCCACGGAGTGGATTGCCTGACACGGCAGGGCTTAAAGAACCTGAGCATTAATACCGTGGTGGTCCGGGTTAATTTTAAGGAGATCCATGAGCTGTACAGGCTGGCCAGGTTCTATGGGGCAAAAACAAGGCTTTCGCGCTTCCGGCCCGCAGGAAGGGCCAGGGAAGCCTGGCAGGAATATCACCTGACGAAACAGCAAATTCTGGAACTGTCTGCCTACCTCAGCGAATACAAGGATGTGCTCACGGGGGACTCTTTCTTTTCCATCACCGCGGAGGACCGCAAGTACCTGGGCTTAAATATGTGCGGTGCCGCCAGAATGACCTGCTGTGTTGCGCCGGACGGCAGTGTTTACCCCTGCGCGTTTCTTCAGGAAGGCTATTTCTACGCGGGGAACGTCCTGGAGCAGCCGCTGGCAGAAATCTGGCGGCGGGCCGACAGCTTTGACCTTTTAAGAAATATAGAGAAGGAAGCCTGTATGGCATGCCCGCGCTTTGATCTTTGCCACGGGGGTTGCCCGGCTGTGGCCTTTTTCCTGAAGCAGGAATTAAACTGCCCGGATCCCGAGTGCATCCGGCAAATCAGTGAGCAGGAATAATGTTTAGAGTGATTTAACAGGGCTAACTAGACCCGGGAAAAGTAATTGGGACACGATTTCTTGATCCGGAAAAGGTATTAAAGGGGAGTATGGGCAAGGGTGCACTCGTTTTTTAGTACACTTGGTTTTAGTTTCCCGGAAGGTGTTCGCCTGGTAAAAAAAGACGCAGAATACCTCCTGGTCTGCGATCACCCCATCCGGCTCCTGCAGATCAACCGGCCTCTTTTTGAGCTTTTGCAGGGACTGACGGCAGGGGTAAGCCTGTGCAGGCTGACGGCCGGCCTGCCGCCCTCCGGGCGGAAAAAAACTGAGGGCCTGATCCTCTCCCTTGTAGCCGGCGGTTTCCTCGACCTGCACAGTACCGGCTTCCTGCCGGAAGAAAATTATCCCTCTGTATCAGTGGTCATTCCCGTAAGAAACAGGCCGGAAGAAATCCGGGACTGCCTGACTTCTCTGGTTGCCCTGGATTATCCCGGGGAGAAGCTGGAGATTATTGTTGTTGACGACGGCTCCACGGACAATACGGGCGAAGCAGCCGCCGCCTTTAAGGTGAAGTTAATCCGGTTTCCGGCGTCAAGGGGCCCTTCGGCCTGCCGGAATGCCGGGGCCGGGGTTGCAAAAGGGGAAATACTCGCTTTCCTGGACAGCGATTGCCGGGCCAGCAGGGGCTGGTTGAAGGAACTGGTACCCTTTTTTGCCTTCGGGGAAGTGGGAGCGGTAGGCGGTTTTGTGGAAGGCTATTTTAAAGCATCCCCTCTGGACCGCTACGAAGAGGTCTTTTCTTCGCTGAACATGGGCCGGCGCATTTTACTTGGAAGGCATTCCAGTTCCGGGTTTTACGTTCCCACCTGTAATCTGCTGGTTCGCAGGGAGGTTTTCAACCTGGCCGGTGGTTTTACAGAAGGGATGCATGTGGGGGAAGATGTTGATTTTTGCTGGCGGCTGCGGGACCTGGGCCACTCCCTTCTCTACGTGCCCGCCGGCAGTGTCGCCCACAGGCACCGGAACAAACTGTCCCAAATGCTCAAAAGACGGTTTGCTTACGGGACTTCCGAAGCAGCCTTATACCTCAAGCACCCGGAAAAAAAGAAACAGTTTTCCGTTCCCCTTTTCGACGGGCTTTCTTTTTTAGCCCTTTCCAGCGCGGTGTTGTCCAGTACGCCCGCCCTGCTGCTGCTGGTTCCGGTTTTTTTTGCTGCCGGGTATGCTCAAAGGGCGGTCTTTTTGAAAAAAAGTCAGGTGGCTATTTCCCGTAAGTCCCTTTTTCTTTCCGCAGTAAGAAACACATTCTCTTTCTATTACTACGCCGGCTTTCATTTAATTCGTTATTACCTGGTAACGCTGATTATCGCGGGATTTCTCCAGCCGCCCCTGGGGCTGTTGTTGCTGATCATGCTGGCTCTGGTTTCCCTTGTGGACTACAGAATTAAAAAACCCCTGCTTCCTTTTCCTGTATTCTTGTTTTATTACCTTCTGGAGCACAGTTTCTACCAGGCCGGAGTATTTGCGGGCTGTTTAAAACACAGGTATTTCCGCTGCTATCTCCCTCAGCTCAGGGTTACCAGGTAAATCCCGCAGCTGAACAGAAGCCGGTTCAACCTGCGCGACATCTCGTATTGTTAAGCATGTACAGCAGCCGCCGGCCTCGAAGTATTTTTCCATCTTCTTCAGGAGGTTTTTATGCCTCTACTTTAAACTCATGGCCAGGAGTTCCGCTGTGTGCAATACTTTTTTCCCCAGGCCTTCCCGGGCGATCCCCTCTTCCAGCTGCATCCGGCAGGCGCTGCAACCTGTAATCACAGCCTCCGCCCCGGTCCCTGCGATGTCCGCCAGCTTGTGTTTTAAAATATTATAGGAGACGTCGTAATGGGTGAGGTTAAAGGTCCCGGCGTTGCCGCAGCACCAGTCCGGCTTCTGGAGCGGGACGAAATCCAGGCCGGGGACGGCGCCGATGATTTCCAGGGGTTCTCTGGTCACACCCAGGCCGCGCCCCAGGTGGCAGGGCTCGTGGTAGGTTACTTTCATGACCACTTCCTTAAGCAACTGCCGGTCAAAGGGGACGATGTTACGGACAAATTCGGCGATATCGTATGTTTTTGCCGCCAGTTCCCGGGCCTTTTTGGCGTAACCCGGCGTTCCGTTCAGGAGGTTGACGTACTTTTTCTTGAAGGACTCGCCGCAGGTGCCGCAGGCAACCACCACGGCGTCCACCTCAAGCCCGGAAAACAGGTCGACATGGGAGCGGGCCATCTGCTCCGCCGTTTCCATGATGCCGTTTATGGCCAGCGGCGCCCCGCAGCAATGCTGTTCCCCGGGGATTAATACCGAGACGCCGCATTTGTTCAGGACCTCCACAACGGCCCGGCCGGTGGAGGGGTAGACATAGTTGGCCAGGCACCCGGTGAAGAAGGCTACATTGCCTTTGGCGCCGGGCACAGTCATTGCTTCTTTCATCCCGTCCCGGAAGGTCTGGGGGGACAGGGGAGGGAACACCCGCCGCAGGTCCAGGCCCAGGGGAAAGCGGGGTGTTAGCCCCCCGGAGGAGTGGGGCTTAAAAAACAGGCCCTTTGCCCGGGCGGCGGTTTTAAAGCCCAGGTCCAGCAAGCCCTGGTTTTTTAATGCCGTTGCCATAAGCTTTTTTAAGAAGGGGGCGCCGCCCTCCCTGACCATAGCGGCCCGGGCGGCCAGAAAAATCCTGTCGATGGGAACGCCGCAGGGACAGGCGGCGTTGCAGGCATAGCAGGTCAGGCATTCAAACCGTTCGGCCAGGACAGGGGTGTATTTAAGCTTCCCCTGCAGGACGTATTTGGCCAGGGCAATCCGGCCCCTGGCCACCGATGACTCGGAGCCTGTTTCCTGGTAATAGGGGCAGGTTGCCTGGCAGTTGCCGCAGCGCATGCAGCTTTCTATTTCATCTGCCAGGACGGAAAGATCATAATAGTTCACAGCCGGCCCTCCCTGCGGGATCCAGTATCGTTTACCCGAATGTTTGGACAGAGGGGGACCATTTTACCGGGGTTCAGGAGGCCTTCCGGGTCCAGGGCCTCTTTAATTTTTTGCAGGACCTGCACGCCCTGGTCGCCTAATTCCCAGGGCAGATAGCGGGCCTTGGCCATCCCGATCCCGTGCTCGCCGCTCAGGGTTCCCCCCAGGGCCAGGGCGGTCTTGAAAATCTCGTCCACCGCCCGGTGGACACGCTCCATTTCCTCTTCATCCCGGGAATCGGTGAGGATGGTGGGGTGCAGGTTGCCGTCCCCGGCGTGGCCGAAGGTCCCGATGGTCAGGTTGTGGCGCCGGCCGATTTCCTGGATTGCCAGAAGCATTTCTGTAATTTTGCTGCGGGGCACCGTGGCATCTTCCAGGATGGTGGTGGGGCGCTTGCGGGCCAGGGCGGGCAGGGCAGCGCGCCGGGCCGCCCAGAGTTGATCCCGTTCCTCTTCACTGGCAGCAGACTTGACCGTGCCCCCGTTTCGGTTAATAACCTCCCTGACGGCAGCCGCCTCGCGCCGGACCACCTCGGGAATCCCGTCCACCTCCACCAGCAGAATTGCTTCTGCCTCCGTGGGCAGCCCGATCCGGGCGTAGTTTTCCACCGTTTCCATGGTTACCCGGTCCATGATTTCCATGGTGGCCGGGATCACCTTGCTCTGGATGATCCCGGTGATGGAGCGCCCTGCTGAGGCCAGGTCCCCAAAGGTTGCCAGCATGGTTTCCCGGGCTTCCGGTGCCGGGATCAGGCGAACGAGGATTTCCGTAATAATGCCCAGGGTGCCTTCGGAGCCTGTAAACAGCCGGACCATGTCGTAGGCGGTAACGTTCTTGACCGTCTTGCCGCCGAACCGGACAATTTCACCGCTGGCCAGGACCACTTCCAGTCCCATCACGTAGTCCCTGGTTACGCCGTATTTGAGCCCCCTCAACCCCCCTGAGCACTCGGCTACACTGCCGCCCATGGTGGCGGTGGCCATGGAGCCCGGATCGGGGGGGTAGAGCAGGCCGTGCGGGGCAACGGCGTTATTCAGGGTCTGGATGATCACGCCGGGCTGCACCGTAGCCGTCAGGTTATCCCGGTCTATTTCCAGTATTTTATTCATCTTCAATAACGACAGCACTATGCCTCCCTTTAGCGGAACCGTTCCCCCGCTCAGGTTGGTCCCGGAGCCCCGGGGGTAGATGGGCAGCTTGTACCGCCGCGCCACCTTCACAATTTCCGCCACCTGCTCTGTACTCGTCGGCGTCACCAGCAGGTCCGGCAGGTGTTCCGGCAGGCCGGCCGTAGCATCGAAGGAATAACAAATGAGGTCTTCCTGGGCGGTGACAACGTTTTCTTTTCCCAGAATGCCTGTAAGAGTGCGGTTAACCTCTGCAATTGACATTGACTCAACTCCTTTAAACCCGGCTGAGGGATACCTCCCGGAGGGGCCCGGGCAGCAGTGCTGAAAGTGAGGCTCGTGCCAGTTCCGCTGTAAACAAGTGGAGTACCTCAATTCCCAGGTAGCTCCGCCAGAAGGGGACGCATGGGGAGGGGAGGGGCAGTTGCCTCCCGCCCATTCCGGCTGGCTGCCATGGCAGCGGGAGCAGTAACAGCGCCGCGCTGGGTGCCGGAAGTCAAAGGTTCCCCGGCGGATTAAACTCTTGCGGCCGTACCGTATGTTGTCAATAACCCTTATGAGCCTTAAAAATATTACTTGCTTCGTATTATAATAAAACTGTTACATAATTAATAAAAATTTACAATAGGATGTTGGTGTTAATCCTTTTTTTCTTTCTCAAGTTTTCGAAAGCCAAGGTATATTAAGCCAATGCAGATTATCAGGCCAATAATGGCAGGCATAAAGACAGACTTGCCGGCTTCCCCGCCAAACGCTACACTCCAAATCATTTTAGCCACAGCGACAAAAACAACAACCGATAATCCAAACCACAAATTGCGCTTCCAGAAAGCGATCCCCAAAATAACAAATGAAACAGGGATCAGTAATGCTATAAGGATTTTTACGAGTCCCCAATCACCTCTTAAATACTCTTTTTCCATTTCCAGGAACTGCTTCACTTGTTCACTTGCCGAGTCAGGCTTGGAGAACCAAAACATACTTGTTAAAAGGAAGAAAATTGTTCCCCAAATACCTGCCCAGCTTCTTTTATAGGCAAAATAGCAAAAGGGAAGTATAAACAGTGGTCTGATATACCAGCTTAATTGGTTTTGATGACGTTCGTAAGCCCAATTAAAAAAACTTTCATTTGCAAATGCAAAAATAATTAATGCCAATGTCAAAACGCCAAAGCCTAAACCTAAAACTCTATCATAATGTTTTACTTTTTCCATCAGTTACTCCTCGCATGATTCTGATTAAATCAATTTCTTACACAATCCATTTTTCGTGAAATAAACTTAGTTATAAATCCCATTAATAAGTCAAAGGGAATTAATGTGCTCTCTTCACAATAATCAGAATAACCCGCTCTAACCACTATTCACCCAACAATCCTGGTAAAAATACCCTTAACTCATATAAGAATTGCTGTTCAAAACTCAAATTCAGCGAAGGGCCCGGAACAGGCGTCATTATGGCTTAGTTCCAGAGGCCCATTATAGAGGTGGGATTTGACTATTCGCTATTTTAAATAATTCTTAGTTTTTTATGTGCTATTTCTTATAGCCGGTGTCCTTTAGTGTTAGAAGGAATCCAAATTCCCCGTATTGAATATGTAGGAGTAAAAAGTCCGGTCAGGGAAGAATTGCTATGAATTATGTTGCTTTGGATTTTGAGACTGCAAACCATAGCTGGTCCAGCATCTGTGCAGTTGGCATAGCTGTGGTGCAGGACGGTAATGTTGTGGAACGGGGATCCTGGCTGATAAGGCCGCCTGGTCTTTACTTTCACCCCATGTTTACCAGGATTCACGGGATCAGGGCCGAGGATGTCAAGGATAAGCCGGATTTTAGTGAGCTCTGGTACTCGGTGCTGAAGGATTACCTGGTGGGAAAGACCGTAATTGCTCATAACGCCAGTTTTGATCTTGGGGTTTTAAGGCATACACTTAGTGCATATTTAATTCCCCATCCCCGGTTTTCCTATCAATGTTCAGTGGTTATTGCCAGGAGAACATGGCCCGGCCTTGGTTCCTATGAACTGGACAATCTGGCCAGGCGTTTTGGCATAAAATTTAGACATCACGATGCTTCCGAAGATGCCTTTGCCTGTGCGAAGATAGTATTAGAAGCAGGCGCAGCCCTGGGAGCAAATTCATTTAATGAGCTGGTCAATAAACTGTACATAAAGGTTAAAAGTTTTCTGCCAGGAGAAAGATAGCTTTACCTTAAATACCCCCTGGACGCCCCTCCGTAAAAATATTGAGTGCCGTATTAATTATTAGAAACGAAGGAGTATAACATGTTAAACTATAGGGACATATTAGATACCCTACAGAGCAAGGGTTATCTGGCCACTTTTTACGACCATGCTTTTGACGATAAATACCCTTCCTATTTCTTCAATCCCAACAGTATTCACGGTGTTTTACATGCTAAACGCGTTTTGCTGCTGAGCCTGGCGCTGAGTTATTTGAACGGCCTGAATAAAACTGACACCGGGATCCTGGCTAAAGCCTCGCTATACCACGATATCGGCAGGACCCATGACGGGGTTTGTTCTGAACATGGAAGAAAGAGCTTTCAAAAAGCAATAGGGCTGGGGCTTATTGAGGGTGAGGTAAATGAAAATAATGAGGTTCTGAGATATGTCATTGTAAACCACTGTCTTGATGATAATCTGGCGGAGAGTTTAGATGGGTACTTAATTGATAACCGGGAACGGGCTGTGAGGCTGCTGAAATTATTTAAGGATAGTGATGGTCTGGACAGGGTGAGGATTAATGACCTCGATGCAGAATATTTGCGTTACCCTGTTTCCAGGAAGCTTGTTTCCTTTGCTGAGCATCTGTTAAGGGAGATACGATAAAATCTTCAATATTTTGCCTGGTTTGGGAGTCCTTATTAAACATCCTTGCCTTACAGACTGGCCTTTCTTTATAATAGAGCATGGACAGCCGTTTTGGGGAAGGTCAATTTCTTTTGTATTTCCGGTATCTCCGAATCTATTTCCGGTATCACCTGAAAAAGAGGTTCTTTTGTTATGATTAAACACGTAATATTTGATTTCGACGGGACAATTGTTGATTCGATCAATTTGTCCATTGAATTATTTAATGAACTGGCTGATAAATACAAATTTAATAAAATTGTTTATAACCAGTTGGATTACTTGCGGAGCCTTTCTTTTATCGAGCGGTGCAGGGCTGTTAAGGTGCCTCTTTACAAAATTCCCGCCCTTGGCATTGAAATAACCAGAAACTACCGTAAAATCATAGGCAAACTCAGGATATTTGAGGGAGTCGATGACGTTATTCACTGGCTGAAGGAGCAGGGTTTGGAGCTAAGCATAATCTCCTCAAATTCAAACGAAAACGTAAGAGCATTTCTCAAAAAAAACAATATTGATGTATTCGACGGCATCTATTGCAACAGGAACTTATTCGGCAAAGAAAAGATTATTGACAGGTTTATTAAAAAACATAATTTAAAAAGAGATGAGGTCATCTATATTGGTGACGAGTACAGGGATGTAATTGCTTGTAAAATCAATGAAATAAAAGTAATTGCTGTTTCCTGGGGGTATGATCCCCCGGAACTGCTGGTTAAAGCCGGACCTGATTTCATTGTGGACAGCCCACCGGAAATAATTCAATTTTTATCCGCCCGGGCGGGCTGATTAAGCTTGCAAATTTTCAACTCTTCATCTTGCCCCGGTACCACCACCAGAGGCGGCCGATTTTCCCCCCGGGGCCTGCCTCCGGGTAGTACCTTTTCCCCCCGGCTTCCTGCACAAAAATGATATCATGCCGGTCTACACCTTTAAAATGGGCAAAGTCAAGATAAACGCTTGCCTTTTCGCCAGGCGCCAGAGCAACTGGCAGGGGTACGAGAATAGAAGGTTTCAGGCCCGAACTCCTGGGATAGCGGATGCCGAACCCTGCTATGGTTACGGTAGTCCTGCCCGTATTTATAACTGTTGCCTGGATTCTGGTTTGACAGGGAATCTCCAGATCACTGCAGGGGATCGCCCTGGAGCAGCTTACTTTAAGCGTCAAAACAAGCACCCCTTTTGCCTTGAGATTCGGTAAAAAAGGGGGGTTTCCCTCTAACATCCCCCCTATCTTTTAGTCAGTAGGGCTCATCTGGAATTTGGGTTAACACGAATACTTGTCTACTGTGCCCGCTAATAAGTGAATAAAGGGCCGGGTGCTGATTACACGGGGTGCTTCTGTAATAGTTAAGATGCGAGAAATAGTGCTGGCAGCCTCTTTACGGGAAAGCTTCCGGAGCTTGCCGGTTAATGCCGGGTTAATGATAAATATATGAGAATTCTGTATGACCTGGCCGGATTAGGGAAGGATATGATCAATAAAATGTACAATGACAGGAGGTTTTAACCTTGCAACACCTGCCAAACCTTTCTGAAACCCTGACAGCTTTTCATTCAGATTTGAACAGGATCCAGACCATTGCGGGAACCCTCTCTCAACTGGACCGGCAGCATTACAACGATCTGACCAAATACGATGATGAGAGGCTTACGGGAATCGCAGTGGCGGAGCAGAACAGCTCCAGGCAGCTGGGGGAAATCAAACAGCTTTGTCTGGCGATGGCCCAGAAAATTGAAGAAATCCAGCAGTCCATAGGACAAAAATAGGAGGGGTGGACCTTGGGTATATTATCCCGGCTCTTAAGGGGAGCTGCCGGTGAGGTGGCGGATGACGCTGTCCGGACCATGGTGAGGGACCAGTACACCGAGAACCTTTTTGAGATGATTCCTGCGGCAAAAAAGGTGAATCCCATCAACCTGGCGGAAATTGCCATGAGGGCCGCCCAGGGAACTCCCGTCCCGCGGCCCCTGGGCAGCCACCTGCGCCTGTCTCCCTGGGAAAAGCTATTGTTCAATCCCGTTCACCTTTTTCGTTTCCCCACTCCCGAGGATGTCGGCATCACCACGTCAGTCAGAATCGGACCCAGGGCGAGGAAGCCTCTCAACATATCCATTCCCCTGATCATAGCGGGCATGTCCTTCGGCGGGGCAATCAGCAAAAAGGCCAAAATCGCCCTGGCCAGGGCCGCGACAATGGCCGGCACGGCCACCAATACCGGTGAGGCGGGCTTAATGGAAGAAGAAAGGGAAGCCGCTGCGCTCCTGATCGGCCAGTACAACAGGGGTGGGTGGCTGAATGACCCCGCAAAATACACCCGCCTTGACGCCATTGAAATTCAGCTGGGCCAGGGCGCCCAGGGTTCCACACCCCAGCGCACTACGGCTAAAAACATCGGCGAGGAATACAGGGAAGTGTTCGGGCTGGCGGAAGGCCAGGATGCGCTTATTCATTCGCGCCTCCCGGATGTCAATTCGAGGGAGGATTTTATCCGTCTGGTGGGCAGGTTGAAGGCAGAAACGGGTGTTCCCGTGGGCCTTAAAATTGCGGCAACCCACCACCTGGAAAAAGAAATGCAGGTCGCCCTCGATGCCGGGTGTGACTTTATAACCGTGGACGGAGCCGAGGGCGGCACCCATGGCGGTGCTCCAACCCTGCAGGACGACGTGGGCCTGCCGACCATCTTTGCAGTCAGCAGGGCGGCGCAGTTTCTACAAAAAAAGGGTGCCGGCGGGGATGTCAGCCTGATTGCTGCGGGAGGTCTGGTAACACCGGGGCAGATGTTGAAGGCAATGGCCCTGGGGGCCAACGCGGTTTACATCGGCACGGCTGCGGTCATGGCCATGATCGGAGACCAGATAGCCAAAACACTGCCCTTCGAGCCGCCTACGGATCTGGCCGTTTATACCGGCAAGATGACGGACAGGCTGGACGTGGACAAATCGGTCCAAAATCTGTTTTACTTTCTGAACGCCTGCGTCCGGGAAATGGAACTGGTAACGATAACGGCAGGCAAGGTTGCCCTGGGTGATCTCAACAGGGACGACCTGGTTACCCTGGACCCGTTTTTAGCCAGGGCGCTGAAGATCGACCTGGGCTACGTTGCACCCGAAAACCAGGCTGCCTATTTCAGTGAATTCCCCATACCCGGTGCTTTTCAAACAAATAGTGAGGAGGCTGCGGTCCATTAATCAGGAGGAGCTAATGGAGAGGAAAATGGGGAATAACGAATGAGAGATATGGCAGGAATAGAATGAGGGGGTAGCCGTTTACAGGAGTTTTAATAAAAGGTTTAAGAAAGAAGGAGACTGTCCGGTTTGCGGGCGACGCGGCTT
>LFSA01000025.1 GCA_001512635.1 Pelotomaculum sp. DTU098 | reverse complement strand
TGGTTCCACAGCGGCGGCATCTTCGCCGCGCTCTCCGACACCACCCCCGAGGTGATCGTCGCCGGCATGAAGGCGGCCAAGGCCGCCGGCGCCGTCGTCTCCTTCGACCTCAACTACCGCGCCAAGCTCTGGAACATCCGCGGCGGCAACGAGCACGGCGTCAAGACGCTCGAGCCGATCCTCCAGCATGTCGACGTGCTCGTCGGCAACGAGGAGGATCTGCAGATGGGCCTCGGCATTCCCGGTCCCGAAGTGGAGGCCAAGTCGGCGCTCGACCCCTCCGCCTTCGTCAGCATGATCGGCAAGGTCACGAAGAAGCACCCCAACATCAAGGTCGTCGCGACGACGCTGCGCGAGGTGCATTCCACCAACCGCCACAGTTGGAGCGCCGTCGCCTGGATCAATGGCGAAGTGGCGCAGGCGCCGATCCGCGAGCTCGACGTGTACGACCGCGTCGGCGGCGGCGACGGCTTCGCGGCCGGCCTCTTCTACGGACTGCTCCAGGG
>LFSA01000030.1 GCA_001512635.1 Pelotomaculum sp. DTU098 | reverse complement strand
CAACATCGGCATCATGGCCCACATCGATGCCGGTAAGACCACCACGACCGAGCGCATCCTCTACTACACGGGCATCAACCGCAAGGTCGGCGAGACCCACGATGGTGCCTCCACCACCGACTGGATGGAGCAGGAGAAGGAGCGCGGCATCACGATCACGTCTGCCGCCGTCACCTGTTTCTGGAACCAGAACCAGATCAACATCATCGACACCCCGGGCCACGTCGACTTCACCGTCGAGGTCGAGCGTTCCCTCCGTGTCCTCGATGGCGCAGTCGCCGTCTTCGACGGCAAGGAAGGCGTGGAGCCGCAGTCCGAGCAGGTCTGGCGTCAGGCCGCCAAGTACGACGTCCCGCGTATCTGCTTCGTCAACAAGATGGACAAGCTCGGCGCCGACTTCTACTACACGGTCAGCACCATCGTCGACCGCCTCGGTGCGAAGCCGCTGGTCATGCAGCTCCCGATCGGCGCCGAGGATGACTTCGACGGCGTCGTCGACCTTCTCCAGATGAAGGCCCTCACCTGGCGCGGCAAGACCGAGATCGGCACCGAGGCCACCGTCGAGGAGAT
>LFSA01000085.1:13413-13843 GCA_001512635.1 Pelotomaculum sp. DTU098 | reverse complement strand
AGCCCAAGACATCAATCCAAGCGGCTCGTTCCACGTGGAGTGCGTAACATTGATGTCAAGGCTGTTAAACAAGATTCACCGGTTATAAAAAAGTCAAGGTCGTGGAAGTTTGACTTTGAAGAATTTCATTGAGGACTTCCATAACTCCTTGCTCCATACCGACACCACCCTGCAGATGATATAACATATTTTGGATATGGTGCATAGGAATTTGACATAAAAGTTGATTGCCTATTATAATTGTAGTGAGTAGGCTATAGGCTAATGATAAGCCTAATTAAGAGCCTAAGGAAAAATTAAGAAAGGTAAGGTATCTGCAGAAGATGCACAATTAATTCACTTAACTGGGAAAATGTAGTTTTGAGTAAGTCGTTGAGAAACGGCTTATCAATCATGCATTTTTACCTGTGAGTGGATAGTATTGACTTCT
>LFSA01000085.1:0-13349 GCA_001512635.1 Pelotomaculum sp. DTU098 | reverse complement strand
CAGTAATTAAGGAGGGGTTTTTTATTTTATTAGTAGAATGTAGAAATATAAAAAAATCATATGGAGATCGCCTTATTTTAGATATTGAAAATCTTTGCGTATATGATCGAGATCGCATTGGTATTGTGGGAGTAAATGGGGCAGGAAAAACAACACTATTGAATCTTTTAAGCCAAAGAATAGAACCTGATGAAGGATGGGTAAAACTTTATGGGAAATGCTCCTACATCTCCCAGCTAGAGCCCCCTGAGGAAGAAACAATTCGGCAAGAAATGGCTTCAAAATTTAAAGTACCCCAAACCTATCGGGAGAGTATGAGCGGAGGAGAAAAAACCCGCTTTAAGCTGGCGGCCAGCCTGAGTCAAAATAATGCTATTATTTTCGCTGATGAACCCACTAGTAATATGGATATAGAAGGGATTCAATTAGTCGAAAACTCCTTAGCCGAATTTTCTGGGGCCTTAGTTCTGATCTCTCACGATCGAGATTTGCTAGATAGTCTGTGTACCAAAATTATCGAAATAGAAGGAGGAAAAATCAAAACCTATTCCGGCAACTACAGTGAATATATTAAGCAAAAAACTGAAGAGCGAGAGCTAGCTCAATTTGAATATGAGCAATATGTTAAGGAAAAGAAGAGACTAGAAAGGGTCATAATATCTACTCGAGAAAAAGTAAAATCAATGCGAAAGACTCCCCGAAGGATGGGTAACTCTGAGGCTAGACTCCACAAGATGGGCAATCAAAAAGCAAAAGCTTATTTAGAACGCGCTATTAAGAATGTGGAGGCAAGAATTCAGCATCTAGAAGTTAAGGAGAAACCCCCAAAAATCGAAAAAATCAAGTTAGACATTGGGGATGTTCAGAAAATATATGGCAAAGTTATCATCGAAGGAAATGAGCTCAACAAGAGTTTTGGGGAAAAAGTTATCTTTAAAGATGCTCAGTTTCTTCTAGAAAATGGAGCTAAGGTAGGTTTAATAGGTCCCAATGGGTGTGGAAAAACCACTTTGCTAAAAATGATCCTGAACCAAGAGCCCCCAATAAAGATTGCTCCTAACGTAAGGATTGGTTATTTTAGTCAGGAGTTAAGTATCTTAGAGGAAAATAAGAGTATCCTCGACAATGTTATGGCAGAAAGCGTTTATGAGGAGAGTTTTGCTAGAATATTATTGGCCCGCCTTCTTTTCAAAGGAGATAGCGTGTATAAAAAGGTTAGAGTTTTAAGCGGAGGAGAGCGAGTTAAGGCTTCCTTTGCAAAAACAATATGTAGTGACTTTAACCTATTGATCCTTGACGAACCTACAAACTATCTGGATTTGAACTCTCTGGAAGTGGTGGAAGAAGTTTTGCGAGAGTATGAACACACCCTGCTCTTTGTCTCTCATGATCGGCGCTTAATAAATTCAGTGGCTAATCAAATCATGACCATCGAAGACCACAAGATTAAAATTTTCAAGGGTAGCTATGAAGAATATATGGCTAGTAGGAATGAAGTTAGAGACAGGGAAAAAGAGCAGATCGAGGAAGAAATCTTACTATTAGAAACTCGTTTAACGGAAGTAATAAGTAAAATTTCTATGCCCTCCAAAAAGGATGATCCAGAGCTTTTAGAGGTAGAATACCGTGAAATATTAGGACAAATCCAGCGTTTGAAAAATCTCCTTGAATAAATCTAAATACAATGTCTTCTTTTGAGCTTATAGGACCAGAGAGACTCAAGCTTAGGCCCTTGCCTATGAGCAAGCGGCTCGCACCATAAAATACATAGAGAAAGGGGAAGCTAAACTGTGCTTCTTTTAGTGACCCCAAAGGGATGAAGGTGTGCTTGTCTTTGCAGTTCCCTGCTGTTGTCATCCTGAGCTGGGTTAGAGCAAGGACGTTAATAAGCGTAATCATCAACACTATAGGTAAAAATTGAATTTTTTTCATGCCTGGGCAGGTTTTTTAAATATAATGTAATATAAAGGACGTAATGAAACATTTAGCCAAAGAAAAAAATTACCGGGTGGTTTTTACAATGCCGGTCTACAATTATCCACTGGTGTCTATCGGGAACCTGGCTAAATTTAAAGCGTCCCTGCTCATTTCCGACAAGATTTCCTGCCGTGTATACGATAGCACCGGATCAACTACCAATAGGTGCCGGGAGGGCGGTATTTATAACCTGGTCATAAAACAGGAAGTTCAATACGGCGAGCTCCGGGTCGACCTGGCTGTTTATGAAACCGCAGATAACGACAAGGCGTGTTTTGCGCTGTCTTACGGTAATTTTGGGAATAACGTGCGCGGCCTCTATTATAATAACCCGGACCTTGATAACCCCTGGGCCGTTGATAAATGGGAAGAGGAAGAGGTTTTGCTCCTCTGGGGAATGAAGGCGACCAGCCAGCGTGCCGTCCCGAAGCACATCCCGGTGACTGTATTCAATAACCTGGATTTCTGTGAACTGTTAATCCTTTTCAATGGCGGTTATGTGGTCATCCAAAAGGAAGGGGAAACCCTGGATGATGCTGGCAGGAAAAAGATTGCCAATTTGCATGACGCACTGACCATGCTGACAGGCCGTTGATTTAACGAATTAGTTTTAGGAGTGGCTGTATATGTTTGCAACTGAAGCAAAAGGTCACCTGAAGATCCTTTTAGCTAACCCCGAAGTGCCCACCGTGATGTTGTGGGGTCCTCCCGGAGTGGGGAAGTCCAGTATCGTCAAGCAGATAGCTGCCGAAAACGGCTGGGGTTTCCTCGACTTGCGGCTTTTGCTGCTGAACCCCATCGACCTGCGCGGTATTCCTTATCCCAACAGGGAAACCAGGCAGGCGGACTGGTTGGCTCCTTCCTTCCTGCCCCATGTGGAGCGCGACGGCGCTGTTGGTATCATCCTTTATGACGAGATCACCGCCGCCCCACGGGCCGTGCAGGCTGCTGCCTACCAGCTGATCCTGGACCGGCGTGTCGGCGAATACACCCTTCCGGAAGGGTGGCGCCAGGTGGCAGCGGGCAACCGGGCCCAGGACAAGGGCGTCACCAACCAGATGCCTGCGGCGCTGGCCAACAGGATGATCCACCTTGAAGTCACCTGTTCCCTGGAGGATTGGAAGCACTGGGCCATCCCCAACAGGATTGACCACAGGGTGATCAGCTTTTTGAACTTCAGGCCTGAACTGCTGTACCGGTTTCCCAACCAGGCCGCTGAGATTAAAGCTTTCCCCAGCCCGCGCAGCTGGGAGTTTGTCCACAAAATCCTGCCCTCCTACGACAATGTGGAAAGGGCTTTCCCGGCTATCTGCGGGGCGGTGGGCGAAGGGCCGGCCACAGAATTTACCGCCTTCTGCCGGGTGCTGGATCAGATTCCCGACGCGGAGGAGATCCTGGACGGCAAAACGACAGCAGTCCCGTATTCACCCGATATGATCTACGCCTGCATCGGCGCTCTGATCAACAACCTGTCCCATAATCCGACACCGGTCCGTATGAGCAATTTCTTCGCCTTTATCAGTAGGCTGATGATGGAGTACCAGGTGCTGGCTATCAATGACGCAGTAAAAGCCGGCCTCCGGAATGAGCTGGTAATTCTGCCTGAATTCCGCGAGTGGCTGGCCGGCCATGCGGATGTCCTGGTCAGAACAGATTAGGGATCAGGAGGTGCGCAAGTGCCGGATTCTGCTTATTTGATCAGCCAGGCCCGGACCCGGATGCTTATAAAGTATCCCTTTTTTGGTACCCTGGCCCTCTTTCTGCAGCCCAGGGAGGACTCTTCCACCCCGAGCATGCGGACCGAGGGTTTTGACCTTGTTTACCACAATGATTTTGTACAGGACCTGTTCAAAACCGGCGGCATCGGCATGCTCATGAGCGCCCTGGTCCACGAAGTCCTGCACGCTGCGCTCCAGCACATCTGGCGCCGGGGTGACCGGGACCGGGAACTGTGGGACATGGCCTGCGATTATGTCGTCAACCAAATCATCAAAGACCAGGGCCTCCAGCTGCCACCCGGCGTCTTCTTATCCGGCCGTTTTAAGGGCATGTCGGCAGACGCGGTGTATAGTATCCTGCTTGAGGAAATGCTGCCCAAACACCGGGACGATGCGGAAAGAACATCCACGGTAGGGCAAAGTGGCCTGGATAAACACCTGCCGGGGAAAAAGCCTGAAGGCAAGCTGCTTGACGACCATTCCATGTGGGGCAAGAATAGGACTGGACAGGAGGAGTCCACCGACTCCAGCCCGGAAGCTGCGACCTGGAAGATGCGCGTCGCCCAGGCGGCCCAGGACGCCCGGCAAAGAGGCCTGCTGCCCGCCGGTATGATCCAGATCATCGAGAACATCCTGTATCCCAAATTGGACTGGAAGCAGGCGCTGGCTTCCTTTCTCCAGCCGACCCGGTCCGACTACACCTTCATCCCGCCCGACCGGCGTTTTGACTACGTCTTCCTGCCGGAATTCGGCAGCGAAGGTCTGGAGGAGGTCGTAGTGGCCATAGATACTTCCGGTTCGGTCTGGCGTTTTTACAAGCAGTTCATTTCGGAGGTGGTCAGTATTGTCTACTGCTACCCGGAGTTCAAGGGTTATATCGCCCACTGCGACGCCTCCGTGCAGCTCTTCCAGGAACTTGACCCGCACAATATACCGCTGATGGTTAAGGGGAGCGGCGGGACAAACTTCCGCCCCCTGTTCCAGGAAATCGAAAAACGTAATATCTACCCTTCGTTGATGGTCTTCCTTACCGACGGAGACGCAATCCTGCCCGAGGACCCGCCCCGCTACCCCGTGCTCTGGGTCCTGACCGGAGAGGACAAACCAGTTCCTCCCTTCGGAAGCGTGGCCTACATGTATTTAGAGTAGAATACCCCTCCCGCTTCAGGTGATAGCAGGAGTATGCGGGATTTTTAATCCTTTCCCTGTTTACAGGCAAAAGCTCGGGTGATTTCATAAGATGAACATAAGAGAGAATCCTTTTGCTTTAACAATTAAGGATGTCTTTTTTTTATGCTATGACGGTTAACAAACAGAAAACGTGCTATAAGGAAAATCCCCTTGGCATGAAGGGTGAATTCAATAATGTTAGAATATGATGCAAAATTGTAAGGTCCTATTGTAAGAAATGGTCTTCTGATGATAAATTGATGTTGAGCTTATGTCAAACAATGAGATAAATGTAGATATGTAAGCAATATGATTACCGCCAATTTAGGAGTTTCCATTCTTGGCGGTCTTATTATTAATAAAATATTAAATTTATTACAATAGTATTAAATATGTGTGAATAATTAAATAATTTATTGTAAGGAATAGTTCTGACATGTATAATAGATTAAAAAATAACATGGTTACTAATATCATATAGATTAGATGATTTTTGGTTTTGAGCCAGTTGATCTTATTCAATCCATACTGCAATGATTAGAGAAAGAATTTAAGCTGAAAGTATTCGATCCTTCATTTGAAAGGGTTTATGCAGGGATGGTTAGCAGTACAAATAATGAAACCAGATGTGAACTTGAAAGTGAAAGTAATGTGGACTCAAGCGGGAGTCTTTGTAATATGATATGGATTTCCTAACATCCGTTGAATTGAGTAACTTCGAAGCTGATTGTGAAAACGTGTAAATAATAGGTGTCTGTAAGGTGTCTGGCCTGAGGTGCCTTGCAAATATAAATAAAAAGGGGGTTTATTTATGGAAGGAGCGAAGAGTACGGTAACAGCTCGTAAAAGGAAACCCATCGCCGGTGGCGGAACTTCTCTCAAAGACTGGTGGCCAAACCAGCTGAACCTGAGAATTCTTCATCAAAACTCAGAATTGAGCAATCCTATGGGCAAGGACTTCAACTATGCTGAAGAATTCAAGAAACTTGACCTTGAAGCAGTTAAA
This sequence comes from Pelotomaculum sp. DTU098, assembly GCA_001512635.1. Lineage (GTDB taxonomy): Bacteria > Bacillota > Desulfotomaculia > Desulfotomaculales > Pelotomaculaceae > DTU098. The sequence goes on along the minus strand of LFSA01000085.1, from coordinate 7,478 downwards.
AAAGACCTATATGCATTGATGACTGATTCACAGGACTGGTGGCCGGCTGATTATGGTCACTATGGTCCGCTCTTTATCCGTATGGCATGGCACAGTGCAGGAACCTATAGAATAGGAGACGGTCGCGGTGGTGCAGAAGGTGGAACACAACGATTTGCACCGCTGAACAGCTGGCCGGATAATGTAAATCTCGACAAGGCACGCCGGTTACTATGGCCAATCAAGAAAAAATATGGTAGGAAGATCTCCTGGGCCGACCTCATGATTCTGGCTGGAAACTGCGCTTTGGAATCGATGGGAGTCAAGTTGTTTGGTTTTGCAGGTGGTCGTGAGGATGTTTGGGAACCTCAGGATGATGTTTATTGGGGATCTGAAAGCGAGTGGCTTGGCGACGAGCGCTACTCAGGTGACCGGGATCTTGAGAACCCCCTCGCTGCTGTACAGATGGGTCTGATCTACGTGAACCCGGAAGGCCCCAATGGCCAGCCGAGCGCACTTGCTTCTGCACGTGATATTCGAGAGACCTTCGCGCGCATGGGTATGAATGATGAGGAAACTGTTGCCCTTGTTGCCGGTGGGCACACCTTCGGCAAATGCCACGGAGCCGGTCCTGCCTCCCATCTCGGTCCCGAACCCGAGGCTGCTCCAATCGAGGAGCAGGGACTTGGCTGGAAGAGCACTTTTAATAGCGGCAAGGGCCCCGATACAATCACCAGCGGTATAGAGGGGGCCTGGAATCCGACCCCGACAAAATGGGACATGGGCTATCTGAAAACCCTGTTTAAATACGACTGGGATTTGGTTAAAAGTCCTGCCGGTGCCTGGCAGTGGATTCCGACAGACCCCGCTGCGGCTAATACTGTAGTGGATGCCCACGATCCTGCCAAACGGCATGCACCGATGATGACTACCGCGGATCTCGCACTTAGGATGGACCCCACCTACCGGCAAATTGCCCTTCGGTATCTTAATAACCCGGAGGAATTCGAGAAAGCCTTCGCCCGTGCGTGGTTCAAGCTGACTCACCGCGATATGGGTCCCCGTTCACGTTATCTCGGTCCGGAAGTTCCTGCGGAAGAACTGATTTGGCAGGATCCTGTACCAGCAGTGGATCACCAGTTGATTGATGAACAGGACATCAAAGACCTCAAGGGCAAAATTATCGCTTCCGGCCTTTCTATATCCCAGTTGGTCAGTGTAGCCTGGGCTTCAGCCTCCACTTTCCGCGGCTCCGACAAGCGTGGTGGAGCCAACGGGGCCCGGATTCGCCTTGAACCCCAGCGGAGTTGGGATGTCAACCAGCCGGAGCAACTACAAACTGTGCTGCAGGTACTTGAAAAAATTCAGGCTGATTTTAACGCTGCACAATCAGGCAACAAGAAGGTTTCCCTTGCTGATCTGATTGTACTGGGAGGATGTGCGGCTGTTGAGGAGGCTGCAAGGAGAGCCGGCCATGATCTAACCGTTCCATTCTTCCCGGGGCGAACAGATGCAACCCAGGAGCAGACCAGCGTAGAGTCGTTCTCGGTGCTGGAACCTAAGGCAGACGGATTCCGCAACTATCAGAAAGCTAAATATGCCGTATTGCCGGAGGAACTGCTGATTGACCGCGCCCAGCTGCTGACATTGACTGCCCCTGAGATGACAGTTCTCATTGGCGGCATGCGTGTACTGAATGCCAATTATAAGGGCTCTCAGCACGGTGTTTTCACCAAGAGGCCGGAAACTCTCACCAATGACTTCTTTGTCAACCTTCTGGACATGAGCACGGAGTGGAAACCGGTTTCCGAAGATGGATACGTTTTTGAAGGCCGCGATCGTGCTACTGGTGAGCTCAAGTGGACCGCCACCCGTGTCGATTTGATCTTTGGTTCAAACTCCCAGCTCCGGGCAATTGCAGAAGTCTACGCTTGCGATGACGCCCAAGAAAAGTTCGTGCAGGATTTCGTAGCTGCCTGGAATAAAGTGATGAATTTAGACCGTTTCGATCTTGTTAGATAAACCAGTCTAATTATTACTATGAGCAATTAGTCGGTAATAAGAGGCAGCGACCCTGCCCTTTATTACCTTATTTAACAGAAGTTGATCTGATCGATTGCATTTGTTGCCATGGTGTAAAAAAATTTACAGGGAGTATTTTAGATTTTTTCTAAAAACAGTTAACATGAAAGGGCTCCTACCAAGATTGCAAAGTTAGTATTTTTATTCAATATTTTTTTAGAAATAAAAAGGAATTATTTTGTTTTAGTAGAATAGATCCAATAGTTTCTTAATATAATTACTAAATTTTAAAAATTGTAAATCCGAGTCTCCATTGCCTGTGGTTGTCAAACTATGGCAGGGAGGCCGGCAGGGTGTTCCGGGAAACTGGTACGCCTCCCAGTGCGGAAAGGATTTAGCTGACTAAGTAAGGGATCTGTTGTGACTAACTTGCTTTGCCGGCTTTTTTCATTTATAAAATACAAATTTTAATGTTTGTTTTTGTTGTGGTGAATCTTTATTTGAAGACGTGGACGTGGACTGTTCTAGTCATAATAATATTTGTGCAAATTACTTGCGCCGGATGCGGGCAAAAGTCAGCATCTTTGCAGGATTTTTCAGGGGAAGAGTTTATCATGAATACCCTGGTTCGGGTCCACGTTATTTGTGAAGATGAAAAGAAAGGGAGGGCAGCCCTGAAGCAAGCCTTTGATGTTTTTAAGAAAATTGATCATTTGACAAACAGGTTTCCCGAGGGTGGGCCGACAGCTTCCTCACCGGGTGATGTGCTTAAAATTAACGGCAGCGCCGGGCTTGAGCCCGTCGAGGTCAGTGTCGACACTGTAAGAATCATCCAGCGATCACAGTACTTTGCCCGCTTAACCGGCGGCGCCTTTGATATAACTATTGGACCGGTAATGGACAGCTGGGGTTTTGGAAAGGACATACAATATGTTCCCACCGATGAGGAAATTAGCAGAGCGCTAAGTCTGGTGGACTACCGCAAAGTCGAGGTTGACCCTGGTAAGGCGACGGTTTTTTTACCGCAGCCGGGGATGAGTTTAGATTTGGGCGGAGTTGCCAAAGGCTATGCCATGGATGAAGCAGTTAAGGCACTAAGGGAAGCAGGCATACAACATGCCCTGATTAATGCCGGTGGAAGTGTGTACGCCCTGGGGACAAGGCCGGACGGAGAGCCTTGGCGTGTGGGCATCCAGGACCCCCGTAACAGCGAGGATATTATTGCTATATTATCTTTAAAAGATTCAGCGGCGGTGACATCGGGCGATTATCAGCGTTATTTTGAACAGGAAGGTGTTTACTACCACCACATTATAGATCCATCCACCGGGAAGCAGGCGAGGGATCTAATCCAGACAACAGTTATTGCGGAATCTACTACTGATGCTGATATATTATCTACAGCGCTGTTTGTCCTGGGGCCCCGGCGAGGGATGAGTTTCGTCGAGGAGCTGCCGGGTACCGAGGCTGTTTTGATTGGGCCGGATAAACTCGTGTCGGTTACAGCTGGTTTAATTAATCAGTTAACTTTTACCGGGGATGGCGGGTATCAAATTGCTAGCTAAGTTACTAAAGAGGGATGTGTTGGGATTATACCTTTTTATATGTAATAGATATAATAATGAGATTATTCCCAATAAATTAATCGTCGGTTTTCCAACTCACAAACCAGCAGATTCCCAGTTTGATGACATGCGACCGGTAAAACCGGAAACACCCGTAGTATTCATACAAATAGAGGAGCATTATTAGAATTGCAAATTTTACAGAAAATGTTCGATAAGTTTTCAGTATTTGATTTGATTATAATTGCAATGATTTCTGCCCTGGGTATTGCCAGCAAACCGGTTATTGTGCCCCTGAGCCATATTATCACCGGGCCTTTAATGATTCCCGGTGGTGTTGTGGCGGGTGGTTTTTACATGTTGTGGCTGGTGCTTGGAGCGGGAATTGTCGGTAAACCGGGAACAGCAACTTTAATGGGGGTTATCCAGGCCCTGGTGATCTTCGGAACAGGGATTTTTGGTTCCCACGGAGCAATGACTTTGCTGACTTACACTTTGCCGGGCCTTGCCGTCGACCTGAGCATGCTATTAATTAATCACAGAGTATGCTGCCTGCCTTGCGCCTTCCTGGCAGGTTTGGTAGCCAATGTTTCAGGCTCAGCTATGGTAAATATAGTATACTTCCGGCTGCCTTTTGTACCGCTTGTGCTTGCCCTGGCCGTGTCGGCTTTATCAGGTGGGCTGGGCGGAATTATTGCCTATAAAGTTATACAAGTAGTTAATAAACATAAAACCTGGGGAAAAGGTTGTAATGGCGATTATGAGGACTCATGACATTTAATTATTTCTCGGATTTATTATAAAAAATTTAATTTATAAAAGGGTTTTGTTCGTGGGAGGCAAACTGATGTGGACGCCATTGTGGTTGACCGGCTCAGTTACCGGTATCAGGCGGTAGGGAGGGAAATACTGAAAAACATCAGTTTTAAAGTCGCCCCGGGGGAGATCGTAGCCCTGGTTGGCTTGAGCGGTTGCGGCAAAAGTACCCTTTGTATGTGTCTGGGTGGTATTATCCCCCATTATCTGGGAGGCATGCTGGACGGGCAGGTGCTGATAAACGGAAAGGATACGAAAGAATACAGAGTTGCGCGACTTGCCCTTGAGGTAGGCCTGGTTTTTCAAGATCCCGACACGCAGCTGTTTGCCCCGACTGTAGAGGATGAAATCGCTTTTGCCCCGGAAAACCTGTGCCTGCCGGTTGAAGAGGTTGCTACCCGTGTAGATAACGTTTTGGACACTCTGGGGATTACCTCTTTGAGAAAAACTAACCCAAACCATTTGTCCGGGGGGCAAAAACACCTGGTTGCCATGGGAGCTGTTTTAGCTTTGGAGCCGTCCATACTGGTACTGGACGAACTCATTGCCCAGCTGGATCCGGCAGGCAAAAGGATCATTAACGAAATACTGGTTGATTTGCGCCGCCGGGGTAAAACAATCTTAATTGTTGAACACGATCCTGAGGCCGTATCTATTGCGGACCGTATGCTGGTGCTGGAAGAGGGACGCCTGATCAAGGATGGAGAGACTGCAACTGTATTGGAGTGGTGGGAATCCATGCTCCGGCATAAATACGGCTGTAAAAGTTGGACTATCAGTGGTCACGCCGCCGGCCCGGAATGAAAACCGGCGGCGGACAGCTGCGGAACGTATTCCTTATGTACTTTATGTACTTTCAGTATAGCCGGGGCTGGTTCTAATGGCTTATATAGATATAGAAAATGTTTCTTTTTGTTACCCTGGCCAAAGCAGGTTTGTTTTACGCGATATTAATTTAAGAATATACAAAGAGGGGGTTACTGCCGTTACTGGAGCGAACGGCAGCGGTAAAACCACCTTTTCAAAACTACTTATTGGGTTATTAAAGCCTGTAAAAGGACGGATCCAGTTAAATGGAAAGTTATTATCCTCCCTGACTCTGGCCCAAATCGGGCGTCAAATCGGATATGTTTTTCAAAACCCTGATAAACAGTTGTTTTGTGAGACGGTGGAGGAAGAGATTGCCTTTGGTGTGCGTAATCTGGGTTTACCTCCGGAGCGGGTGACACAAAAAGTCAGGGAGGTAATGGATTACTTTGAGTTGAGCCGTTACGCGCAAGCTTACCCCCTGAGCCTTAGCGCCGGGGAAAAAAGACGTCTGGCCCTCGCGGCGGTCTTTGCCCTGGAGCCCGGGTTACTGCTGCTGGATGAGCCGACAACTGGCCTGGACCCCTACCGCAAGCAATTGCTGGGCGATTACCTGGATAAGCTGGTCGCCGCCAACAGGGGTGTGGTGGTCATCAGCCATGACCAGAAGTTTATAGATAGATACGCTACCCGGTTGCTCAGGCTTGAAGACGGGCAGTTCATCGAAGAATAGGGGACATTCAGCATGACCGGCCTTGACCCCAGGACCAAGATAGTGATGATCATTTGTCTATCAACGCTGGCTGTTTTTCTTAATGAACCCTGGCCGTTATTGTTGTTGTTTATCTTAACACTGGTAATTCTGTTAATCATGCGTATCAATTTCTTCCGCATTATTATGCGGTTTAAGAAATTGCTGCCCTTGCTCCTATTGATGCTGATAATTCAAAGCGTTTTTTCGGCAGGAGGAGATGTGCTTCTTTCTTTTCAGGGCGTTAATATCCTGACGACCAACGGTATTAATACCTCTCTTTGTATATTATTCAGGCTGCTTACTTTTTTCAGTTCTGCCATGATCATCATGACCAGCCACTCCAGAGACTACGTCCTTGCCCTGGTGCAGTTAAAAATCCCATATGAAATAGCTTTTATGGTCCTGGTGTCGCTACGCTTCCTGCCTGTATTTATAGAAGAAATCAAAGACACTCTTGTGGCGATGCAGCTTCGGGGGGTTGACCTGCAAAGAATACCCTGGAGGCACAAGATTAAATTTTACACGCACCTTTTTGCCCCCCTGCTCTCCAGGGTGATGCTCAAAGCCCACCAGCTGGCAATTGCTATGGAAGCCAGGGCGTTCAGGGTGTACCGGCGGCGGACTTATCTGCGTCTATTGCATTACAGCGCTAAAGACTATGTGGCAATGGTTTTCTTTATAACAGCAACTATCGCGGTGCTGGCGCGTGATTTCCTTTATTAGACAACCATGTCGCCGGAGTCTTATAATAGGTTTCTTAATGTCAACCTGAGCGATAGCGAAGGAGAGTTAAGGTAGCTGTATACCATTAATTAAAGTAGTGTAAGGGTTGTTGAGTAAGCTGTAACCAGCCCAGGCTGGCCAGAACATGAAAGGGTATGGAGGTAGGTACCGGTGAAGCAAAAGAAATGGCGCAATAAGCTCATGATACTTTTCAGTGTGCTGATGCTTGTTGGTTCGATTGGTCTGCTGGCGTCCGGAAGCGCCCTGGCTGCCGGGGGCGATATTACCATATCGGGGCCCGGGTTGAACAGCACAGGACCCGTGGTTATTACCCAGGCGCAACTCCAGGGCAAAGAGTCGGTATCGGAAGGGGTTTATCTAGAACAACAAGATGTAATCTACAGCACCATTAACACCTGGCCCACCAAGAGCTGGTACAGGGGACAGGGCGTCAAAGTGACGGACCTCCTTAAAGCAGCCGGGGGAATCAAACCGGAAGCCACACAGATAAAATTTAAATCCAGAGACGGTTTTGAAGCGACCTTTACAGTGGATGAGTTACTGAATACTCAACGGTATTGTTACCCTTATTTCATGGATACAGGTCTTCCAGGTCATCTCCCCGGTGATGCATCAGATGCGGTCGAAGTACCGGCCATCATTGCCCATAGAAGTTTCTACACACATAGTTATGAAGATATCCTGGATGACGAGAACTTTAACCGTTCGGACGCAAACATTTTACTGTATGGTCAGCGGGCGGTGACCCAGCAGACCAACGCCAGGTTTGCCAAATATGTGACGGGAATCGA
>LFSA01000079.1 GCA_001512635.1 Pelotomaculum sp. DTU098 | reverse complement strand
AGTGCTCGCGGAAAAACAGGAAGGGACGGTGCGATGATGGCGAAAGCAGAAATGAAAATGCCTGAGGATTTCTTGTTGAAGATTTCCCGTCTCGGTGACCAAACCGACATGATTATCCCCAAGGTGCTTGAAGCCGGTGGCAAGGTCGTTCTGGATAAGGTGAAAAGCAACCTTTCCTCCATTGTCGGCAAAAGCACGAAAATCGAAAGCCGCTCTACGGGAGAACTGGAATCCGCGCTGGGGCTTTCACCCGCTTTGATGGACAGGAATGGCAACCACAACGTTAAGGTTGGATTCGCTGAACCGAGGCGCGGCGGCAGTAATGCTAAAATCGCCAACATTCTCGAATACGGCAAGCACGGGCAAGCACCGAAGCCCTTCTTGAAGCCCGCCAAGTCATCAAGCAAATCTGCGGTGGTGGCGGCGATGAAGGCGAAGTTTAAATCGGAGGTGGACGGCGTATGAGCATATTGGCTGAACTAAATACTTTGCTCACGCCCGTTCTCCCTGTGGAGACGGGTGTTTTTTCCGGCGTCCCGCCCGACGAGTACCTTGTGCTGACCCCGATGACGGATGAGTTCCTGTTTGGCGATAACTTTCCTCTCATCGAAGTCTCCGAGGTGCGGATTTCGCTGTTTTCCAAAGGCAATTATTTGCAAAGGAAACGGCAACTCACGCAGGCTCTGCTCGGTGCGCAATTCACCATAACAGACCGCCGATATATTGGCCGCGAGGACGATACCGGCTACCACCACTACGCCATTGACGTGGCACATCATTATGAATTGGAGGAATGATCCATGGCGACAATCGGCTTGGATAAATTATATTACGCAAAAATCACCGAGAGCGAGGACGGAGAGGAAACCTATGGTCTTCCAGCACAACTGGCCAAGGCCATAAAAGCCGATCTGTCCATCGAGTTGGCTGAGGCGGTGCTCTACGCCGATGACGGTGCGGCAGAGGTGATCAAGGATTTTAAGTCCGGCACGCTCTCATTGGGTGTGGACGATATCG
>LFSA01000010.1 GCA_001512635.1 Pelotomaculum sp. DTU098 | reverse complement strand
GGACAGAGTAAAGGATGTTTTAGGGGCAGGGGCCAGGGGAGTCTGTGTGATGAGCGAGGCAATGACTTGTTCACACCCGGCTGAGCTGGCCAGCAGATTCAGGAGCTGAGTCAGGTGATATTTAAGCAAACTAAAGCTTGAGATATAATAAGCTTCATCCGCATTTATCAAGGGATAAGTTGAATCTTCTCTTTAACAGGAGCTCCTGTAAAAAAAACCGCCAGGGCCGGGGTTTATACTAAACTATCGAGAATTTCACCGGTAGTTTTTTTATTGCCCTTTTATTGCCGCCAATTTGGTATGCTAAGAATAGATTTTGGGCCTAAAAATTAATGTAACATTCCGGGTGCCAATTTTGTTATAACGGAACCATATTGTCCCTTGAAACTGTAGAGAACAATTCTGCTGAACATTTTTGGGAGTAGTCGATAACCCACCCGCAGGATTATCTATAGAGTATGGTATGGCAGAATGAAAAGGTATCTGCCTGGTTTCAGGATATGATCCCCGTTAAGATTGCTTTGGGGAAGTAAGCAGGTGCCAAAGGATATTTTTATGTTATGGAAAAAATACCGGAGAACAGGGACGAACCCTGTTCCTCTTGTTTTGGGGCTTTTTAATGAAGGTTTTTAATAAAAACTGTTGAATATTGTAATTGCCAATAAATGCTTGTATTAGTATATTTTTTAACATGCGCTATTTACGGCTGCAGGCAAGTCTGGAGACTGCTGAAATCAATACTGAGCCCCACAAATGCAGTCGGATCTGATTTGACCAATGTGATTTTGGTTTATTAAAACATCTGCAGCATTTTTAATGAGCGCGCTCAATTAGGTCTAAAAGGGGTGAAGCTTGCAGGGATCTCGTAGACAAAAGCATGGGTGGATGTTGTGAGAAGGTAGCAGAAATCTGTGAAAGCGAGGCATCTATATGACAGTGTTATCGAAGTTGTTGAAGAGGAATAAGGCACCATTGGTGCTGCTAGTGCTGCTGGCCTTTATTTTCACGTTTTTGCTGCCCGGTCATGTATGGGCGGCGACGATTGTTTCAGTTACGGCAGCGGTAACGGAACAGGATGATATTTCTAATGATTTCAGGTTAACCCTTGGAGACGACCGGTTCCTCACGGCCACCCCGGCGAAAAACCTTGCCCTGGGTGGAGATTTCAACAACGGTACCGTGACAGGTACAATTAATGTACGGGAACTGGCTTTGGAAGGCGATAAAGTGGCTACCGCAACGCTTAACTTAAACCAGGCGCAGGCTGAGTTCGCCGGAGGTTCCGGTACGCAAGATGATCCTTACCTGATTGCTGATGCGCACCAGTTGAATAACGTGCGTAAATACCCGGATGCTCATTTCCAATTGCAAGACAACATTGACCTGGCCGTGGCTCCTTTCAACCAGGACAAGGGCTGGGAGCCCATCGGTACGCCAGCAAGCCCATTTAACGGCATTTTCGACGGCAATGGAAAGGTTATCAAGGGCCTTTACATCAACCGGGGTGATGAGGATTACGTCGGTCTCTTCGGGTATATTGGAGGAACCGCCGTTATACAGAATGTAAGTCTGGAGGATGTAAGTGTAACCGGCAGGGACAAGGTTGGCGGCCTGGTGGGAACTAATAACGGGCTTGTCATGAACTGTTATGCCACAGTTGCTATTACCGGCAACAATAGTGTTGGTGGCCTGGTGGGAGAAAACAGTGTACATGTCTCCGGTTCTTATGCTGCAGGCAATGTGACTGGTAATAATTATGTCGGTGGTCTGGTTGGTTATAATGCTGTTGCGGCCGCCGATTCTTACGCTACAGCCGTAGTGAGTGGAAATAATTATGTCGGCGGTCTGGTAGGTTATAATGAATGGTCGGTCACCGAAGCTTATGCTGCCGGCAAAGTAGATGGAAAAAAATACGTGGGCGGCCTGGCGGGATACAGTAAGGGGGAGGTCCGGTATTGTCACGCGACTGGAGCCGTTACCGGCAATGAAGAAGTGGGCGGCCTGGTGGGGTTTAACGAAGGCAATGTATACGACTCTTACTATGACAGGTACACCACCGGCCAGTCGGACACTGGCAAAGGTGAGCCCAAGACCACCGGTGAAATGCAGCTCCGCTCCACCTATGCAGGCTGGGATTTCCTGTATATCTGGGGTATCGAAGATGGGTCAGGCTATCCTGTACTCCGCTGGCAGGCGGGAGCTCCGCTGTCGGGATTTGACGCGGCAGCCTCGGTATGGTCGGCAGAGGTGGGTGTCGAATTCCATTTAAACATCACCGGCGCCAGGGGAGCGGACGACAATTATCTGGGCGGTTCGAAAGAAGTAACAGTATACAGCGACCTTCAGAATGAGAAGGTGTTCCAGTCCGCTGTAGAATTCGAATACGGTGAACTTGTTGCGCCGGTTGCCATTAGCTTAAGTACCATAGGTACCCATAAACTTCGCGTTTTTGTGGAGGGTGTATCCTATTCAAATCTGGTTACCGTGGAAGTGGTGCCGCCCCTGGTATTTGCCGGCGGCAGCGGTAGCCCTGACGACCCTTACCTGATCGCGGATGCGGACCAGTTGAACAACGTGAGACACCGCCTTAACGCTCATTATAAATTGACCAGCGATATCAATCTGGAAGGAAGAGGATGGAGTCCCATTGGAACCTCTGAGAACTTTCCTTTCCAGGGAGGATTCAATGGCAATGGGCACGTTATCAGAAACCTGACCATTGACTGGACGTCTTTTGATTATGCAGGGTTTTTTGGTTACGCACGGGATGCAGTTTTCCGCAAGATCTACCTGGAAAATGTAAATGTGTCAGGAAATGAACATGTTGGTGGTCTGGTGGGTTACATGAAGGCTGGGAGCATAGAAGCCTGCACCCTTAGCGGCAGGGTAAAAGGTATAAGATGTGTTGGTGGCCTGGCCGGGACAAATGAAGGCAGTAAAATTTCCGGTTCCCACGCCGCCGCAGATGTGGAGGGAGAGTTTCATGTTGGCGGCCTGGTCGGGGAAAACAATGGTGGTATATTATCTGGAGTTTTTACTGATGGCAAAGTGAGTGGCAGCATCGGCTCTGTCGGCGGCCTGGTTGGTAGTGATTTTGACGGTAAAATTTCCGGTTCCCATACCGCCGCAGGGGTAGAGGGAGAGTTTATGGCCGGTGGCCTGGTTGGTTACACTTTAAATAGTAAAATTTCTGGTTCCTGTGCCTCATCAGATGTGAAGGGAGAGCTTCATGTTGGCGGCCTGGTCGGTTACAGTAAAGACAGTGAAATCTCTTCTTCTTACGCCGCAGCTAATGTAAAGGGAGATAGCGAGGTCGGCGGCCTGGTCGGGGCAAATTATTTCGGTAAAATATCAGCCTGTTATACCGGGGAAGACGGGAAGGTAACCGGTAACTCAAAAGTCGGCGGCCTGGCCGGGGTATTTGCCAACGGGGAGATAGCCAACTCCTACTCCAGAGCAGGCGTCACGGGCAGTTGCGAAGTGGGCGGTCTGGTGGGAACAGCCGGGGAGGAGAACCCGCATTTTCAAACTAAATTAGTTAAATGTTACGCCGCAGGTGCTGTGCTGGGAGATTCCTCTACCGGCGGACTGGCAGGCACATGTCTGAGAAACGGCAGCATAACCGGCTGCTATTACGACAGCGAAGTTAGCGGCTGTTCCGGGCAGTGCAACCAGTGGGGCAAACCCAAAACCACAACTGAAATGAAGCGGCAGGATACCTTTGCGGGCTGGGACTTTGACACGGTCTGGGGTATTGTGGAAGAACACACCTATCCCTATCTGCAGTGGCAGGATCAGGCCGGGTTTAAGGTTGCCCTGGCGCAAGCCGGTGACAAAACAGCCGGTAATGCCTTTGAACTAAGCATAACCGGCGCCATAGATGTATCCGGCAGTTATCTGGATGGTGACTTTAACCTCATTGTTACCAGCGACCGGGAAGTAGGAGAAGTATACAACGGGCCAGTGACCTTCGCAAAGGGGAATGCTGCAGTGCAGGTTACCCTGACCGCCCTGGGGAAACACATCCTTACCGTTACAGTGGCGGGAGCGTCAGGTTCTTAGACCCTGGAGGTCACCGTGAAAGCGGCTTCGGACACCGGCAGGGGGAGATCCTCAACCAGGCTTGAAAGCTCCAAAGCAAGCTTGGATCTCCTGGATGGGAGCGCCAGCGTGTCTGTTCCAGCCAGGCTGGACAGCAGTACAGGCGTGGCAGCAGGTGAAGTTGGGGCAGCCATATTAAACGAGGCCTTTGCTAAGTCAAAGCCCAATGAGCAGGGAATTAAACAGGTGGAGATTGACATACCCGAAATAGACGGCGCAAAGTCTTATGAAGTGATACTTCCCGCTGGTGCATTGAGCGAAGGAGCTACCGGCAAGTTGATTAAAATAAATACCGGCGTTGCGACCCTGACATTGCCCGGGAACATGCTGCAGGCAGCAGACATAGCCGGGGCAGAGAACATTTCTCTGAAAATTAATGCGGCTGACAGGAGCAAGCTTCCTTTGGAACTCCAGTCGCAAATCGGCGACAGGCCGGTAATAGAGCTTGGTTTAAAAATCGATGGCAAAACAGTCCCCTGGAGCAATGAGGACACTGCCGTAACGGTGAGCATACCCTATCAACCGTCAGAAGAGGAACTTGCTGATCCTGAACATATAACGGTATGGTACATTGATGGAAAGGGCAATGTGGTGGAAGTACCGTCAGGAAGGTATGACCCAGGCACAGGCACCGTCACCTTCACTACCAGTCATTTTAGTAATTACACAGTGGTCTATGTGGACAAAACCTTTGACGACCTTGGGAGTGTAACCTGGGCAAAGAAGCAAATCGAGGTGCTGGCCTCCAAGGGCGTGCTGAAGGGCGTGTCGCAAACAGAATACGCACCCCAGGCCGCTATCACCAGGGCCGACTACCTGTACTACCTGGTAAGAACTCTGGGGGTTAACGCCAGAGTTGACGAAAACTTTGAAGATATCAAAGGCGACGCCTATTACTTCAGGGAGATCGGCATTGCCAAAAAGCTGGGCATCACCAATGGCACGGGGAATAACAGGTTCAGCCCGGATGAACCCATCACCAGGCAGGACATGATGGTGCTGACCGGGAGGGCGCTGGGGATGCTGAAAAAGCTTGAACTTGAGGGTACGTCCTCAGACCTTGACAGATTTGCCGACAAATCCCTTGTGACGGACTATGCCGTTGAAAGCATTGCCACTTTGGTAAGAGAAGGACTGATTGTGGGCAGCGGGGACAGGGTCAATCCCCTTGGTAAGACAACAAGGGCTGAAGCGGCTGTATTCCTGTACAGGATTTACAATTTAAATTAAAAATACAATAAGGCTGCCGGAACATAGTACAAAGACTACGATAACAATACGGGTAATATGGGGGGTGATAATTTTTGCGGCAGATGAGGCTCTTCATTGCAGTGAACCTGCCTGTTGAAATAAAGAGATCCCTGGGCTCCTTCATCCAGGTTCTGAGAAGATTTCCCCTGGACGCCAGGTGGGTACCAGAGGAGAATCTTCACCTGACCCTTCAGTTCCTGGGCGATACCCCCGAAGAACAGGTCCCGGCTATTGTTCAGGGGTTGAATCTCGTTGCGGGAGAAGTTGCGCCCTTTAAACTTGTAATCAGCGGTGTGGGAGTGTTTCCCTCTGTAGAACGGCCGCGGGTATTATGGGTTGGTGTATCAGGTGAAACAACAGCCCTGGCAGACCTGCACCGGAGGGTTCAGAGAGAGATGGGCCTGCTGGGGTTTGCGGCGGAACAGCGTAAATTTTCCCCCCATCTTACCCTGGCCAGAATACGGTCACCCTGGGATATCAGGAGCCTGCTGCAAAAAGCCGAAGAGTATGCAGAAGGAGTAAAGAACTTTGGAGAAATCAAGGTTGTTTCAATTGAATTGATGCAAAGTGAGCTCCGTCCCGCAGGCGCCAAATATTACGTTCTGGCCAGCATGCCCCTGTCGGGCTTGCCTGCGGTCTAAAAAGAGCTTGCTGAGAATAATATTTTTGCAAGAGGGCCTACTATAATCTAATAACCCCGGTAGTGTTTTCCCGCTGCCGGGGTTTCCTGACCTTGCCTTAGTTTTCAGGCCTGGCAGGATTATCCACCACTTTGTAGAATAATTTAAGATTCATTTCAGGTAAGGTGGTTAAAATATGCTTATCCGCCTGCGTGCCGAGGAACTGGAAAGGCTCAACCTTGCGCCCTACGCTTGCCACAGCAGCAGGAGCAAAGGCAGGCTTCGTCCAGAACCAGAATGTACTGTCCGGACCGCTTTTCAGCGTGACCGTGATAGAATTATACATTCCAAAAGTTTCCGCCGTCTTAAACATAAGACTCAGGTTTTTATCATACCTGAAGGAGATCATTACCGGACAAGGCTAACCCATACCCTGGAAGTAGCCCAAATTGCCCGCACTGTTGCGCGGGCCCTGAGGCTCAACGAGGATCTGGCTGAAGCCGTGGCGCTGGGGCACGATCTGGGTCATACCCCTTTTGGACACGCCGGTGAGGATGCATTAAACGAAGTTTTCGGGCCTGGTTTTAAACACAACGAGCAAAGCCTCCGGGTTGTAGACGTTTTGGAAGGAGGGAGGGGGCTTAACCTGACCTGGGAGGTCCGGGACGGCATCCTAAATCACACGGGTCCGCGCAAACCGGCAACACTGGAAGGGCAGATTGTCAGGATTGCCGACAGGATAGCTTACGTTAACCATGATCTTGATGATGCGATCCGGGGCGGTGTGCTAAGCCTCAGTCAAGTTCCTGCGCAGTGTCTGGATGTCCTGGGAAGGGAGCACCGGGAAAGAATCAATACAATGGTTCTTGACCTGATCGAAACCAACTGGGACAATCCCGGGGAAATTAGAATGAGTCCGGAAGTGGAGGAATCTACGAACCTGTTAAGGGACTTTTTGTTTAAACATGTTTATATTGGTTCCGAGGCCAAACGTGAAGAGTCCAAAGCTATCCACATCGTTCAGAGCCTGTTCCATTACTTTTCTGAGCATGTTGAACTGCTGCCCGGCGAATACCTTCAACGGGCCCAGACCGGAACGGCTGAAAGGGCTGTTTGCGATTATATAGCCGGGATGACGGACAGATTTGCCATCCGCACCTATCAGAAGTACTTTTTGCCGCTGCCCTGGCTGGAATAGGAGGAAAACTGGCCAGGATTATTACTTACATTTTATGGTAATAATATGTAAAAATATTGTCGATTAACGGGAAGGAAAAATATCAGCAGTAGAGAATAGTCTTTTCTATAACAAAAATTAGAATAATTTTATTGATTATTTTCATTACTGCACGTGCAGGACTCTTTTATTATTTGTTGAATCATTTGAGTATACAAGTTGATTAGCAGGTGGTCCAGGTGGGCTTTATTCCTGATGAAATAATTGAAACAGTCCGCCTTCGATCTGACATTATAGAGGTGGTTTCCCGCTACGTTCAATTGAAAAAAACAGGCAAAAACTATACTGGCTTATGTCCTTTTCACCGGGAACGCACACCTTCTTTTACCGTTACGCAGGAAAAGCAGATTTTCCACTGTTTCGGTTGCGGTGCAGGGGGTGATGTTTTTCGTTTCTTAATGCTAAAAAACAACATGAGTTTTTACGAAGCGGTGGGTTTTTTAGCGGAACAGGCCGGTATAGCCATACCTTCAGACACAAGCCCTGTTCAGAAAGAGATAGATCGAGAACGGGAGAGCTTGCGGCAAATTAACAGCCTGGCAAAGGATTATTTTCACCACACCCTGAAGCACCACGAAGCCGCTGCCGTTGCAAGGCGGTATCTGGCTGGCCGGGGCATTACCCCGGAGGTGCTCGAGCTTTTTCAGATAGGTTTTGCTCTTCCGGGTTGGGATAACCTGGTGAGTTTTTTGGGCAGGCAGGGTTTCCGGCCTGAAGATGCGGTCAGGGCCGGGCTGGGTATTAAGAAAGCCGGCGGTGGTTACTANNTACTATGACCGGTTCCGTAACCGGATCATTTTTCCAATATGGGATGCTGCCGGGCGGGTTACCGGTTTTGGCGGGCGGGTTCTTGATAACTCCCAACCGAAATACATAAATACTCCTGAGACGGCTTTTTTCAGCAAGGGGCGCAATCTTTACGGGTTGCACCTGGCCAGGAGCGCTATCCGGGAGAAAGGCTGTATTATCGTGATGGAGGGTTACATGGATGTAATCACTGCCCACCTGCAAGGGGTAACCAACGCTGTGGCTTCTCTGGGAACTGCCCTTACTGCGGAACAGGGCAGGCTCCTCTTGAACTACAGCAAAAACGTAGTTATCGCTTATGATGCCGATGCGGCAGGCGTGGCTGCTACCATCCGCAGTCTTGACCTTCTGCAGAATTTGGGCGGCCAGGTCCGGGTTTTAAGTATCCCGGACGGAAAAGACCCCGACGATTATCTCCGTAACTACGGCCGCAACGCCTGGGAAAGGCTTCTGGATACAGCCCCTTCCCTGATTGAATATAAGTTGCGGCAAGCTATTTTAAACCAGGGGGTAAAAACCGTATCTGATAAGCTGAGCATTTTAGAACAGGTATTACCCAATATTAATGGTTTGAAAAGTGAGGTTGAAAAAGAAGAAGGACTTAAAGCAATTGCCAGGGAATTGAATTTGAGCTGGGAAACAGTTATAGGTGAATATAAGCGTTTTAAGACGAACAAGGGCAAAAAATGGACATTTTCGGATAATATTGTTAAAACCAAGCATACTATAGTAGACAAAATGGATAAAATGGATGCCAGGAGCAAGGCTGAAACTGTTATTTTGCAACTGGTGCTGAATAACCCTGAAATGGGGAAGATTGTTCTTGATAAAATGGGGCAGGTGCCCTTTAAAAATAAAACTTATCTTAAAATATTTAAACGATGTCTGGAAGGGGCCGGGCGGCCACTTTACCGGCCCGTAGAAATTCTTAAAGACCTTGAGGATGAGGAAAAGAGTTTGTTGAGTTACCTGCTGGCCCAGGAAATTCCCGGGGATGACCCGGTTCAAATAATGAACATCTACCTGGAATCTATCAATCGCTGTTATCGGCAGGAACGCAGGAAAAACCTTTTGCAGGAAATCAGCAAATATAAAAATACAGAAAATGGCCTGCCTGATCATGATTTGCTGCGCGAGTATATGCTGCTTCAAAGGATTGAAGATGCTGAAATAGCGGGTGATCAGGTTAGAATTGACCAATTGCTGCAGGAATACCGGCAATTTGTGTCAAATAACTAGAAATACCCTAGAGAGGGGATTGGTGGCTAGTGAGGGAAGAGCCGAAAACTGACGGTGTTATGGAATTAATCGAAAAGGGGAAAAAGCGAGGTGTCCTGACCTACACCGAGATCATGGACAGTCTCCAGGGAGCTGACCTGACACCCGAACAAATAGATGATATATACGAAAAGCTGGCGGGAATGGGTATAGAGGTCGTTCAGGAAGCTCCGGAAATTGAGCCTGTTGACGGTGTACCAGTAGAAACTCCACCTGAAGAAGTGGAAGTTGACCTGACTGTCCCGGAAGGTGTTGGGATAGATGATCCTGTCCGCATGTACCTTAAAGAAATAGGGCGGGTTCCGCTCCTTACGCCAGAAGAGGAAGTGGAACTGGCAAAGCGTATGGAGAAAGGTGACGAGGAAGCTAAAAGAAGACTGGCGGAAGCAAACTTAAGACTGGTCGTGAGTATTGCCAAGCGTTATGTGGGCAGGGGCATGCTTTTTCTGGACCTGATTCAGGAAGGCAATTTGGGCCTGATTAAAGCTGTAGAAAAGTTTGACTACAGAAAAGGTTATAAGTTCAGCACTTATGCTACCTGGTGGATTCGCCAGGCCATTACCAGGGCCATTGCGGATCAAGCCAGAACAATCAGGATCCCAGTGCACATGGTGGAAACCATCAATAAATTAATCCGGGTATCCCGGCAGCTCTTGCAGGAACTTGGACGCGAGCCCACTCCTGAGGAAATTGCCAGTGAAATGAATATTTCCGAGGAAAAGGTCAGGGAAATCATGAAGATTGCCCAGGAACCGGTTTCTTTAGAGACACCCATCGGAGAAGAAGAAGATTCCCATTTAGGGGACTTTATCGAGGACCAAGATGCCAGGGCTCCTGCTGAGGAAGCGTCATTTACTCTTTTGAGGGAGCAGCTGGACGAAGTGTTAAAAACCTTAACCGAGCGGGAACAGAGGGTTTTGCGCCTGCGCTTCGGACTTGATGACGGGCGTGCCCGCACTCTGGAAGAGGTGGGTCAAAAGTTTGGCGTCACCCGGGAACGCATCCGGCAAATCGAAGCCAAAACGCTGCGCAAGCTTCGCCACCCCAGCCGGAGCAAAAAATTAAAAGACTATCTGGATTAAAATCACTCAGACATAAATCTTGACTGCATTTAAAAACTAGCGTATAATAGCATTTGCCGATGTTCCTCGATAGCTCAACGGTAGAGCAACCGGCTGTTAACCGGTAGGTTGTAGGTTCGAATCCTACTCGAGGAGCCACTCTTTCGGGCCTATAGCTCAACGGTAGAGCATCCGGCTCATAACCGGCTGGTTCCAGGTTCGAATCCTGGTGGGCCCACCATTTGGGAGGTGAGAGGTGAGAGGTTAGAAGTGAGAATCTAATCTGTTCTCTCACATCTCACTTCACATATCCCACATCACACATGGCCCCTTGGTCAAGTGGTCTAAGACACCGCCCTTTCACGGCGGTAACACGGGTTCGAATCCCGTAGGGGTCACCATATAAGGGCGATTAGCTCAGCTGGGAGAGCGCCTGCCTTACAAGCAGGAAGTCGGCGGTTCGAGCCCGTCATCGCCCACCAGATGTAAAAGCAACAGTTCCGGAGCTTACCTCCGGAACTGTTGCTTTTTTGTGCCTGAAACATGAACATCCCTTAACAGTAGTTAGTGGTTATGAAATAGGTAGGAATTTGGCCGTGGAACCTTTCACCCGGGCAGCTGGTTTTAGGTGGCGGGCCTGTATCGAAGAGGCTCCAGTGTAAGTCATACCCTCCGGTGCTGGTATATATTTTAAAGTTCCTATGCATTATATTAGCCAGGACAGCATTTAAGGGGGACAAAAAAATGATAAATAGGATTCTCAAGAAATTGTTGCCTATCCAAACTACGGAAGCAGAGCTGCCCATGCACGCGGGGGAGATTTATTACCTGTGGGAAGGTCTAACTTCTACCTACAAATTAATAGGTATAGTGGAATTAAATCTCATGAACACTGAAGATGTTCAACTGCAGACGTATTTAAAGGGGTTGATCACTGCTACATTCTTGCATCATATTAAGAAGTTGGAAAATGCTCTTAAAAGCGAAGGTTTTACGGTTCCGCCGCGCCCCTCCTCCAAAACCCTGCAGGGAGGACCGGGAATAGGACAGGAGGTCAAGTTTACCGATAAGGAAATTATCAAGAACATAGTAGGTTTCGGGCAGGTCTATATAATGCTATATATCCGTGCCGTTATGGCTTGCACCAGAGAATCAATCCGTAGTATTTTTCTAGATTTGATGGGGGATTATATTAAAGCTTACAAATTTTTATTGGGTTTCGGGAAAAAAAGAAATCTATTTGAGCCACCTCCACCGGCTACTGCCAAAAAGGGCAGTTTAAATATGGCAGAGGTTGGGATAATCTGGGATGAACTCACTGCCAGGTACCTGAGCAAGGTGAATATGGAAATTTATCTTGCCAGTACAAAGGATAAGGACCTTATTAACCTGCTCAAATGGGGTCTGAAAGAGATCGTAGAGCCTCATATGGTACTGCTGGAAAATATCCTTAAAAATGAGGGTATTACCATTCCCCCCCGGCCTCCGGTACGGCAGTTTCAATACTCTCCGGGACAGGTCAAAGATTAGGATAAGTGATGATGAATTGCTGAGTATATTGACTGTGGCTTTTCAGGCGGCAGTTGAATTGCACGTTAAGGCCTTTACAGTGGCTTATAGAGATGATTTGATAGAAATCTGTGAAAAATTATTATACGATGAGCTGAAAGGATACGATAAATGCTTAAGTTTGGCCAAAACAAGACAGGTTTTAGTAAACCCGCCTGTGGTAAGTTCATACCGAATATAGATGAATGCAAAATCAAAGCAGGTAGGGAACCACCTGTTCGTAAAAAGTTTTAAAAATAATATAGAATATATGTATAACCGGCATATTAGGACGCAAATTAAATGAAAAACACATTACAAGGAGAGGATAACAACATGGAATCACCGCAACAAACGATCTCCACAGTTATGACCAATTACCGTAATTTCCAGGGCAACTTCAATCTGGATAAATCCGGTTTCGATCCCAGGATGCCGGGTCATGTTACCCACCACCAGATGATTACCCGCCAGCAGCCCCGTACTGTTAAAGCTATCGGCGCGGGTATCGGCCTGCCCGAGGAGGTTCGCCGCGAGATGGCGCTGATGCTGGATGATCATCAGTGTGCCCTGTCCGTGGCTCTGCACCAGTACAACAAGCATCACTGGATGTCCGAGGGAGCGGAGGGTTTTATCAGCCTGCACGAACTACTTGAAGAGCACATTGCTAAAACTCAAAAGCATATTGACATGATCGGCGAGCGGGTTGCACGTTTGGGCGGTGTGCCCACTGCTCATCCCGTGACCCAGCACGAGCTTTCTTATATTAAGCATGAGGTTGAAGGCCGTTACAGCATCAGGGATTTTTTGCGGAACGACCTGGAACACGAGTTGAAAATTCAGGAAATGTTGCGTAAAACAATCTCACGGGCGCACGAACTGAAAGATTTTGGAACGGTACAGGTGCTGGAGGAAGTTTTAGTGGACCGGGAGGATTTGGGTTATCATCTTTACAGTGTTCTTGAGGACGATACTCTTGTACGGGGCATGGACCATCTCATGGATAAAAGGGATGACCGTGCCGGTGATCGCCCCATGAACCCGGATACCCATCTCCAGTAATACTCGACAGGACCTTATCAGTGAAATAATTGCATTCTGCAAGCAAAACAGGTACACCGGTTACAGAGAAAGGACCCTCCTTTGTAACCGGTGTACCTGTTTAAACCAATAAGGTCTATAGTAATGTATATTTGATAGGTTGTTAAGGAGGGCTAACCCGGCAGGGCACATAAAGGTTTTTTTTAGACTTGATCCGGACTTTTTATTTGCTATAATAAAATTTGAGCTGGACGACATAATAATTTAAACCATAGGGTAAGTATCCAGGATTGATCTCAAGATTTAAACGCCCTTGAAGGATTGCCGGACGGTCACAGGCAAACTTGCTGATCTGGCGGTCCATACTTTATGGGATGCATTGTAAAATTATAGTTTACCCGTAATTACCTGAATAAAGCTGTCCGCTAACAGCTTGACGCTGGTGTAACAGTGCTTGCTTGAAAATAAAAGGCTTTAGCAAAATATTTAATCAGCACAAGGTGGTTAATGCGCATGGGTTTGGATGAGCAAGTGGAAAAAAAATATATTCTGGACATGGTGGGTAAATACAGCGACACTGTTATTGATCACGCCCGGAATCCCCGGAATGTTGGAAATATCCCCAACCCTGACGGTTTTGCCCAGGAAGAAGGGGAATGCGGAGATACTCTTGCAATCTGGCTAAGCATCAAGAATAACCGGATTGACAGGGCAACTTTCTGGACGGATGGATGCGGGACATCTATCGCCTGCGGCAGCATGGTTACTGTGATGGCCACCAACCGTACAGTAGAGGAAGCCTTGAGAATTAAACCCGAGGATATCCTGGATGAGCTTGGCGGGCTTCCGGAGGACCATGTTCACTGTGCCGTTCTGGCTGCCCATACTCTGAATCAGGCTTTGAAGGATTACCAGGAGACGGCCAATGCTCCCTGGAAAAGGCTATATAAAAACTGAACCGGGTCAGTTTGATAATTACCCGGCATATATAGAGCCCTGCAAGGTGCTTTAAAGAAACTATCCCCGCTGCTTTTGAAAGGCATACTGTTATATGTTTAACTGGTCCACTAATAATTCTAAATCTGGGTAGTTTTTTACCCAGTTTTTTTGTGAAAAAGTTTTAAGCCAGTTGAGTTTCCATCAGGCTGGAATACAATTAGTCCCGTGTTTTGGATTTTATTATTAACAAATATTTTTAATGCTATGGTAAAATGTTTGTTAAGTGGACCTAACTAAATTTTCCCTTAACAACCGGTTGATAAAAATATTAATTATAATTACTTACTGGTTTAAGGAAAGGATTTATCATGAAAGCTTATCTGGGTCTTGACGTTGGTTCGGTCAGCATAAATATAGTTGTTATCGATGAAGCCGGGGAGGTGCTGACCGGCCAATACCTTCAAACAAAAGGCAGGCCTATAGCCGTCATCCAGGAAGGGATGAAGATAGCGCAGAAATCCCTTGGCAATGGTGTAGAAATCGCCGGTGTTGGAACCACGGGAAGCGGACGCTACCTGGCGGGGGTTATAGTAGGGGCTGATGTGATTAAGAATGAGATAACTGCCCATGCTGTTGCTGCTTCCATGCTGGTTCCCGGTGTTCAGACGGTTTTTGAAATTGGTGGCCAGGACTCAAAGATTATTATCCTCAGGAATGGTATCGTTACTGATTTTGCCATGAATACAGTTTGCGCAGCAGGTACAGGTTCCTTTCTTGACCAGCAGGCTGCACGCCTCAATATTCCCATCACAGAGTTTGGCAAGCTGGCCCTGCAGTCAGAAACGCCGGTCCGGATTGCCGGGAGATGTACGGTTTTCGCAGAGTCCGATATGATTCACAAGCAGCAAATGGGCCATAGTCTACCTGATATAATCAGGGGCCTGTGCGAAGCCCTGGTGCGGAACTACCTGAACAACGTCGGCAAGGGCAAGGAAATACTGCCACCAGTTGCCTTCCAGGGGGGCGTTGCTGCCAACGTGGGGATTATAGCTGCCTTTGAAAGAGCTCTCGGTATGCCCATACACATACCAAAGCATTTCAATATCATGGGAGCAATTGGAGCAGCGCAGTTAGCCAAAGAAGAAATTGCCAGAAAGAAAACCACATCTTTTAAGGGCTTTCAAATCACAGACCTTCCCTACCGGACCGGTAGCTTTGAATGCGACGGTTGCTCCAACGTGTGCGAGGTGGTAGAAATTTTCGAAGGCGACAAGGTTATCGGCCGTTGGGGATACCGCTGTAATAAGTGGGACCTTGTGTAACTGGTTAATCGTTGCTTGATAAATCTTTCCTATTTCCTTAAAGTTGCTACCAGCCTCTTTGGATTTAGAAGCAAGTCCAGCCCGCTATTTATATCGGGAACAACAAGCCTGGCTTTTTGCAGTGCCGTAAATGATGCACCCTCGGGGCCCACAACTGCGATACCCAGAGCGGAACGCTCCAGCATCAGGGCATCATTGGTGCCGTTACCAATTGCAACGACAGATTCCGGCCCCAGTGCCTGGACAAATTTACCTTTTTCCAGCATTCCTTCCCCATCAGCAAGAACATGGATCCTGCCGTTAATTCCCCGGCAGGATGTTTTACATTTTCCGAAGGTATCCGCAGTTATGATATGCACGTCCAAAAGTTCTGCAAGCCGGTTGAGCCTGCTTTCCACACCGGGGATTAAGACCCCGTCACAGGCCAGTGTGCCGTTATAATCCAGAACCAGGTGCCTGAAGATAAGGGGTTTTTCCCCCGGAAGCGTAACTGTAATCATTTTTTCTCCTTTTCAGGTACTGCCCAAACGGTTTGTATACTATTTTATTGATCTATTTAACGAAGTCAAGAAAAGGGCTGGAATGGTTTGTGTCAAGTCAATGTGGGCCTTTCCCACTTTATGGAACTCTCTCCAATAGTTTGG
>LFSA01000014.1 GCA_001512635.1 Pelotomaculum sp. DTU098 | reverse complement strand
AAACTTGTAACATAGCCCCAACTGGCTACTCCCCTGGCTGTCACATCAAGATCGCTAAAACCGGAACCAAGCGCCCTGGCGAAAAAAAACTCTTCATTATGCCCGGCGCTGACAACTATTGCCTGAATGGTATCGCCCTTATAGGGATAATCGTCTATCACTTCGGCCTTTACTAGAGAGGGCTGCGCCCCGTTGCTGACAGCATAATTTTCTGCCGCCTGTATGGCCGCGGCTTTCGCTGCCGGGTCACCATTTTCTTCCAGTAATATTCTCGCTCCGGCAAGCGCCCCGGCATCGGCTGCAGTAACCATTTCTCTCCTTTCCAGGGCTACCACGCCATAATCAATGACCAAGGCGGCAAAACCGAAGATAACCATCAGGCTTAGCGCAACTAAAACAACGCTGGCACCCTTTTCCTCTGTAAGGATCTTAACAATCTTGTTCATACTAAAGCCTGCCTCCTAATTCCAGCCTGCGCCAGAAGAATCTACACCGTAAAAAACTCTTTGCTATTTACGCCCACTGATGGCGAAGCCCGGTTTCATGGCTGCCTAAATGTCCCGGCTAGCCGCTTATATACTCCACAAGCATTTGCGCCCTGGAAGTAACAGGAAAGGTGCTGCCCACAAGATAATCCAAAAAGGGAACCACAATCTTGATCGAAGCATTAACAGAGACTGTAACAGGCTGCCGCTGGACCCTGGTTGACGG
>LFSA01000138.1 GCA_001512635.1 Pelotomaculum sp. DTU098 | reverse complement strand
TCCTTTTCTGAGACGGTTATAGTTATCTCTCTTTATCAAACAGTGCCTTGACACTATCCCTGGCCTGGGCAAACTTGTACTATCTTGCTTAAATGTGCTAAAATGAGACTTGAAGCAAGAATTAGGGAGGGCGACTCTTGAAAATAGGTATTTTCACCGACAGTTATGTTCCTTACACCAGCGGTGTCGTCCGCTCTATCCAAACCTTCAAGGAAGAGTTAATTAAACAGGGGCACGATGTATTTATTTTTGCGCCCAGTTATAAAAACTGCGGCAAGGAATCCCGAGTTTTCCGCTTTGCTTCCATACCGTCGCTTACAAACCGTGATTTTACCCTCGCCGTACCTTTTTCCCTTCGTTTAAAACCGGTTATTCAGGGTTTGGGTCTGGACTTGATCCACGTTCACTCCCCCTTTTTACTGGGCCGACTCGGCGCCAGGTACGCCCGGAGGGCAGGCATACCTCTTGTTTTTACCTACCACACGCTGTACGATCAGTATGTCCACTACGTGCCCTTTGCCCAGTCCTTCACCAGGGAACTGGCCCAAAGAGTCAGCCGGGATTTTTGCAATCAGTGCGACATGGTTATTGTACCCACAGATATTGTCGGAGACTATTTGCGTAGAATCGGTGTTGTGACTGAGATTACAAAAGTTCCCACCGGAATCAAAGTTGAAGAGTTTCAAAAAGGGGATCCCGCCTGGCTCCGCCAGCAATATCAAATTCCCTCAAGTGATTACGTTCTCCTTTTTGTGGGACGGTTAGGGCAGGAAAAAAACATCGGGATGCTTCTTGAGAGTTTTCAGCTTGTCAACAGGGAAATTAATAATACTACCCTGGTTCTTGTGGGTGGCGGGCCGGAGGCCGAAGAACTGCGTTCGAAGGCGCTCAAACTGGGTATTGCCGCAAAGGTTGTCTTTACCGGGACGCTACCTTCCGCAGAAGTTGTTAACTGCTACGCGGGAGCTGATTTATTCGTGTTCACCTCCCTTACTGAAACCCAGGGGATTGTAATTGCCGAGGCCAAGGCCGCGGGGCTCCCGGTGGTGGCTGTGGGTGCCAATGGTGTTTCTGAAATGGTGGAAGACGGCCTGGACGGATACCTGACCGATCCTGATCCTGTGCATTTTGCTAATAGGGTGTGCCAGGTTTTAAAAAACAGGGAAATGCGTGAAGCTATGGGCCGCCGGGCCAGTCTCAAAGCGGAGGAGCTATCTTCAGTCAACTGTACGAAGCGGCTGCTGAGTTGTTATTCTGCCCTTGTTGAGGGCAATAAAAGGGCCACAAGCAATCTTTCCTGAGCATTTTTCCGGGATGAAGAATTTAAGAGGTATTTTTTTAATACATATATTTCCTCATTATTAGAAACCCCTGAAAGGGGTTTTTTTAGCATTAAAATGCAAGGAAAGATAAACAATAAAGAGCAGAAGGCGGGAGGTGTGAAAGGGTGGCTGAGCATAACGTAACGGGGCAAACGATTATAGTTCAGGAGTTGCCCTTTAAAGATGTTCCGGAAAAAAAAGACCTGCTCCAGGAAGACCACCGGTCAAAACAGTTTGCTGATATGGACCGGGTGATCCGGCTTTATGCCGGGGAAAGGGGCCAGTTGATCCGGATTCTGCAAAAGGCCCAGGAGATTTTCGGCTACCTCCCGGAGGAGGTACAGGCCTATATTGCTGAAAAACTTGAAATTCCCGTGAGCGAGGTTAACGGTGTTGTCACTTTTTACTCCCTTTTCGCAACGGAGCCCAAAGGCAAATATACCTTGAGTGTTTGTATGGGAACGGCCTGCTATGTTAAAGGAGCCCAGGCCCTGATGGATGCGCTCAAGGAGGAGCTTAAAATCGACGAGGGAGAGACCACCCCGGACGGGGTTTTTACCATAAAGAGCACACGCTGTGTCGGAGCTTGCGGTCTTGCCCCCATCCTGATGGCCAATGAAGATGTTTACGGAAAAGCCAGCCCGGGGGAGATCAAGAAAATTATCCAAACTTGCCGGAAAGGTGAAAGTGTTGATCATAAAAAGCATTGAAGATCTTAAAAGGGTCAAGGAAAAGTATGAGCCGCTGATCAAGCAGAGGCTTGGTCACCGGAACGGCCTGGGCCTGACTCAAATCATGGTCTGTTCCGGGACGGCCTGTCATTCCTCAGAAAGCCAGGAAGTCCGGCTGCAACTGGAGCAGGAGCTGGCCAGGAGAGGCCTGGAGGAACAAACCAGGGTTATTAAGACCGGCTGCTTCGGTTTCTGTCAGTATGGTCCTATTGTCATGGTCCATCCGGGTGGAATTTTTTACTGCCAGGTTCGGCCAGGGGATGTTCGGGAGCTGGTGGAAAAGCACCTGATCGGCGGCCAGGTTTTAGAAAGGTTATTGTATCATAACGACAGTACTGGAAAAAGAACGCCGACTATAGAGGATATCCATTTTTTCCAGGCCCAGAGGAGAATTGTTTTGCGCAACTGTGGCGTGATCAACCCGGAGGAGATTGGGGAGTATATCGCCCGGGACGGCTATTTCGCTCTGGCGGATGTGATTCTGCACAGGAAAAGGGAAGAAGTTATCGAGATGATCAAAAAATCCGGGCTCCGGGGCAGGGGAGGCGCGGGCTTCCCCACCGGCAGGAAATGGGAGCTGACTGCTGCTCAGGATATTCAGCCCAAGTATGTGGTCTGCAACGCGGATGAGGGCGATCCCGGTGCCTTCATGGACCGCAGCATCCTGGAAGGGGATCCCCACAGTGTTTTGGAAGCCATGACCATAGCCGGCTACTGCATCGGTGCAAATCAGGGCTTCATCTACGTGCGGGCGGAATATCCCATTGCTGTGGAAAGGCTGGAAATTGCCATTGAGCAGGCCAGGGCAGCGGGGCTGCTGGGAAAGGGTCTTTTCGGTACGGATTTTGACTTTGACTTAAGCCTGCGCTTTGGCGCCGGAGCATTTGTCTGTGGCGAGGAAACTGCGCTTCTCCACTCAATCATGGGGCAGCGGGGCGAACCCCGGCCGAGACCCCCTTACCCTGCCCAGGAAGGACTGTGGGGAAAACCGACCTTAATTAATAACGTAGAAACCTTTGCCAATGTAACGGTTATCCTGAGGGAAGGCTGGGAATGGTACCAGGGGCAGGGAACATCCACCAGCAAGGGGAGCAAGGTATTTTCCCTGGCCGGTAAGATTAACAATACCGGCCTGATCGAGGTGCCCATGGGGACAACCCTGCGCACGATCATTTTCGACATCGGTGGGGGTATACCAGGGGGCAGGCAGTTTAAGGCAGTACAGACCGGCGGGCCTTCAGGGGGCTGTATTCCGGCTAAATACCTGGACTTGCCCATAGATTATGAATCCCTTAAGGAAGCCGGCTCCATGATGGGTTCCGGCGGGATGATTGTTATGGACGAGGGAGATTGCATGGTTGACATCGCCCGTTTTTACCTGCAGTTCAGCCAGGACGAGTCCTGCGGGCGCTGCACTCCCTGCCGGGTCGGCACCAAACGCCTCCTGGATATCCTGACCCGGATTACGGAGGGACAGGGGGAGATGGAGGATCTGGAAATGCTGGAGGAGCTGTCCTACGATATCCGCGATGCTTCCCTTTGCGGCCTGGGCCAGACCGCGCCCAACCCGGTGCTCTCGACCTTGCGCTATTTTAAGAGCGAATATGTGGCCCACGTGCGGGATAAGCGCTGCCCGGCGGGAGTCTGCAAAGCTCTGCTGCATTACACGGTGGACGAAGATAAATGCATTGCCTGCGGGCTCTGCGCGAAGGCCTGCGCAGTCCAGGCCATCACGGGCGCGCCAAAGCAGCCGTACCGGATTGACCCGGAAAAATGCACCCGCTGTGCAGCCTGCGTGGCCAAATGTCCCAGGCAGGCTATCCAAAAAGGCACTGGAAAGGATGTGGCTGTTCTTGGAGGAGAAGCTGGAATATACGCCGGGGCCGGTGGTGCGGAAAACCGGGCAACTTTATGATAATCCAGAAAAAGAAGTGGAAAAGATCAAGTTCACCATTGACGGCCGGGAAGTTACCGCCGTTAAGGGAATGAGCGTGCTGGAAGCGGCGCGGCTGGCGGGGATTGAGATCCCCAGCCTGTGTTATCTACGGCATATTAATGAAACCGGCTCCTGCCGGGTTTGCCTGGTGGAGGTGGAAGTAAAGGGGACGAAAACGCTGCAGGCCTCCTGCGTTTATCCTGCTTCGGAAGGCCTTGTTGTGCACACCACCTCACCCCGGGTGCGGCGGGTGCGAAAGACGATGGTGGAACTGCTGCTTTCCGACCTCCACCGCGAGTGTACCACCTGCATCCGGAACCTTAACTGCGAGCTGCAGAATTTAGCTGATAGCCTGGGTATCCGGAATATAAAATACACGGGCGAAATGAAGAACCTTGAGGTGCAGAATGAAAACCCCTACATAGTCCGGGACTACAATAAGTGCATTAAGTGCAGGCGCTGCGAGGCAATCTGCAGTAAGGTGCAGGAAATCAACGTGTATTCCGCCCTTTACCGGAATTATGACACAATCATCGCTCCCGCCTTCGGGCAGGATCTCTCCAGGGTGGCCTGCATTGCCTGCGGGCAGTGCGTGCTGGCCTGTCCCACCGGTTCCCTTGTGGAAAAGGAATGTATTGAATCTGTCTGGGAAGCCCTGGAGGACCCGGATAAATTCGTGGTGGTGCAGACTGCCCCCTCAATTCAGGTTACCCTGGGCGAAGAATTCGGTTTTCCTGTAGGTAGTGTGGTTACGGGTAAGCTGGTGGCAGCCCTGCAGCGGCTGGGTTTCGACAGGGTTTTTGCAACAGATTTCACGGCTGACCTCACAGTTATGGAAGAGGCCCATGAACTCCTGGAACGGCTGGAAGGGAGGGGAAAGCTTCCTCTCTTAACCTCCTGCTGTCCTGGCTGGGTTAAGTTTGCAGAGCATTTTTACCCGGAGTACCTGGAAAACCTCTCCACCTGCAAATCTCCCCACGAGATGTTCGGAGCCCTGGCCAAAACATACTTCGCCAGAAAAGAGGGTATCAATCCGGAGAAAATCGTGGTTGTGGCAGTTATGCCCTGTACGGCGAAGAAATTTGAAGCTGCCCGCCGGGAGATGGGTACGGGCCAGTATAAGGATGTGGACTGGGTCCTGACAACCCGTGAGCTTGCCCGGATGATCAGGCAGGCTGATATTTCTTTTCCTGATTTGCAGGAAGAAGAATATGACAGCCCGATGGGTACTTCCAGCGGTGCGGGGGCTATCTTTGGTTCCACGGGGGGCGTCCTGGAGGCGGCGGTAAGGACTGCCTACTACTTAACTACCGGAGAGGAGGCGGATCTCCCCGACTACGAAGAATTGCGCGGTTTCAGCGGGTTGAAGGAAGCGGAAGTTTTTTTAAAAGGCCGCAAGCTTAAGCTGGCCATAGCCCACGGCACTGGCAACGCCAGGGTGCTGCTGGAACGGATCAGGGCGGGTGAATCCTTTGACTTCGTGGAAATTATGGCCTGCCCGGGCGGCTGTGTCGGAGGAGGCGGGCAGCCCATATACGGCAGCAGGGAACGCAAGGTGGTATCCCTGGATTACCGGCATAACCGGGCTGATGCCCTGGGACGGATTGATGCTTCCAAAACACTGCGGAGAGCCCATGAAAACCCTGATGTATTGAGGCTTTACAAAGAATTCCTGGGCCAACCCCTCGGGGAATTGTCCAGGAAGCTGCTCCATACCTCTTACACGCCGCGGGGCAAATTGCCTGTCTTTCAATTTGGTGAGTTAAAGGGCAAACAGGGTGGTCAGGCGGCGGAAAACATACCGCAGGTATAAC
Source organism: Pelotomaculum sp. DTU098 (assembly GCA_001512635.1). Lineage (GTDB taxonomy): Bacteria > Bacillota > Desulfotomaculia > Desulfotomaculales > Pelotomaculaceae > DTU098. Next base: position 11,269 of record LFSA01000138.1, on the reverse strand, counting down.
TGCAAAGAACAGGCCTGAGTTATGAAACCGCACCAGAGGTTTTAAGGGACAGTTAAAATGATTTTTCCCCAGGAGACGTTGTACCGTTGCTGCCTGGGGGAGATCTACCTTCATTTACTTCAGCAGGCGTTTTAATATTTTACCGCTGGCGCCCCGGGGCAGGTCATCTGTAAACACAAAGGTTTCCGGGATTTTATAGTTTGCCAGGCGGTTCTTTAAAAAGCGCAGCAGTTCCTGCCTGTCCAGTTTCTGCCCTTCCTCCGGGCGAATGTATGCTTTAATAGCTTCACCTTTAACTGGGTGGGGAACACCGATAACGGCTGCCTCTGCCACTGCCGGGAACTCTTCCAGCGCTTCTTCAATTTCCCTGGGATATACATTAAACCCGGCCGTAATAATCAGTTCCTTCTTGCGACCAACCAGATACAAATAATTATCCTCGTCCCGGTATCCAAGATCACCGGTGTGCAGCCAGCCGTCCCTCAGGGCGGCTGCAGTTTCTTCCTTTCTGTTATAATACCCCTTCATCACATTGGGTCCTTTGACAATCAGCTCTCCCACCTCGCCAGGGGGCAGGTCCAGGTTTTCTTCGTCAATTATTCTGACTTCGACGCCGGGCAGGGGGATGCCTATGGATTTTACCTTGCGCAGCCCCTTAATGGGATTTAGGGTTACCAGAGGGGATGCTTCGGATAGGCCGTATCCTTCAATGATAGGAATGTTAAATTTATTTTCAAATTCTTTTAGATGCTCCGGTCTAATGGAGTCTCCCCCCGAAAAAGCGTATATTTGACGGGGAAAGGGGAGGGTGCGGCGAAGCTTGAGCATCAGGGAAAACATGCTGGGGACGCCGCAGAATATAGTTACCTTTTCCTCCGAAAGGACCTGCAGAACCTCTTTGGGCATAAACCTGTCCAGAATGGTTATGGTGCTGCCAAGGTAAAGGGGCAGCAAAACGCTTGTTGTCCAGCCGAAACTATGAAACATGGGCAAAACCGCTAAAAAGTTATCTTCCCGGCCAAAATCGGAAACAGCATCCATCGCGATGACGTTTGCAAACAGGTTGGCATGGGTCAGCATTACAGCCTTGGGCTGGCCGGTTGTGCCCGAGGTATAAAGAAAAGTACAGACTGTTTCCGGGCTGATTGTTGGGAAGGCAGCAGGACCGGCTGCTGAAATCTGTTCCCGGCATGTTTGATCCAGGATCACAGGGGTCAAGGGTAGGGCGGGTAACTGCTGAAACTGCCGCCCAATGGCCTCGCTGGTTATCAGGAAGCTTGTTCCCGCATCCTGAAGCATAAAGGCCAGTTCCCGGGGTGATTGGAGAAGGTTAAGGGGAACGGCAATACCCCCGGCCCGGGTGATGCCGAGGTAGCTGTAAATAAATTCAGGACAGTTGGGGAGAGCTATGGCAGCCCTGTCCCCTGGTTTTAAGCCAAGATGCACCAGATACCTGGCATAGTGCTCCACCTGGTTTTCCAGCTCGGTATATGATACTTTTAGCTGATTATACTTCAACGCTGTATACTCCGGTTCTGCCACATGTTTTAAATGTAATTCAAAAATTTTCAATGTTAATTCTCCCCCTTTAAAGCACTGCTTAATTTTTCTACAAAAGGATTATTTAATCCTTTTGAGGGCGTTGAAAACCTTTCGGAAAGTGTGCAAATCTGCTGAAAGTACGGAATAAGCCGGCGAAATATTGTTATTTGACCTCAAAAGAGGCGAAAGATATAATATAAAAGGAAAAAAAGGTCAAAGGTGGGCATATAAGCTCACATTTATATTATGTGTATGTGACCATACCCCTGTATGGGAGGTATCACATTGGAAGATGTGATTTATGCCCGGGATCTAGTAAAAGCCTTTAACGGGAAAGAGGTCGTTAAAGGCATCAGCTTTTCTGTACGACAGGGGGAATGCTTCGGTTTGCTGGGCCCGAACGGCGCCGGTAAATCTTCCACCGTAAAAATGATCTATTGTTTTTTACCGGTAACGTCCGGGATCCTGAAAGTCCTGGGTATGGACGTGCAAGAAAAGGCCAGGGAAATCAAAAAAAAGATTGGTGTGGTGGCCCAGGAAAACAACCTGGACAACGAACTGACAGTGCTGGGCAATCTGCTGGTCTATGCTAGTTTTTTTAACCTTCCCAAAAGAGAAGCGCGTTTAAAAGCAGAAGAATTATTAGCTTTTTTTGGCCTTGAGGAATACCAGCATAAAAAGGTTGAGACCCTTTCAGGGGGTATGAAGCGCAGGCTGACCATCGCCAGGGCTCTGATCCACTCTCCCGAAATCCTCATTTTGGACGAACCCACCACCGGATTGGATCCCCAGGCAAGGCATCTTGTCTGGCAGCGCCTGAGAAGTCTCAAAGAACGCGGGGTTACTCTCCTGCTTACCACCCATTACATGGATGAGGCTGTCCAGTTATGCGATCGCCTCATTATCATAGATATGGGCCGGATCCTGGAAAGCGGGCGACCCCGGGACCTGATCGGCAGGCACGTGGGTGAAACCCTGCTGGAAATCAGAGGGGATCCCGGTATTTGGGACAGTATTTTAGAGAACGGGCGTGCCTATATTAAGGAACATATGATTGTCGGGGACACAATCCTGCTTTATCCCACAGATGGACAGGCCCTGATTCAGGCTTTAAGGCCGGTGTCAGACCGTTTTTTCCACCAGACGCTGCGCCCCGCGACTCTGGAAGATGTATTTCTTAAATTAACCGGAAGGGGGCTTGTGGATGAATTTTCGGAAGCCTGACCTTTCGTGGCTGGTATGGCGAGTTTTCCAAAGGAATTTTCAAGTTTACCGCAAAACCTGGAAGGTTAGTTTAAGTTTTAACTTTTTTGAGCCGCTGTTCTACCTCGGTGCCCTCGGCTTTGGACTGGGAGCTTACGTTCAACAGATGGAAGGTTTACCCTACTTGAACTATCTTGCTCCCGGTCTGATCGCCTCTTCGGCCATGTTTGCCACTGCATATGAATGCACTTACGGGTCCTTTGTCCGGATGGCCTACCAAAAGACTTATCATGCTATTCTGGCTACGCCGGCAAGCATCGAGGATGTGGTTATGGGTGACCTGATTTACGGAGCTTTTAAGTCCGTTTTATACGGCACGGTAATTCTCCTGGTAGTGGCCGCCCTGGGCCTGGTTGCTTCCCCTTGGGCTTTGCTGGTGCCCCCTGTGCTGGCAGTGTCAGGCCTGCTTTTTGGAGCTCTGTCCATGATCTGGACAGGTCTGGTTCCCAATATAGACAGCTTTAATTACTTTTTTTCCCTGATCATTACACCGCTATTCCTTTTTTCCGGGGTTTTTTTCCCTCTTAAAGGGATGCCCGCTTTTGTGCAACAAGCCGCCTGGATTAGCCCCCTCTATCACGTGGTAAACCTTACCCGGGACCTCGTTATGGGTAGGGCGGGGGTTCATTTGATAGGAGATCTTGTGTGGCTCCTGGTGGCCACAATAGTGCTTTTGCCTGCCCCTGTTTTTCTGGTGCGCCGGCTGGTTATAAAGTAATAAACATGAGAGGAGACTGAGTATGGATAGAATAAAATCCGCCTACGAGATGGCTTTGGAACGCTTCAGCAAGAGAAAGGAAGTGCCCCGGTCGGAGATTGACAGAATGGAGTATGAGTCCGCGGGCAGCCGCGCTGCAGCTGCTTTTTTAAAGGAACGGGATTACGATCTTAAGGCTGAAATTGACAGGCACCCTGAACCCTACAGAGGCTATGTAGCCGATGGTATTCAAAAAACCCTGCTGTATAATATCATGCTTCCATCTGACCGTACCTTTAAGGAAACAAACAGAAGAGCCATGGAGGGGATCTTAGCTGTTAAAAAGAACAAGCGAGCTGTTAAGGAATTATTCAACCAGCTGGAGCATCTTTTTAATTATTACGAAAAGTCTTTAGCACAGGCGTACAGCCAGTTTAAAGAATACTTTTCAGAAAAGATCAATGCTCAAGTAAAGCTATTAGAAAAAAGGTCCGGTAAAAAGATAAAGGTTAATCCGGAGATCCAGCCGGGATTTCAGGAGGAGTGGATGAAAATTCGCAGCCAGCTGAACCAGCAATATGAAAGTGTTTTGAAAGAACAGAAAGAGAAGCTTCTCCAAATACCATAATGCCAGTGATCAGCTCTTTTCCAACACATAAAACAGCTTGCGTACATCATTATTTAGTTCTGTTGTATTATTTAGTTCTGTTGTTGTGGCAGCGGCAATGTACAGGGATAGACAGGGCTATTATTAGGGGCCGGTGGTAGTCAAGCCGGCCTATTGGTTTAGCCGGGGTATTAAGGCTCTATTACCTTCTTATTTTATTCCAGGTATTTTTTGGCCCCTCCTACTTCTTGGGTTTCCTGGCTGGACGGGGAATAAGGGTAAACATAGCTCCCTGTTGCTCTGATTTCCCAGCCTTTAAGAATAATCCAGCAAGGACGGCACCCAGCAAGGAAAGCCCGGCGGAACTCCAAAACATCAATCCGGTACCCCTGGCCATTAAGAAACCGTAAAGGGGAGGCCCCAGGGCAACGCCGAAAAACCTTACGCTTCCGTAAAATGACGTAATAAGCCCGCGTTCTTTTATCGAAGCTGAGCTGGTCACAAGGGTATTCAGGCAGGGGAGAACCATGCCTGTGCCGATTCCCACAATGGAGATGGCCACAAAATACAGGATTATACTGGCGGCCAGAGGCAGGAAGATGAGTGAGGCGGTTATAATGCCCAGGCCGGTTATGACCAATAACCGCATCAGGGACTTCTTTTTTTTAATAATAAAGCCGGTGGCAAAGGAGGTTGCGCTCATAAAAAAGACCGGGATGGCCAGGACCAGTCCTTTTTGTACACCGCCCAGGCTGAATTGCTGCTCCAGGTATTCCGAGAGGTAGAATAGAATGCCAAAGAGAACCAATAGAGAGATTGACCCGGCAAGGTAGGCTGACAGCAGCAAGCCTTTTTTTTCTTTAAAAACCCTGCTAAATGATTTAAAATAGCTGGCTACATTTTGTTTAGACCGGTTTGTCCCGGGCTCTTTGACCAGCAGCCAGATAGCAAAGATTATTGGTATGACAATAACCGGAAAAAAGATGAAAGCGGCATACCAGGTTATCAGACCGATGGCAGATCCAAGGACGGGGCTGATAACCTTGCCCAGACCGTTGGATGATTCAATTGTCCCAAGGGAACGGCTGCGCTCCTTTCCTTGAAAGATGTCCCCACACAGAGCCATTGCTATGGGTGCAGTTCCAGCTGCCCCCAGGCCCTGGAGGATCCTGCCGGCAAGGATGCCGGGGAAGGCCATTTGATCCATCAGGACAGAGGACGCGGCGGCTATTACTCCCCCCAGTCCATAAAGGGCCAGGCCGGATATAATTACAATCTTCCTGCCGTAATGGTCAGATATGAGGCCGGCCAGGGGGATAATGAGCCCGGCTGGTACCGAAAACAGGGTTATTAACAAGCTTACCTGTACGGAGGTTAGATTCAGTGCATTGCGAATCTCGGGAAGAACCGGTATTAACATGGAATTACCCAGAACCATGATAAAGGGAACACCGGCCAAAGCTGATACGGCAAGCCAAAAATTATTTTCAGGTTTTTGAGCAGCTGTTTTTTCAGCCAAGTCAATCCTCCTTTTTTACTGTCTTTACTTAAACTACCCGGTGTTATAATAAAATAAACTAAAAAAAATGATAAAACATTCTACCCGGGAAATATTTTTACAGATTATTGAACTGGTTAATGAGCAGATATTGTATTTTCTAACTTTAACCAGCCCCGACTGCAGGATGTCCTGCTTCGTTTAAAAAAGAGTTTCATTTTAATTGTAAAATAATGTTATTTATTTTACTTTTTTAAGCCTGTTCAACTGGTGAATATAGGTATATGATTAAATTAAGAAATAAGAGTTGCCCTCTTATTAAGGCGCTCCTATGAATTTTTATCTGGGAGAGTGATACTATGGATAGGGAACTAGCAATGGAAGTGGTTAGAGTGACTGAAGTGGCGGCTCTGGCGTCAGCCTACTGGATGGGTAGGGGCCGGAAAAAAGAGGCCGATGAAGCTGCTACGAACGCAATGCGCAAGATGTTTGATACCGTGTCCATTAACGGCACCGTTGTTATCGGAGAAGGTGAGATGGATGAGGCTCCGATGCTTTATATCGGGGAAAAGGTAGGGAACGCGCCCTTCCCCGAGGTGGACGTGGCAGTAGATCCCCTGGAGGGAACAAATATTCTCGCCAAAGGTCTTCCAAATGCAATGTCTGTAGTCGCTATCGCCGATAAAGGCAACCTCCTGCATGCGCCGGATATGTATATGGAAAAACTCGCTGTTGGGCCCCGGGCGGCAGGCAAGGTCCATCTGGACGCCCCTATTGAAGAAACTCTGAAGATAGTTGCCGAAGCCAATAACAAGCGGGTACAGGACTGTGTTGTGATTATCCTGGAGCGTGACCGGCACAAGGAGTTAATTGAAAGCGTGCGCAGGGCAGGGGCCAGAGTCAGGTTGATTGGCGACGGGGACGTTGGTTCAGCTATATCTACGGCCTTTGATGATACGGGTATTGACGTCTGCGCCGGGATTGGGGGTGCTCCCGAGGGTGTCATTGCGGCTGCAGCGCTTAAATGTCTGGGAGGTGAAATGCAAGCCCGCCTTTACCCGGAAGATGAGGAAGACTATAATCGCTGCTTGAGCATGGGTATTACTGACCCCCGTAAAATCTTAACCATGGATGACCTGGTTAAGGGTGATGATGCGATTTTTGCTGCCACTGGAGTTACGGACGGGGAACTCTTACGGGGTGTACGCTTATATGGTGGGGAAAGAGCTGAAACCCATTCTGTTGTAATGCGGGCAAAAACAGGAACAGTTCGTTTTATCAGGGCAATTCACATCCTGTCCAAGAAACTGGATCCTTCAATATTACCCCGAACCTAGCAAGAGGGGAGAAGGGGAGCAGCAGGACGATGTTTCTGCTGCTTTTCTGTAATTATTGTGAAGTTGAATTAATTGAGTAAAACCAGGAGTCAAGGAAGATTTATAAAACAAAGTTGCCCTTTACTCCTGAATATGTTAATTTATTGGGGGAGGTGCTATGTTAAAGTTTAAGTAAGATACTCGAACATGGTATCTGTCACACTAAAAACCGGTAAGTAAGTTACAGAAAGGGGCATAAATTGGATTATTCACTAGTAACCAACCAAATAGTTTTTGACATTGATGAAATTGTTGAGCTTCTGGAGGAATATCTTGATGAGTTCATTCTATTAGAACACTACTATGAGGACCAACTGCTGGAATCAAGTATAATCTTTTTGGAGGATATTGAGGTAGATTACGATCCCGGTGAGTATAGCCGCTATTTTAAACAGAAATATTTAAAGGTAGAGAGCGAAGACCAGGATTTTTTAAACCTGTTAAGGAATAATTTTGCCACGGGACTGATGATTAACGGCTCAATGGTAGAGATTGAGATTCAGGACGGGCGCTTAATTTGCCTTCTTGGCAGCAGGGGTGAGCTGATCCTCAGGACTGGATATGAGAGTTACGTATTTTCGCCTCTTTTTAAATTAACAATTCCACCTGAGAAAACACAGACTTTATTTAATGCGGTGATCATCGTTCTTAAGAGCAATCATGAAAGGGCACAGAAAGAACAATTCAATTATGAGGCTTTTTCAATGATTTCAGGTGTTTGTCTTATGGCCCTGGCTAAAATCAACGATTTGCCCGTAAATAATTATGAATTGAATCTCTCACACGATGAGATGCTTCTCTTCGGACTTGCCTTAAATCTTGCCAGGGAGAATGGGGACAAGGAGACTCAGGCGGTCATAAGGTACGTAATGGAACAAATAAAGGGTTATTTTCCTGAAATTGAACATATTTCACCGGAGAGTTTTGAAACCGAACCCAAAATGGGGAAGCTACTTGATTTTAAAAAGCCTGGAAAATAAATATAATAATAGAACCAGTGTAATTTATAAGACAATAAGAATAAACATCACGGAGGCTAAACCTATGGAGTACGAAATTAGAGAGGCAATTTATGAGAACAGGATATCCTTTAAGCTTGAACAGGATCCGGTTAAGAAAGTCTATTACTATCTCAAACCGGAGCCGGACAACCTGCCGGATAAGTTTAAACAATACGATATTAGCAGAATTGTTCATAATATGTTGATTGAAGAAACCGGCGAAAGCTTCTATTACCGGATTCCCCGCGATAAGATTAAAAGTGATGATGAGACTGTTCTTGATACTGGTGCCTCCTTTAAAGATGAGGACCTAACTGAAGTAGAAAGGATGATCTATAAGAATACCCAGGCTCCTGATAAATTACCCCGGCTTCCCAAAACCGGCATCTATTGGGATGACATTCTGGAAACCTTTGCTGTGGAAATAGAAGAAAGGAAAAGAAGAGAAGGGCTAATTGACTAGGCTATCCTGAAAATCAAATAACGGTACGACCTGAAAAAGACACCCTGAACAATACCAGACCCCTTTAAAAAAATAAACCTGGCAGTAGAAGGATGACGGTAAAACAAAATAACTTAAGCTACTTGTTCAGGGTAACCTTGTAACCAAGAGATTCTGTTTCTTAATGGACTTTTTAATGACGGTCTTACGCTTGCGTTCTGCATAATAAGTTGGACCGGGATAAATATAAGGCTGTTTTCATTTAACAGTAATAGACAATTGTCAAAATACTATGGACAACGCAACTGCGGCACGGTTCTTTCCACGCCCTGGGGCAAGGCGATGATACTGACTGGACAAATAGGTATTCCTGGTCCGGCTGGTAGCCCTGGGCTTCTACCAGCGCACTTTCTTGGTTTCTGGTTACCCTTGCGTGTTCGTCCTGGTTTTCGTTTTCCGGCTCTTTCATTGTTTTGAAACTAAAACCAAAAATGGGAAAGCTACTTGATTTTAAAAGCCTGGGTAATAATTTGTAAGCCAGCGGCAAAAAAACTTCTCAAACCATTAAATTCCGGCTCCGGTAAGATCATAAAATAATAAGAGAACCCGTGAAATTTATAAGACGGGGCACTTTACGAGCACAGATATCCTTTAAGCCTGAACAGGATCCGGTTAAGAAGCTTTTACTATCTCAAGCCGGAACCGGATAACCTGCCTGATAAATAACAATACGATATCAGCAGAGCGTTCAAAACATGTTGATTGAAGAAACCTGTAAAAGCTTCGGTTACCGGATTCCCGGTATAAGATTAAAGGTGATGATGAGACTGTTTTTGAACTGGTGATTCCTTTAAAGATGAGGACCTAACGGAGGTAGAAAGACAATCTATAGAAAAAAGGCTAGTGATAGATTACACCTTCCCCAAACCAGCATATCCTGGGATGATATTCTGGAAACCTTGCCGTGGAAATAGAAGAGGGGAAAAGAAGAGAGGAGTAAACGACTAGATTATCCTTAAAATATAGACATTTTTCATCCCCCTGCTGGTGCCGAGTCAGCGGCATGAGTGTCTAATTGTTGTCTAATTGTAAGGTTAAAATGGGTATGAGTCAGGATTGAGCGGGTAATTATAATTAACTCACTTTAATCCTATAACTTGTTTTCAAACCCTGATCCAACATTTTGGTGTGGAGGATAGGCTCCGTCTTGTAAGGGGAGTTGCCTGATGTATAAAAAGATACTCATACCAGTAGACGGTTCCAGCAAGTCTTTAATTGCTGCCCGTCATGGTGCAGAACTGGCCTCTAGATTTGGTTCTTCAGTGACGCTCATTCACATAATTCCAGTGCTGCCGCTGGATCTCCGTGGTATGGTAATTAATAAGTTCCGTGCCGAGGCAAAAGAGTTGCTAAAAAAAGTTGCCAGGGATTTAGAAAGGTTTAATATTTCTATTGATCTGAAGGTAAAAAGCGGTAAAACAGCCGATTGCATATGTAGAGTAGCCCGGAAATACCAATATGATTTAATTGTTATTGGAAGCAGGGGACTCAGCGAGGTAAAAGGATACCTGCTGGGGAGCGTCAGCAATGCAGTAACCATGCACGCTCCATGTCCTGTATTGATTATTAGATAGTTATCAGATAGCGGGTAACTCATTACCGTGATGGGGGTTGTGATTTTGATTGCATTATCACACCTGGACAACCTTGATGAAGTATTTTTGTACCTGGTATTTTTACTTTCATCGCTGATTTTGTTTTTCTCCATCCGGAAATTGAATTACTCCTACGATATGGACAACCTGCTTATAGTTTCCCTGGTGGGAATGGGTATTATTGCCATTGGTTCGGCAATAAACCTGTTTAGTGAAATTCTCCCGTTACCTGTAATTGTATTGGACACTTTTAAAAAGGGGTTTTTAGCAGGAGGTATCTTATTTTTTTCTTATGGTGTCTACAGGATTGTTCAACAACTAATTGACTTAACGAACACAGACCCCTTGACAAATTTTTATAATAAGAGGTATCTGGAAAAAATACTAGCACTGGAGATTGAACGCTCTATACGCTCGAAACTTCCCCTGGCTGTTATTTTTATTGATTTGGACAATTTTAAAAGCATTAACGATAATATGGGACATGCTACCGGCGATAGTGTTTTGCGGATTGTTTCTGAAACTATCCAGCTCAATATTCGCAAGATAGATATTCCGGTCAGGTACGGTGGGGACGAGTTTGTTTTAATTTTACCTAACACTGGCTATGAAGGAGCAACTATTCTCTTAAAAAGGTTGCAAAGGGCACTGTCTGAATTAACCGTACAAGGCTGCAAAAAGATAGGATTAAGCGGCGGGATAGCCGTATTCCCAGATGATGGTAAAACTGCCGAGGAAATTATTGGTATTGCTAACAAAAGGATGTATCAGAACAAAAGAACTCGAAAAAAACGTGTAATCCTGTACCGTACTGCCATTAACAAGATAAATCATGGAGGAGAATTAAATGATTAAAAAAATACTTGTTGCTTATGATCATGGTTTGAAGGCTCAAAAAGCCCTGGAAATCGCTACTGAGATTGCTAAAGCCCGCAACGCCGAGGTGTATATATTTACTTCTGTAAAAATGCCTAAGATAATAGACAGCTATGCTGCCCGGGACATGCTCAAGGAACTGGAGAATCAAAGTTACAGTTATTTCGAAAAAATCCTCGAAGATGCAGCAGCAAGCGTCCGCAAAGAAGGAGTAACCGCACATATTGTCATTAAGAATGAAAATCCTGGAGAAGCTATTGTCCGCTTTGCAGAACAGGAAAACATCGATCTGATTACTCTGGGTTCAAACAA
>LFSA01000082.1 GCA_001512635.1 Pelotomaculum sp. DTU098 | reverse complement strand
TGTCCTTTTCTGAGACGGTTATAGTTATCTCTCTTTATCAAACAGTGCCTTGACACTATCAAAAAAAGCGCTTTTCTTGACACGGCGGGATCATTTAAGTAAAATCTATCTGTAATGCATCTGTAAAGGTGAATACCTTTATAGGTGGGCGGTGAGGATGGATGTTGGAGAAGATAGCCTGGATCACATTGCTATATGACTTCTACGGCCAGCTTTTAACCGAAAGGCAGAGGGATTTTGTTGAACTCTATTATGGACAGAACTTATCCCTGGGCGAAATTGCCGATGAGTTTAATGTAACCCGCCAGTCTGTATATGACACCTTGAAAAGGGCGGAGCAGCTCCTTGTCTATTATGAAGATAAGCTGGGCCTGGTGGCCAGATACCGCGCAGAAAGAGAAAAACTGGCCGTTGCCGCCGGCCTTTTGGACCAGTGCATCTCTACCGTTGAAGATGATAGGCTCAAGCGGGTAAAGGAGATCCTCTGCGAGTTTATGGACGCGGAAAAACAGTCAGAGGTTGAGCTAGAAAAGGGGGGACCCGGGCATGTTTGCCAGTCTGGCTGAAAGGCTGCAAAATACATTTAAAAAGATGAAGAGCAAGGGGCGCCTTACCGAGGCAGACGTCAACGAAGCTCTGCGGGAAGTGCGGCTGGCCCTGCTGGAAGCAGACGTTAATTTTAAAGTTGTGAAGGACTTTGTGGCCAGGATCAAAGAAAGGGCGGTGGGACAGGAACTGCACAGCAGTTTGAACCCTGCCCAGCACGTCATAAAAATTGTTCACGATGAACTGACCGCGCTCATGGGAGGCACCAACAGCAAAATCAACCTGGCCCCCAAGCCCCCCACCATAATCATGATGGTGGGACTCAACGGCGCCGGTAAAACCACCACCAGCGCCAAACTGGCCAATCTCCTGCGCAAGCAGGGCCGGCGGCCGCTGCTGGTGGCTGCTGATGTTTACAGGCCTGCTGCCATAAAACAGCTGCAGGTGCTGGGGGAACAGTTGAAGATTCATGTTTTTACCCCGGAGGCAGGACAGGACCCCGTGGCCATCGGCCTGGCCGCCGTGGAAAAAGCTGCGGCAGGCGGGTTTGACATGGTTATCATTGACACTGCAGGACGCCAGGAAGTAAATGAGGAGCTTATGGCTGAACTGGAAGCCATGAACAATGCCCTGCAGCCCCACGAAATCCTCCTGGTTGTGGATGCCATGACCGGCCAGGCTGCGGTGAATGTTGCCGAAACCTTTAACAGGCGCCTTGAGCTGGACGGTGTAGTTCTGACCAAGCTGGACGGTGATACCAGGGGTGGCGCTGCCCTGTCTGTCCGCGCGGTCACCGGCAAGCCCATCAAATTTGCCGGCGTCGGCGAAAAACTGGATGCTCTAGAACCCTTCCATCCCGACCGGATGGCTGAGAGGATCCTGGGTATGGGCGATATGCTTACCCTTATTGAAAAAGCCCAGGAAAACTTCGATGCCGAGCAGATGGCCAGGATGCAGAAGAAAATTAGATCCATGGAGTTTACCCTGGACGACTTTCTGGAGCAGATCTCAAATGTTAAAAAGATGGGACCCCTGGAACAGGTTTTGGGAATGATTCCCGGCCTGGGCGGGTTGAAAAAGCTGAAGGACATACAGGTGGATGAAAAGGAACTTGTTTATGTGGAGGCCATTATCCGCTCCATGACGCCGGAAGAGCGGCGGGACCCCGAGCGGGTTTTAAACGGCAGCCGCAAGCGGCGGATTGCCAGGGGCAGCGGTACCTCCGTGCAGGAGGTAAACCGCCTGATGAAACAGTTTGAACAAACCAAAAAAATGATGAAACACTTACTGGATATGGAAAAAAGTATGAAGAAGGGCGGTAAGATGCCAAGACTGCCTTTCTTCAGTTAAGTTAATATGAACCGGGGTAGTTGATATGAGCTAAAGGAGGTGAGCACCATGGCTGTGAGAATCCGTCTGAAAAGGATGGGTGCCAAAAAGGCTCCGTTTTACCGCATTGTGGTAGCTGATTCCCGTTCCCCCAGGGACGGCAGGTTTATTGAAGAAATCGGGTACTACGATCCCTTGAAGGATCCTGCTGTGATTAAAATTGACCAGGAAAAGGCACAGGCCTGGTTGAAAAAAGGAGCTCAACTTTCAGAAACTGCCAAAGCCCTGTTCAACAAAGCAGGGGTCTTTAAGAGTGAAACAGTAGCTGCTGCGGAAGAGGGTCAGTAATAGGGAGGCTATTATTTTATGAAAGAACTTGTGGAGATTTTGGCCAAAGCCCTCGTTGACCAGCCGGAAAAAGTTATGGTAGACATGGTTGAAAAGGACAAATCAATTGTTATTGAGCTCAGGGTAGCTCCCGAAGATATGGGGAAAGTTATCGGCAAGCAGGGGCGGATTGCCAAGGCCATCCGGATGGTGGTTAAAGCGGCCGCAACCAGGCAGAATAAAAAGGTTATGGTTGAAATAGTCTAGAGCAAGAGCTAGTGTGAAGGGGCTTATAAAGTCCACAGGAGGAAGCGCCCATGGATAGCCTGAACTTGATCCGGCCTGTGCTGGTCAAGGCAATCGTTACCGAATCCTTTAAAACAAATGCAGCCGCGGAGCACCAGGAGCTCATCCGCCGCCTGGAGAAGGAAATAGAGCATATCGACGAACAGGAAAAGAAACTGGTAGCCGTACTGGAGAAGAAAAATCCCGAAGGGCTTGCCAATGCCAGGCAGACCCTGAAACAGGAAAGGCTCCGGAGGGCGGAGGAGCGGCAAAGATTGCTCATGCGTCTGAAAGAAATCGGCAAGTGGGCTCTGGATTCCGAAGTGACCCTGGGGAAAATGGAGAGTCTCGTAACCCTTCAGGTTGGGGACCAGTGGAACCGGGTGATGGGTGTAGAGATTATTCTTAAAGACGGTATTGTTGCTGAAATCAGAGAAGGTGGGACCGGGGCGGGCCGCAGGGATGGCTGAGGAATACATCCGGGTTGGCAAGATCCTGGGCACCCAGGGCAACCGCGGGGCAGTCCGCGTTCTTCCTTTAACCGACTATCCGGAGCGCTTTCACAATATGAGCCTGGTTAAGGTCAAGCTCAAAGAGGGCCGGCAGGATTTACAGATTGAGTCGGTAAATGAGCACAAAAAATTTATAATTATCAAGTTCCGTGGAATTGAAGATATGAATGCAGCAGAACAGCTCAGGGGAGGGTACCTGGAAATAACCCGGGAACAACTGGTTCCCCTCCCGGAGGGTAGCTACTATATCTTTGAAATCATTGGCTTAAAAGTTTATGATCTTGACGGTGCCTATTTAGGAGAGATTACCGACGTGCTCCAGACAGGAGCAAATGATGTCTACGTGGTTGAAACCGGCGGCAAGCCCCTGCTTATTCCCGCGCTTAAGCAGGTTGTCAGGGAAGTCGACCTGCAGGGCCGCCGGATGCGGGTGGAACTGCCGGAAGGGCTGATGGAATAATGAGAGTGGATATCCTGACCCTCTTTCCTGAAATGTTAAGCGGGCCCTTTTCCTCCAGTATCCTTAAGCGGGCGCAGGAGCGCGGCCTGCTGGAGATCAACCTGGTGAATATCCGGGACTTTTCTCTAAACAAGCACCATACCGTGGATGATACTCCCTACGGGGGTGGCGCGGGAATGGTCATGGGCCCGGAACCGATTTTCGGCGCCGTAGAACATGTTTCCCGGGAACTGGGCTTCCTGCCCATGGTTGTGCTGATGACTCCCCAGGGCAGGCCTTTCACCCAGGCCATAGCTGAAAACCTGTCCCGGGAAAAAAATCTGATCATCATCTGTGGTCATTACGAGGGGATTGACGAAAGGATCAGGGATACCCTGGTGACCGACGAGATATCTATCGGCGATTATGTGCTCACCGGCGGTGAACTGCCGGCCGCCGTAGTGGTGGACGCGGTGGCCCGGCTTATTCCCGGGGTGCTGGGAGAGGCCGCTTCAGTGGAGGAAGAATCCTTCACCACGGGTTTGTTGGAGTATCCCCACTATACCAGGCCCAGGGAATTCCGCGGCCTGGAGGTTCCGGAAGTACTGTTAAGCGGCCACCATGAGGAGATTAGAAAATGGCGGAGGCGCCAGTCCCTGATGCGCACCATTGAGCGCAGGCCGGAACTGCTCCACAGGGCTGAATTATCGAGGGAGGACAAAAAAATCCTGACCGAGATAAGGGATTTGTTGAATGGCCTCGACCTGTCATGAGAGTTTTAAAAGCTGTTTCACCCCCATTCCTTTTTGTTGATGCGTAAGGGTGTTTATGCTATAATTACCTTTGTTGAGTGTAAAATAAGGAATATTTTTAAGTACTTGAAAGATTTTGAAACGCTAGAGGGAAGGAGGGACTATAATGAACCTCATTCATTTGCTTGACCAGGAACAGGTCAAAAAAGATATCGTGAGATTTAACCCTGGCGATACCGTCCGCGTCCATGTCAAGGTTGTGGAAGGAGGACGGGAGAGAATCCAGGCCTTCGAAGGTGTTGTAATCAGGCGCAGGGGCAGTGGTATGGGTGAAACCTTTACCGTCCGGAGGGTCTCCTACGGAGTTGGTGTGGAAAGAACATTTCCCCTGCATTCTCCAAAAATCGATAAAATCGAAGTTGTGAGAAGAGGACGGGTTCGCAGGGCAAGACTATATTACCTGCGCGGACTGCGCGGCAAAGCTGCCCGGATTCAAGACAAGAGGTGAGCTGGAAGGGACTGGGCAAGACAGTCCCTTTTTGCATCTTTACCGGGCTCGAAAATAGTCCCTTTAACCCTATTTGCCGGTAGGAAACAGTCCTTTTTTGGTCTTTATGTCGGCCAGGATGAGGGGAGGCAAGTAATATGGAGCAAGGCAGCGAAGGGAAAGCGCTCCCAAAAACCGGGAAGCGCTCGTTTTTTACTGAGATTATTGAGTCGGTGGCAATTGCGGTGTTGCTGGCCGTGGTGATCCGGTTATTTATCCTGGAGCCCTTTTATATTCCCTCCGGTTCCATGGAGCCCAACCTCAAGGAAAACGACCGGATTATTGTAAGTAAACTGAATTATCATTTCCAGGAGCCGCAACGCGGGGACGTCGTTGTTTTTAAATACCCCCGGGATCCAAAACGTAATTTTGTGAAAAGGTTAATCGCCTCAGGCGGGGAAACAGTTGCCTTGAAGGACAGCCGCCTCTACATCAACGGCGAATTGGTGCCCGAAAACTACCTGCCCAAGGGTTTAAGATTTGCCGATTTCGGTCCCGTAGAGGTGCCGGAAGGTCACTACCTGATGCTGGGGGACAACCGCAATAACAGCGATGACAGTAGAGTGTGGGGGTTTTTACCCGAGGATCTGATTATTGGTAAAGCAGTCGTAATCTACTGGCCGCCTGGCAGGATTGGCCCAATAGCTAAATAAAGCCTGGAAGAATGCCAGACCAGGTTTTTTTAGGTGTAACTATAAGGGTCTTTATTAATAACAAAGGAAATAAAGCAATTGAAAACAGATCATTTTATCTTGCCTCCTGGGTTATTTTTCAAAGAACAGGTAATTGTAATTATGGAGAGTTCCTTTTCATGCCTAACCCACAGGAAGGATGACTTATGGATATACACTGGTACCCCGGGCATATGGCCAGGACCAGGCGGCAGATTATAGAGGACTTGAAGCTGGTGGACGTGGTGATTGAGGTTTTGGACGCCAGAATTCCCTCCAGCAGCCGCAACCCCGAGTTCAACAAAATAGCAGGACAAAAACCCCGCCTGGTGGTCTTAAACAAGTCAGGCTTGGCGGAATCAGAAAAAACCCGGCTCTGGCTTGAGCACTTCCGGGCCTCGGGCTTTTGCGCAGCCGCCGCGGACGCCCTGCAGGGCAGGGGAATGCGGGAGATCCCGGCTCTGGTCCGGGAACTGGCGGCACCCATAATGGCCGCGCTGGCTGCTTCCGGAAGGAGGCCCAGGGCTCCACGCTGCATGGTCCTGGGTATACCCAACGTGGGCAAGTCCCTTTTAATCAACAGGCTGGTGGGCCGCAGTGCAGCCAGGACCGGCGATAAACCAGGTGTAACCCGCGGCCGGCAATGGATCCGGGTGGCGGGCAACATCGACCTTTTGGATACACCGGGTATTCTCTGGCCCAAGCTGGAGGACGCCGAGGCAGCTTTTCGCCTGGCTGCTACTGGCGCGCTCAAGGATGAAGCCTATGATTTTTACGCCGTTGCTGGAAAACTGGTTCACTGGCTTGCCGAAAATCACCCGGATGCCCTCAAGGAGCGTTACAAACTGGACCAGCTGCCGTCCGGGCAGGAGGAACTGCTGGAAGCAGTGGGAGCTGCAAGGGGCTACTACCTTTCAGGGGGTGTGATAGATACCATCAAATCCGCCCGCATCCTCCTGAAGGAATTCAGGGAGGGCAGGCTGGGGCGGTATACCCTTGATGAACCTCCCTACTCAGGGACAGCCAGCAGCTAAAGCAGGGCATTGTAAGATAAAAAATAGATAAGGCAATTTGTGCAAATTTTTCCTGGTACGGCAGGGGTTTGTACTTTCTGCTTCGAATATACATAACATTAAGATCCTGGAGTGTTATACCTGAATTTGTCAGAACTTTCAGTGGCGGAAATAAAAAAACTGTTTAATGGTCCCCGGGAGGACTGGCAGCAGCACCTTCAAGCCCTGGCGGGTGATCCCAGGGCCGGAGTCCGTGAGATATACGAGCGGCTGAAACGGGCAGAGACTGCTCTGGAAACCGAAAGAGAACGCCTTGCCAAGATGTATCTCTACGAAGAACAGCTCCGGGCTCAAGGATATGACACTATCGCCGGCGTAGACGAGGCGGGGCGGGGCCCCCTGGCCGGACCGGTGGTTGCAGCCGCCGTCATTTTACCCCCCCGGGCCGGGCTTCTCTACATAAATGATTCTAAAAAGCTCACCGCAAAAAAACGGGAAGAACTGGCTGTTCTGATTAAAAAAACTGCCCTGGGCTGGGCTACCGGTATGGCCACAGTGGAAGAGATCCTGCAACAGAATATTCACCAGGCTACCCTCCTGGCCATGCGCAGGGCGGTCCTGGGTCTTCCCGGGAAACCTTCGCACCTCCTGGTGGATGGTTTTGAAATCACAGGGCTGGATTTGCCCCAAACGCCCCTAAAAGGCGGGGACGGGCTCAGCGCCTCCATTGCTGCGGCATCGATTCTGGCCAAGGTGACCAGGGATCAGCTGATGGACTCCTACGACAGGTTGTATCCGCAGTACGGCTTCAGGCGCCACAAGGGCTACGCAACCCCGGAGCATCTCCAGGCCTTGGAGCGTTTCGGGCCTTGCCCCATTCACAGGGCGGGTTTCCAGCCTGTGCGGGCTATGCTCGAGAGTGTTTGAGGGAATCAACGGACGGTATGGGTGTTTAAACGGAAACAGGAGCATGACCATGCAAAGAAAGAAATTGGGCCGGCAGGGGGAAGATGTTGCGGCATGCTACCTTGAAAAAAGTGGCTATACCCTGTTGCAGAGGAATTATACCTGCCGCCTGGGGGAAATAGATATCGTGGCCCTGGACCGGGATGTGCTAGTTTTTGTGGAAGTGCGCTCCCGTCGCAGTGAAGATTACGGCCTGGCCCAGGAAAGCGTTACGGAGCGCAAGAAGCTGAAACTCCGCCAACTGGCCTGGCAATATCTCAAGGCGGAAGGGAAGACAGACAGAAACTGCCGTTTTGACGTGGTTGCCGTTTTATTCAACAGGGAGGGCCGGGTCAGAAGGCTGGAGCATATAGAAAATGCCTTTTGAACTTTATTGTTTGTTATGTTTTGCTATCATGAATTGAATTTTTTAATTATTCTTTCAACCTTTGCTGTTACTGCCTCAGTGCCATGGATGTCTGAACCCGCAATAACGTGAATACTGCAGCAGGCGGCAAAGCAAAACCCGCGTCCCAACTTTGGAATACTAAAGAATACTAAACAAAAGTCCTTAAAAGCCAACCTCTGGATTGTCCGCGTTAACTCCCATCGTGTTACTAACCACCACTCATAATTGCAGGCCTTTTTATTCGCAACTGCATTTCACCAGCAAAACCTCATTTTAAGACCTCCAATTTAGATTCATAATTCCACTATATTAAGCCTGAGCAAACCAATTTCACCAGATTGCTATGATGGCCTGGTCTGCTTATTCAGCAAAGGAGCAGCCAGCCAGGAAAGTTAATAGTGCGGTATAAGCAAAAAGACAGTGGCAATTGTAAAATTCTATGGGGAGGGACTGGTATGTCCTTAAGCGAAGATGCCGGCAAGCAATTGCCGCAGGCTGTAGAGTCCATTGACAGGATTTTTAAAGCCAGGTCGGTTGCTGTGGTGGGTGTTTCCAGTGATCCTGCCAAGCTTGGCTATATGACCCTGGAATCCATCCTGAAAGGTGGTTACGACGGCCAGATTTACCCGGTCAACCCCAGGGGTGGCGAACTGTTTGGCCTCAAAGTGTATAAAAGCCTCAGCCAGCTGCCCAGCCGCCCCGATCTGGTTGTGATTCTGGTTCCGGCGAAATTTGTGCCCGGCGTCCTGCGGGAGGCTGCAGGACAGGGAATTCCCGGGGCTATTATTTTAAGTGCCGGCTTCCGGGAAGCTGGCCGGGCCGATTTGGAAGAGGAGATCGCCGCCATCGCCCGGGAAACTGGACTGCGTTTCGCCGGACCTAATATTCAGGGGATCAACTACCTGCCCAACAAGCTGTGTGCCATGTTCTTTCCGGTGATCACCACCCGGGGGCCGCTGGCCGTGGTTGCCCAGAGCGGTTCGGTTACGGCGGCGCTATCTGAATGGGCGGCCGGCGAAGGCCTGGGGATCTCGGCGGCTGTCAACCTGGGAAACCAGACTGACCTTTGCGAAGCAGACTACCTTGAATATTTTTCAACTGACGAAAACACCGGAGCTGTCGCTCTTTACCTGGAAGGCATAAAAAATGGCCGGTGCTTTTTGGAAGCAGCAGCCAGGGCCACGCTCCGCAAGCCCGTGGCTGTACTCAAGTCCGGCCGAAGCGAAACCGGACGGCTGGCCGCAAGCTCCCATACCGGATCTTTGGCCGGGCGGCATGAGGTCTTTAGCGGCGCCTGCCGGCAGTTCGGCTTGATTAACGCCAGCAGCCTCGAAACACTTTATGATTATGCCAAGGGCCTCGCTGCTTTGAAGGAGCCCCGGGGCAACCGGGTCCTGTCCATTTCCACCTCCGGGGGGATGGGTACCCTGGCTGCTGATGAGGCCGGCGCTGAAGGTCTTGTCCTGCCGCCGCTGCCCGGCGAGCTTGTCCGGGAAATCCAGAGCCTTGGGATCTCACCTCTGGCTCATTTAGCCAACCCCATTGATCTTGGGTATGTTCCGTCAGAGGATTTTAAGCCTGTTGTTTTGCTGGCCGATAAATATGATGTAGCGGACATTATCCTTCTGAATCTGGGCGACCCCATGCCCGGTATGCCTGAAATTGCCATTGAGCTGGCCTGCAGCATCAAGGCTACTTTAGCCGTCAGTTATGCGGGGGGCGGGGAGGAAGAGAAGAAAGGGCGCCCGGCCATGATGGCTGCAGGTATTCCTGTCTTTACCAGCCCGGAGCGCGCCATAAGAGGGATTGGGGCGGCTGTCCGGGCGGCCCGGTTCCGCCGTGAGCGACAGGCGAGGGAGGGAGCCTATTCCTTGTCCCTCACAGATCTGCCGCTGCGGGACATAACGGCTGAGAGCCGGCTGATAACCGAACCGGAGGCTGTCCAGTACCTGAAGCGCTACAACATTCCTTATCCGGAGCACGGGCTGGCCCGCAGCCCTGAAGAGGCGGTGAAAACCGCAGCCGGCATAGGGTATCCGGTGGTGCTCAAAATCGTCTCCCCGGACGTGGCTCATAAGAGCGATGCAGGCGGGGTAATCACAGGCCTGGAAACAGCAAGCCAGGTCCGGGAGGCCTACGACCGGATCCTTGCCAGGATCCTGGCGGCCGTACCCGGTGCATCCATCGAGGGTGTCCTGGTTTGCAGACAGGCGCCGCAGGGCCTGGAAGTCATCGTAGGGGCACTGGAGGATGAAGTCTTCGGACCTGCGGTTATGTTCGGCCTGGGCGGGATCTTCGCCGAGGTGTTTCAGGATGTTTCCTTCAGAATCGCCCCCCTCAGGCCTTTTGATGCTGCGGAAATGATCCGGGAGACGAAGGTCTATCCCCTCTTGAGGGGAATCAGGGGGCAGACTCCCTGCGATATCGAAGCCCTGGAAAAATTGCTGCTGTCCGTCTCCAGGCTGGTTATGGAAAACCGCGAGATCAAGGAATTGGACTTGAACCCGGTGCGCGTGTTTAAAGAGGGGTTGCTGGTACTGGACGCCAGAATGGGTGTGTT
Source organism: Pelotomaculum sp. DTU098 (assembly GCA_001512635.1). Classification (GTDB taxonomy): domain Bacteria; phylum Bacillota; class Desulfotomaculia; order Desulfotomaculales; family Pelotomaculaceae; genus DTU098. The sequence goes on along the minus strand of LFSA01000082.1, from coordinate 9,130 downwards.
TATTTAAAAGGGCTTGGTTTGATCCAGCCCGGCTGGCGTCATCTATAAAGATGAGTATTAAGAATAAAAATATTAACAAGTATAAATTTAAGTTAAACTGTTGCTATGATTGTTATTTTAAGACAGCCTGGGTGAAGACCATGTTACGTGGCAGTGAATAAGGAAATGTTTCCTGTGGGAGTCTGTCCAGCGGAAAACATTGCCTTTAATCTTGTCTACAAGCCGGTGCGATTCAGCCGGTCCTGAAAATGTTATTAGCTGGCCGGTCAATGGTTATTTGCGCTCTTGCTGTTGATTCTCTCGGCTGTCTTATAAGCATCATACATGCTGTAGATCCATACGGCAGGGTAGGTAATAAAACCAACTAACACAAACATGAGCATCGCGTTGATCGCCTGGAGAACTATGATTCCCACGCCTTTTGCTATTTGCCCGTTATAAATCTGCCCCAAACCGGAAATGAAAAATGAAAGCACTGCTGCCAAGCCCGGGTTTTTCATTTTTGATTACCCCCTCATTAATCCGGCCTTTTCTCTGTTAGCCTGGTTTTGGGATTCTCACATATATAATAAAATATGCCAGCTGAATAACGTGGCTGCTATTATTTGTGCCTTGCTACGTATCAAAGAGGTGCTTTTCCTGGGCTACGAACTTATGGTGCCTGACACCAACTTATCAACTTATGTTAAGGTGACACCCTAGCCGGAATACGATCTTAACAGGGCACACCCACCTTGAGGAGGATAGGAGGAAAGGTGCCTGACACTAACTTATCACACCAACTTATCTGGTGCCTGACACCAACTTATCAACTTATATAGGTGTCTGGGAGGTGTCTGGTGTCTGACACCAACTTATCAACTTATGCTATGGTGACTTCCTGGCCGGGATACGATCTTCACAGGGTACACCAACCTGGCAGAGTCCGCAGCCCGTTTGTTCAAAACCCAGCCGTTTCCTGCGGCGGGCAGCCTCTTCCCCGCTATAATTCATTTCATTGCACAGTTCCTTGTCATGACCCTCGCCGGTGATGGCATTTACCGGGCAGCGCCTGATGCAGGCGGTGCAGCCCCGGCTGGCTAGGCAGTAGTCCATGTGTCCACTGTAAGGGCGTTCCGCCCGGGGCAGTTTCGCGTTTACAACTACGCTTCCCAGACGGTGGGCTATCCCCCTGGCGGTAATCAGTCCATCGTTTAAGCTGAAGGTGCCCAGGCCGCAGGCAAAAGCGATATGCCGTTCCGACCAGGTTGAGGTGAAATTACCCCGGGCCGGGTCCTTAATAATCCTAAAGCCGGGCAGCAGGGAGGGGGCAACCGCCGGGCAGCCCCTGGCCTCCAGCCAGCCCGTCACAAATCTTTTCAAAATGTTATTGAACTTCTCTCCGTAATACCGGGTATAGGACCATTCAGGAGAGGGCTGCGTCTTTTCCCGGCGATTTGTCGCCCTGATCAGGGTATTTATGGGCAATACCCAGGAGACAACGCTGATGTCTTCAGGCTCGATTCTTTTCTGGAGTTCGCCGGGCGGCAGTGAGCCTACCAGAGCTTCGTAAGGGGTCCAGGAAAGGGGCCCTACCTGTTCCTTAATCCTGTCAAAAACAGGGTCATCGCCCCGGGCAAAACCAATCAGGGGCTCGTCAAAATAAGGCCCCTGAGACAACTCACAATAATTCCCCGGATTTGTTGAGACAAAACCGGTGATGGCATTCTTTAACTGGACAGCAAAACTCTTAAGGTCTTCTCTCACTTGCTCCTGCTCCTTTGAATTTGATGTTTTTTACAGCTTTCTTTCCAGGGATCTGTACTGCAGCGCCTCTGCGATGTGCGCATCTTCAATCAGCTCGGAGCCGGCCAGGTCGGCGATAGTTCTGGCCACCTTCAGGATACGGTCATGGGAGCGGGCACTCAGACCCAGTCGTCCAAAGGCTTCTTTTAAAAGGGTCCGGGCTTTTTTGCTGGGTTTACAGAATTCGCGGACTTCCCGGGGTTCCATACTGGCATTGCAGTGTGGTTTTCCAAAACCCTTTGGACTATCCCTGTTAATGTCCGCCTGAAATCTTTGACGTTGAATTTCCCGGGCGTACTCTACCCGTTTTTTAACCTCTGCTGAACTCTCCCCCCTTGTTTGGTCCGAAAGGTCTTCGTAGGGCACCCGGGGGACTTCCACATGAAGATCAATCCGGTCCAGCAGCGGGCCGGAGAGCCGGGCTATGTAGCGCTGGACCTGGTGGGGTGTACAGGTGCATTCTCTGACGGGGTCACCATAGTAGCCGCAGGGGCAGGGGTTCATCGCACCGACCAGCATCAGTCTGGCCGGATAGGTTAGGGAGGCGTTAATCCTGGAGATAGTCACAATCCCGTCTTCCAGCGGCTGCCGTAACGCCTCCAGGGTTTCCTTATGAAATTCCGGCATCTCATCCAGGAAGAGCACGCCATTATGGGCAAGGGATACTTCTCCCGGTTTCGGGATCCTGCCGCCGCCGATGATGCTAACTGGTGAAGCCGTGTGGTGGGGGCTGCGAAAGGGTCGTTTTGTTACCAGCGGCCGGTTGCCCGGCAGCAGCCCGGCCAGGCTGTGGATTTTGGTTACTTCGATGGATTCCTGAAAGGTCATATCCGGCAGGATGCCCGGAAGGCTCCGGGCAAGCAATGTTTTTCCGGAGCCGGGGCTTCCCAGCATGATTAAATTGTGACCGCCGGCAGCCGCCACTTCCAGGGCCCGTTTTGCCGCCTGCTGGCCCTTTATATCGGAAAAGTCGAATGCCGGGGCGCCGGGCGATTCCAGCAACTCATTGATGTCCAGCCTGTAAGGATATATTTCCAGTTTTCCAGACAAAAACTCCGCCAGCTGAGCCAGGCTGCCGGCGGCATAGACGTTGATTCCTTCCACCAGAGCTGCTTCCTTTGCGTTTTCCAGCGGCACGACCACTTCCTTCAAGGAATGTTCCCTGGCAGTCAGGACATTGGGCAGCACACCTGTTACAGGTTTTAGGGAGCCGTTCAGGGAAAGCTCCCCCAGGTAAACAAAAAGGCCGCATCGTTCCAGGGGGAGCTGTCCGGTGGCGGCCAAAATCCCCACAGCCACAGGCAGGTCATAGATGGGACCTTCCTTTTTGAGATCGGCTGGTGCCAGGTTTACAGTAATCCTCTTAACCGGAAACTCAAACCCGGAGTTTTTAATGGCGGAGCGAACCCGGTCCTTGGATTCTCTGACCGAAGTATCAGGCAGTCCCACAATGTCGAAGCAGGGCAGGCCCCTCGACACATCCACTTCCACTTCCACAATTTGCCCGTCCAGCCCGTGCAGGACGGTGCTTTTCACAATGGCAAGCATTGCTCCTCCAGAAATCGGTATACATGATTAAATGTATAATAATAAATCTAAAACTTTTTCTACCATCCAGCCGCCAAATCCTTCTGTGTTACGATTAATTCCTGTAAAGTTGGGTGAAGGTGGAAGAAAGCAGGTGGACGGTTCTTTTGCTTCCCAGTCCTGCTTTCTGGCTTTCATGTAAAAGGTGTTAAAGTGATATATTTTTGTTGTGCGAAATGCTGTATTTCTATTGACCGTTAACAAACCGCCGTGGTGAGTTTACTGAACAGATTTAAAAGGAAAGATTTAATTCTAACTTTTTAATTTAATATCATTCAACGAATCTAACTCAGCGGATATATTATTTCTTTGTAAAAAAACCTAGCTATTGGTTTTTTAAATTATGTAATTAATTATTCTTAAAATTAACATAAGTGTAATACCCATAATTTTCTGATTTGTCTGTGAGAATCATTGTTAAAACCCCCCAAATACAAGTAAGTACATAATTCAATAATTTTTAATGAATTTCCTTTACAATTATTTCGACAGTATCTGACGTAAAAAATCAGCATGTTTGTGATGGGGCAGTTGTATGGGGTATTATGAGGGGGAGCTTCTCCATAGGGTTGTTGGATAGCGATCTGAAACCGGAAATGTTTTCTGAGGAAAGGCACTGCCACAGCTGGCTTGGGGTTAAATGAGCAGAAGGTGAGGAAAAGTGCCTGGATGATGATCAAAGAACAAGATGATCTAATAACAATAAGATTAAATATTAACCAGGCAAAAGCAGAAATACAAAACCCGATTCCCCTTGCCGGTATGGTCCCAATCAAGACTCTTCCAAAAGCCAAGGGGTGAGATAATATCTAAGATTAAGAAGATAGAAGGCTTGACACAACGCCGGGCAACGGGATCATGGGATATCGATCAATTTAATTTTTAGGTATAAAGATAAAGGAAGCAGGAGAACCGTCCCCTGGCTTCCTCACGGCATTTAGTACGTTCTGGTTGTCAATTGATGATTATAATTCCGGAAAATCCCGATATCTTAAATATTTCTTTAAATATTTCTTTCATCGTCTCATTAATCCGGTGATTTTCATTTCCGTTCCCAGGACATCTACCCTATTCTGCGCACTCAGAAGCACACGCAGCCTTGCGCTGCTGATGTATTCCAGTTTGTTAAAATCAAAAACAAGATTGAGTTTAATTACGCCGAAGCAGAAAACCTGGCCATTTCTCTTTGACTTGCTTTCCCCAGAAAATGCTCCGTATGCAGCATGCTGATGTTTATGGATAACACATTACCGGTGGTCATCAGATAATCAAATAGAATAAAGAGACTTGCTGCCATCGCCAGGCCTTCCAGGGGGATACCGGTTTTTTTAAATACAACTGTAAAAAGGAAGGTACCCATACCCTGTGTGGGCGGCACGGCCACAGACATAATCATACAAAGCAGAGCCATGGATAGAATGTCCGCCATGCCAAAACTGATCCCGTAAAAATTACCCACGAATAATGACATCAAGAATAAGACCGGCACCACAAAGGGTTTGGAGAATAATGCGCCTACAGGTACAGAAAAGTTAACCAGATAGTCGCGGATACCCTGTTTTGTGGTGGCAGTCTTGGTATGGGACGCAAAAGTGGCACTTGAGCTTGCGGTTGACAACGCAATCAACAGGACAGAACCGATTGTTCTTATATAGTCAACCGGATTTTTCTTTTCGATGACAGCAACACTCAGCAGGCAGAGCAAAGCAAATACAACAAAACATACACAAATGATTACAACTACACCAAGGGAACTGAGGAGTGCCCTGCTGTCCCCGGATAACAGCATATTGAAAATGCAAATAAAAATCACCCATGGCATCAGGGAGCAAACAGCATCCAACAAGGTGGACAAAACCAGATTTAACTCCGTTATCGCCTTGGTTAAAACGGGGAAGCGTCCTTTCATGGTAAGCATGGCAACACCCGTGATGATGGCAAGGAAGATTGTTTGTAAAGTATTACCATCCAAAAAAGACTTGAAGATATTAGTGGGTACGATATCAAAGGCCATTGCGGCAATTTGGTTCCATACGCCTTCACTGGCACTTGCAGCACTAACACCCTGGATGGGGAAATAAATCATCCCTGCCAGCACGGCAATTGCCCCCGATATAACCGTCAGTCCCAGAAACCAGCTAAAGAGTATTTTAAAAATGCGTTTCATCTGGGCGATATTATCCATGTTAAATATACTGGCGATTACTGATACAAAAAGAAAGGGAATGACAATAGCATTCAGCAATCCGAAAAAAGCATTGCTCAAGGGGGTCAATACTGAGGCAGGGAGGATTGTTTGCATAGAGGGGGCAAGGCGGTTTACGGTCAAACCGCAGATTATGGCCGCGCCAAAGGCTAAAGCAATGGCAACGACGGGGTTTAGCCCCTTTTTTTTCAGGGTAAAAGTAGCAACATTAGTTCCGTTTTCATAGTAGTAGGTGACTGCCGAAAGCCCAATTAGAATATTCTGGCCAATGAAGCTGAATTCCTCATCCTCAGCTTCCTCAGGCAGGTCAAGCGGGTTGGCCTGGGCACCTCTATAAGCTAATGACAGAGTTATGGTTTTAAACCGCTTCCGCAGCTCGATTTGAAAAGTCTCATTTTGGGCGGCAGCCTTTGCCCAGTAGACAATCGTCTCTTCCGTAAATAGTTCAGCTTGAATAATGTCACGGCTGGAACATTTGTATTGTTTTAGCAGATTTCGTACAAAGCTCGTGGCGGCATCAATGCTTGCTGTTTCCAGCTTAAAACTTCTTCTTTCTGCCATATTATGCTATGCACATCCTTGCTATGTTAAGTTTGCATATAAGAAGCGAACAGAACATATCTTAATACCTTTTCATGTATCTGCATCTTCTGGTTGATTATAAGCATTCCACATAAAACGGGCTTTTAAAACGGCTCTGTGCGGATATCCGGCAGCAGATCGGGCTGTTTTAAGGCTTCTACGGCCATCTGGTCGCAGCGTTCGTTTTCCGGATTGCCGGCGTGACCCCTGACCCAGACAAATTTTACCTCGTGGAATTCGCTAAGTTCCAGCAGCCTGGCCCAGAGATCTGCGTTAAGGGCAGGGTCTTTATTATTGCGCATCCACCCGTTAGCCCGCCACTTTTTGGCCCACTTCTTTTCCATGGCGTTTACCAGATACTGGGAATCTGTATAAAGTGTCACCCTGCATTTTTCCTTTAAACACTCCAGGCCTTTAATGGCAGCCAGTATTTCCATCCGGTTGTTAGTAGTGTTTTTAAAGCCAGCGGAGAGCTCCTTGCGATGCCCCTTGTATAACAACACCACCCCGTATCCGCCGGGACCGGGGTTTCCTGAGCAAGCTCCGTCTGTGTAAATAGTAACCTCCTTAAGCGGTTTATCTCGCGAACTTCCAGTATTAGACTTCATTTACGCCCCCTATCTTTATTCTTTTAAGATTTAAATTATCAGGACCAGATTATTAAGGTTTTTTTAAGGTAAAATTAAGATTTTTATGGAACAATATTTTACAAAAATGTCTGTATTGAAAGTGCCCTGGAAGAAGATTAGTTTTTGTTTAAAAATAGACGCTGCAAAGGAGGATTGAAATGTTTACACAGCCGCTGGTCACTGTAGGAAACGTAATTGTTACCTTTGGTTTGCTTGGTTTTCTGGGGATTATTGTACACGCAATTTCTGATGCAGACAATGGGAGACAATGATTTTTAGAACAAGGTACTTACCTGCTCCTATACGTCAACCAAAATTATTTTACAGCGTTCTTTTGCTGGTGAATAATGAACTAATTTTACCATAGGATAAGCTTAGTCCGTCAAGCCCGGCTAAGTATAATTCACTTGATATTTATATACGGGTTAATTCATAAACAAAAAAACCGCAGGCCCTGGCCGGGTAGCGGTTTTTATACTTACAGGTTGCGGACTTCTTCTTTTTTTAGTTCCGGATAAACCAGGTCTATTTTTACTGATTCTTTCCTCTCAAAAAAAGCGTATAAAATGCTTTTTAATATTTCTAAAATATACATTATATTAATTCACCTCCGGTTTAATTATTATAAAATATCGTTAATAATGATTCATTGATGAATTAATGGAATCGCTTCCAGTATTAAAGAAAGTGCCTTAAATATGTGAGCAAAAAATAAAACACGCGGAACTATTTAAGATCATATTAATAAGGATGCAATATCTCATTGCATCCGTGGCTGCATAATAATGTTATCAGGATCTTCATGGACGATTAACTGAAGTCAAAAAACAAATAACCTCAACAAAACTATTTTAAGTAATTGACACTACACGGTGTTTACTTGTACATAGTTCTTGACTGGAGTTTCTTACGAATGGTTTTTTCCGCTTAGAAATTCATCAAATAATTAAAACCTTTCCTTGTTGTTCCTAATTCCTTTTCCAGTTGGACGAATAAAGGNNAGGAAAGGTTCCCCAAAGCATAAAATTTAATGAAGTGAATTCACTCAAAGATCCTAAAAGAAAGAAGCTGTTTTTTCATAAAAAATGAGGAAAAAAATTGAATGTTATACTGGTGGGGTCAATGGATAAAAAAACATGGCTGGTGCTAAACAGCCATGCTAAAAGAAAGAATAGTTAATAGTTAGCATCACCAGGCATTTAAAAAACAAGCCTGATGGTCAATTATTATTGTAAATTACATAAGAATTATCAACTTTTAGATAATGCCTTTAACCAGCCAAGTTCACATCTTTTTGCAAATGTCACTTTATAAATACAATAAATATGGTTAGTACCTTTTAACTATTCAACCTGATAGTTTTGCCTAATACCATTAGACATAGTCTACAGAAAAGTTTCAGAGTGTTTATTTCCTGAACCAGGTTCATTATCTTGTGCTGACTGTTCCTGTTTTTGTTTCCTGGTGCAGGCTGCTTTGATCTTGAAAACCATGTCCGAGCGCTTGCAATCGGTTATGTCGAGAACCACTCCAATGATTCCTGCCAGTACTCCGTCGGTATTTGTATAGGTGGCTTTGTTAAAGACAACATCATGGGTTGTCCCGTCCGCGTATAGGACGGTAGCTTCATAAACCTGGACGCCAGGGTTTTGCAACAGTCTGGAGTCCATCTCCTCACATAAGTCAGCTAAATTCTTGGGTACAATATCGTGAGCTTTTTTCCCGATAATCTTTTCTTTAGGGAGTCCGACAAAGACTTCATAAGCTGTGTTATACCCCTGGTAGACTCCCTGGGTGTCCTTATAAAATATGGGGTTGGGAATACTGTCAATGAGCCTTTGCAGGAAATTATACTGTTCCCGCAGGGCTTCTTCCGCCTTTTTACGCTCCATGATCTCATGCTGCAGTTTTTCATTGGCGGCTCTAATTTCATTGGTTCGCTCCCTAACCATCTCCTCCAGTTTATCGCGGTGTTTTCGCAGCTCGTTCTTCATCTGTTCACGTTCGGAGATATCTGTGACAAATGCGTAATAATACATAACCTCGCCTTCATTGTTACAGACCTGGTGTTCCAATAATTCCACAGGAATTCTTGTACCGTCCTTGCGCACATACTCCTTTTGAAAGCGCACTGGTTCGCCTGTACAGCGCATTTTAGCCAGCATTTTAGCCTGGTGTTCGCGCCATTCCTCAGGTGTCAGATCCTTATCCCAGGTTATAGTCCGAAGTTCTTCCTTAGTATAGCCTGTTAAATCACAATAGGCCTTGTTGCAGGTCATGATATAGCCACTGGGATAGACAGCCGCAAAGGGTTGGGAAGAGCGCTCAATTACATCAGCCA
>LFSA01000134.1 GCA_001512635.1 Pelotomaculum sp. DTU098 | reverse complement strand
TGATCAGCCACACTGGAACTGAGACACGGTCCAGACTCCTACGGGAGGCAGCAGTGGGGAATTTTGCGCAATGGGCGAGAGCCTGACGCAGCAACGCCGCGTGAGTGATGAAGGCCTTCGGGTCGTAAAGCTCTGTCAGAGGGAAAGAACAACTTGGCGGTTAATACCCGCCAGGCCTGACGGTACCCTCAAAGGAAGCACCGGCTAACTCCGTGCCAGCAGCCGCGGTAATACGGAGGGTGCGAGCGTTGTTCGGAATTATTGGGCGTAAAGCGCGTGTAGGCGGTTGTTTAAGTCTGATGTGAAAGCCCCGGGCTTAACTTGGGAAGTGCATTGGAAACTGGGCAACTAGAGTACGGGAGAGGGTAGTGGAATTCCGAGTGTAGGGGTGAAATCCGTAGATATTCGGAGGAACACCGGTGGCGAAGGCGGCTACCTGGACCGATACTGACGCTGAGACGCGAAAGCGTGGGGAGCAAACAGGATTAGATACCCTGGTAGTCCACGCC
>LFSA01000115.1 GCA_001512635.1 Pelotomaculum sp. DTU098 | reverse complement strand
GTATGGTAACCGCCAGGAAGAGGTGCTGCCAGTCCTGTGTTAGTGCGGTACACATGGAAATGGCCGTCTTGATAGGTTGTTGCACCAACGATTTCATGGTAATGGGAAGATCCATGCTGTATAGGTATACTGGTGACTCCTGGGTGAATGTGACAATGTCCGTCGTTGCAGGTGGTTAAGCCAGTATGTTCATGGACGTGATAGTTCTGATAATCTTGTTTTTCCGAGCTCAAAATTAACACTCCTTTTGGAGCCATAATATGCTCTTTTATGGGAAAAGTTACCAAAGTCTATTTGCGAGCACCCAGCGCTCACCAGTAAAACTAAAGGAAAAGGAGGAGTGAAACTCCTCCTTTTCCTTGGACTTTTATAAACCATATGATTGCCGCAAGATTTACATGATTAAGCCGGTGCAGGTTAGGCGCGCAGCCCGGCTCCGGAGCCTGAGGTAACGGTTTTCCCGTGTTCCTCCTTGGGCAGGATGGCGAAGTTTTCAACGATAAAGCAGTAGCCCAGGATTAATAGGCTCCACAGGCCGAGGGTGATGGCCCATTCCCAGATGCTGGGGGAATAAGGTGCGCCCGCAGCTTGAGCCATACCTACAAAGCAGACATTGGCACGGTTCAGAATAACTCCGGCCACCACCAGGAACGAAGCAGTGAATACCCCCCACTGGGTATTGCGAATAGATGGAATGGCGTACAAAACAATGGGAAGGGCGACAAATACGATCATCTCAAGTAAGAACATATTACTTTCGAAGGAACCGTTAAAAGCAAGGGAGAAGACGCCCCTGTAATTCAAATCGATTATTTTAACAATGAAATAGATAATCAGCATCCACATGGTTACTTTAGTCAAGCTTGCAAAAACAGGCGTTTCCGGTTCCCTTCCGTAAGCCCTGGCAGCCATTGTCCCCTCCAGAGTAACCATGGCGGGACCCAGGAAAAAGGCCGACCAGACGAAGAAGAAGGGTAGCAACATGGACCACCACAGGGGATTAAGTTTGCCCACCGCCACGATAAAGAGGGATCCCAGAGAAGACTGGTGTAAAGTGGGTAATACTACTCCCAGGATAAGCAGGAAGGGCAAAGCCCTCTCGATGATCCTTTTCAGTGCGGGAATCTTTACTTTTTCCAGGAAAATATCACCGAACTCAATTATCTGTACCAACGTATAAAGGGAAATGCACCAGAATACTTCAAACAAAACAGAGTGGTAACCCCAGTAAACAAAGGGCCGCCAGAAGTTGTACCATCTACCCACATCAAAGAAAAGGCTCACACAGGCGATTATATAACCCAGCAGGGAGGTTAAAAGTGCCGCCCGGACGACGGGGGCGTACTTATCCTTGTGTAGTATGTGAACTATTAAGGCTGTGCTGAAGCCGCCTCCGGCCAGAGCTATTCCGCTGAGCAGGTCAAAACCGATCCACAATCCCCAGGGCCACTGGTCACTCATATTCGTAACTGCACCAAGGCCGGTAACCAAACGGACCACAGCAACCCCCATCATAATCAGTGTCAGAAGAATCAAAACGTACCTTGTGGGAGTGAGTCTAAAGTGCCATCTACCAAAATGCAGGGTCCTTGCCATCGCTTAGTTATACCTCCTTATTCCTCTTTATCGACGGGGGCGTACATTTCCTCTTCTGCATGAACTTCCGCCCGCCTCTTGGTATACATATACATACCTGTCAGCAGGGCGCCCCAGCCGACAAAGATATAGGGTGTCCACTTGAGAACCTGCCAGGTATAATCCGGGATGGGCCGGTGGGTCACCTTGGTATTGAAACCAAGCTGTTCAAATGGCACATCAGAAAGATAGAGCCAGGAAGTACCGCCGGCTTCTTTTTCCCCGTAGATATGATCAACATAAAGGGCGGGGTTGGCTGCTATGCGCGACTTTGCTTCTTTAAGAAGATCTTCCCGCTTGCCGAAGGTAATTGCACTTGTGGGGCAGACACTGGCGCAGGCAGGCATCTGGTTATCTGCCACCCGGGCCAGGCACATCTGGCACTTTTGTACCCTGGGGAAGGATTTATCCCACTCATACGTAGGAATTTCGAAGGGGCAGGCGATAAAACAGTAGCGGCAGCCCACACACAGTTTTTCGTTATAAACCACAGGACCTTCAGGGGTTTTCTGGAGAGCCTTCGAAAAGCAGGCAGATGCGCAGGCCGGCTCCAGGCAGTGCAGGCACTGCTGCTTAACATACCGCCGCACAGCATTACCGTTTTTTTCGACTTTAACTTTCTGAACCACCGTCCACCTGTTCGAAACCAGTTTATCTTTTTCGGCCTGCGTTTCTTTGGCGCCGTTTTTACCTTCTTCGAGTCCGTTGTATAAACGGCAGGCCACAACGCAGCTTTCACAATTTACGCACCGGGTGATGTCTACAAGCACCCCTTTTATATCGGCCACTGAAATCATCCTTTCGCTGCATTCATTAATTAACTATCGAAACATCAAAAACACTTACCCCACCCGGGAAAGAAGGCGATTTAACTTATCGGCACGGGATTGATAATCCGTGTGGAGCAGTTCTTCCGCCAGCTCGCTCATGGGATGTTCCAGGAATTCACGGTAGAGGGCGGCGACTTCTTCGTTCTGATGGCTTTTGCGCTTGGCCGCAGCAGCGTCTGCCCGGTAGATGGCAGCAATCCTCTGTTCGCGAACAGCATCGCTGGGTGGAACAGCAGTTCGGGGTTGTCCACCTCCGGCAATGCAGCCACCCGGACAGTTCATGAATTCCACGAAGTGCCAGGGAGCCTTACCATCGCGCACTGCGTCCAGAACCTTGCGACCGTTGGCCATGCCGTGACAGACGGCTACGCGCACCGTTCCCACACCGGGTATTTCCGCTGCTGCCTCCTTAACTCCAGCCAGGCCGCGTACAGGCGTCAGGTTGAGGAAGAGCTCTGGGGGTTCATTGCCGGTGATCAGGTAGTAGGCAGTACGAACGGCCGCCTCCATAACGCCTCCGGTTGCACCGAAGATAATCGCTGCTCCGGTATCTTCGCCCATTATCGAATCGTAGTTTTCGTCCGGCAGGGAAGGCAGGTCGATGTTTTTTGCCTTTAACATCCGGGCCAGTTCCCGTGTAGTAAGTACAATGTCCACGTCGCGCATATTATCAGTTTTCCAGTATTTTGCGCTATCATTCATTTCCGGGCGCTGGGCCTCAAATTTTTTGGCGGTGCAGGGCATAATCGAAACAGAAACAATTTTATTTGGATCAATTCCCCTCTTTTTGGCGTAATAGGTTTTGGCCAGGGCACCGAACATTTGCTGGGGCGACTTGCAGGTAGAAAGATTGGGAATGAGCTCCGGGTAAAAATACTCGCAGAACTTAACCCAGCCCGGCGAACATGAGGTAAACTGGGGAAGGGGTTTTTTCACCTCGCCCGTAATCCTTTTGACCAGCTCCGTTGCCTCCTCCATAATGGTCAGGTCGGCGCTGAAGTTGGTGTCCAGGACGGCGTCGAAACCAAGCCTCCTTAAAGCCGCCACCTGTTTCCCCTCGACCCAGGTGCCGACCGGCAGCCCGAATTCCTCGCCCAGGGCCACTCTGGTAGCGGGGGCTGTTTGGACCAGAACAAACTTGTCCGGATCTTCCAGGACCTCAAAAACCTTTTTCGTGTCGTCACGCTCGCTGATTGCCCCGGAGGGACAGGCCATGGAACACTGGCCGCAATTGACGCAGATAGTTTCGTCGATTACCGGCAGGCTGTAGTACCCGTAGACGCTTTCAATATTTTCACAGACTTCCAGACACTGGCCGCAGAGGATACACTTCTGGTCGTCCCGTACAATGGAAGGGTTGTCAGCGTCGATAGGCACACGGCCCCGTACCTGGGCCGGCAGGTTGCCTGCCACGTTGTACTGGTAGGGCAGCCAGCCCTGGCCGCCCGCCTGTTCCGGGCTCTGCTGCAGGCAGCCTGCAAGGGAGCCGGCCATACCTACTAAACCGGCGCCTGCAATCATTTTTTTGAAGAAGGAACGCCGGTCCATCGTTTTTTTCTCATTCAACCCGCTCTTGCTGTCTTGCATATTCTTCTCCTCCAGTTTTTTTTCGTACTTGTGTATCGATTATCAGGCTTCAACCGCCTGGATTAATGGAATATCCATTATTCCTCATTTAATCACTCCTTTGTAATATAATGCCGGGCCAACGGATGGTAAGCGAAGCAGGCCCGGCAGGATTGGCCGGGCTTACGTTAAAGGACAGAAGCGCTTTTAGGCGTCTCTGTGACCACGGTTTTAAGCCTTAGGCCATGGAGCTCATAGAGAAATAATAATTATCATTGCATGATCCCGGGAAATTATAATGCCGGGCCGGCGATGGTAAGCAAAGCAGGCCCGGCAAGAGTCACCGGATTCCCAAGAGGGGTATGCCGTATCCAACGCACCTTGGTGCAAGCATGGCCGTAAAGCCTTTAAGTTGAGTGGACCCGGATAAATAAAGTTATAACTGCTTTAAGTGTACTTTATTTGTTGCTTTATTTATTTAAAAAAGCAACTAAAATGCGAAATATTACATATTATTAGCAAGCTACCCCATAAATTTGAAATATATTTGAAACAATACTTAATTTTTTAACAATTAAAGTTTATAAGTTGATTAATGGATGTATTGTTTAATATTATGTATAAATTATAAGCTGATTAATAATAAATATCAATAAATCAAAAGCAAAGTTGCAATGTTTGAAACATTATCAAAATTACTTTAATAAAAAAATTTCGTTTTATAAGAATAATAATAAATTTTCCTGCATTTCAAAAGAAAACCTGGAATTCAGCTTGACTCGCAATTTTGCTCTCCAACCGATCTAAAGTTTTGCAGTAAAAAAACATGACGCTGGTACGCCATCAGAATATAAATGAAAAATTCTATTCTCATTATGATTCTTAGGATGGGTATTATAAAAGCTCAACAGCCATTAAACCAGTCTGTTGAGCCTCTCTATCCGGTAAAAATACCAATTGATCCCTTAAAAAATCTTCTCAAGATGAAATTTGCATGGACTTAATATGTATGTGCGGAATCAAAGTTGATTCTGCCGTCTACAATCTCGATCGTCCGGTCCGCACCGGCGGCAATATCGCGGTCATGGGTGACCATTACCAGGGTGGTGTTGTTCTCACTGACAATCTCTTTTAAGAGTTCCATCACCATATTGCTGGTCTTGCTGTCGAGGTTTCCGGTGGGCTCGTCGGCAAAGATTATTTTGGGGTTATTGATCAATGATCTGGCAATAGCCACCCTCTGTTGCTGACCCCCGGACAACTGGTTCGGGTACTTGCCGCCAAGCTGTTCAATCCCTATTCGCTTCATGAGGTGCAAAGCCCTGTCCACCACCTTTCCGGGTGGCCTGCCCTTACCTATCCAGTATGGAATCAGGATATTCTCAAGGGCTGTAAACTCAGGCAGCAAGTAGTGAAACTGAAATATAAAACCGGTTTTTTCGTTGCGGCAGGCGGCTAGCTCGTCCTTATTTAATCTGGATGTGTCCAGGCCGTCTAAAAAGACTTTGCCGCTGGTCGGTGTCTCCAGCAGGCCGATAATATTTAATAATGTACTTTTACCAGACCCCGATGGTCCAATGATGGCAGTGAACTGACCGCTCTTGATGGAAAGGTTGATGTCAAACAGCACCTGGAAGACCACTTCACTGCCGTAGAACTTGTTAATTCTGTCCAGGAATATTATGTCACTCATTTCTGATAACCTCCATCGGGTTCAGGCCCGCAGCCCGCCGGGCTGGCACCAGAGATGCTAGCGAGGCTGAAAGGAGAGCCAGTAATGCCGGCAGAAGGATGTTTGTGAGGGTGATTTTCAATTCGTAAGTCGGGCCGCCGCTACTCTTGGTCCCAAACATAAACAGGCTGGTCATGCCTAGCCCTAGCAAAATACCTATCAGTGCTCCGACAAATCCCATTGAAAAACCCTGGATGATAAAAATGCGTGCAGCGCTCTTATCGTTGGTTCCCATTGCCTTCAGAATTCCCAACTGGCGGGATTTTTGAATGGCAACTATGGCCAGGACACTGGCAATACCCAGGGTGATGCTAAGCAAAACAAAAAACTGGATCATGGCAGAAGAGGTGTCCTGTGCTTGCAGACCGCTCAGCAATTCCTGGTTTTTTTCCTGCCAGGATTCGACCTTAACCTGATTAAGGCTGGCCCTGAGTTTTTCTGCCAGGTCGTCCGCCGCAAAAACATCATGCACCTGAATTTCAATGGACGAAATCCCGGTGATGTCCAGAAAATTTCGAGCCCGGTCCAGGGACATCACGACCATGTTGTTGGCTGCCGAAGAACCAAGGTCGAATATACCCTTGATGGAAAAATAATCGCCCGTACCCTTTTGGTTTCTCAGGTAAAAACTGTCTCCCACCTTCAGGCCTGATTTTTCAGATGAAGCCACGCCGATCAAAACGCTGTTGCCGCCTGGCCGGGGATCCCCGCTTACGGTATTCTTATTAAACTTATAAATCACATCAGCTTCAGGCAGGGTTATCCCTTTAATCAGAACAGGAAAAGACGATCTACCTTTTTCGATGTAACCATTACCGTTAATCATCGGTGCGGCGACAGTTATTTCCTCAAAACTGCCCAGGTAATCACTGTAGCGCTGCCAGGACAGTATTTCACTTTCCTCGGTTTTTAGGGGTCTCTGGTAATCATCTATGGCGCCCCCGCCAATCCCCAGGGGCTGCGGGGAAGACAGGGGAGGCGCGATGGTAACGTGAGGGGAAGAGCCGATGGTGCGCTGAATGAGGTTTCTCTGCAAGCCGTCCATCAAAGATATTAAAAAGACCTGCACGGCCACCCCGATTGCAATGCCCAGGATGATCAGCACCGTCTGCGACCTGCCGCTCACAAGAAACCTGCGGGCAATCATAAATTCATAACTATTGAACCGCATCGGGCAGGACCTCCCGGCCGAGACGTACTCTAAAACCCGGTTTCTTTGCCGGAGACAGCACTACGGTTCCTTCCGGAAGGTTTTCGGCGATAGCCCAGCGCTCGCCTACGCTCTGGTATTTTAACGGTGTTTTTACAGCTTTATCCGTTTGTATGACCCACACGGAAGCTTCCTTTTCCGAATAATCCACAAACTGCAAGGGTAGGGCTAAAACCTGACTGTACTCCTCCGACAAAATTTCTATGTTTGCGGCCATGCCATATTTGATAAAGTCTCTCGCTTCTTTTATTTCCAGCCTCAAAAGGCAGGTTCCCTTTTGCTCGTCAATTTGGGGAGCAATGTAAATTAGTTCGGCTGCTAGCTTGTCCCGGGGATAGGCGTCAAAGGACACTAAGGCAGTTTGTCCCGGCTTGAGCCGGGAAAGCTCTTTCTGGTCTACATCTGCCTCAACCACCCAGTTTTGCTGCCGCAACACGGTTAAAACCACATCCCCGGCCGTTACCTGCTGGCCTGCTGAGTAATTAATCTTGCTGACAGTACCTGTAACCGGTGATACTATTTTCTTATTAGCTAATTCATTTTCGGCAATTTTCAACTGGGTTTCATAATAGGAAATCTGAGCATCAATTTCCGCCATGCTGCTTCCTCCGGCCAGGGCGTCCCTGGTAATAACAGCCTGGTTGTATTGAGAAAGCAGAAGTTGATAATTATGGCAGGCTTTTTCATAATCCACCGCCGGTACAGCCCCTTGCTCACTCAGGATCTTAAGGCGGTTCATTTCCTGCTCTGCCTCTTGTAGCTTAACCAGGTCATGGCGGACCTGCTCTTCCTGCCTGGGCAATACTTCTTCCTCGATGTTTTTTTTCTTGCTCCGGATCAGGTTAAGATTGCTCATAGCCGACAACACATTCTGCCTCTCCTGGTAGTCATCCATTTCCACCAGCAACTGGCCTTCCCGTACCAGTTCCCCTTCTTGGCAGTTGATGGCTGTTATTTTTCCGGACGTAACAGCAGCAATCTCATATGGCTGGGGAAAGCTGACCCGCCCGCTTGCCAGCACTGTATAATTGAGGTCAATGGGTTTTAGGATGTAATAATCAAATGTATTCCTTTTGAGGTAGATTAGTCCTGCCCCCAGCAAAAGTAGTAGGGGCACGAGAAAAACAGCTAATATCTTCAGCCCTTTGGCTTTCTTTTTTTCGGCCATGCTTTTAAGCTCCCTTCCAGCAAGTTAAGCGATTAATAGGGTAGAGGAACTTTAGAACTGTTGACTGGTATCCTGTATGGTCAAAGGAAGGTATTTCAGTTACCGTATAACGTTGCTCCGGCGTCACAGAGGATGAATATAAATCCTGGCACATTTTAAAACTTTAAGTACTGTTATTTTAAGAAAGGCCTGGCTCTTTTTACGCGATCTTTTAACGGACTGAATTGATGGACAAAAGGTGCTTATGCAAAAAGAAGTGCCTTAAAGATCCTTATCCAGCTCTTTCAGGTGCAGGGTAAGCAACTTAATGGTTCGTTCCAGCCGTGGTTTAATTTCATCCCGCATATCTTTATAGACTTCCCTCCCGGCGTCTTTCAGCTCATAAACACGTTTGGGAATACCGCTTGAATCATCAACATGTTCAGAAACAAGACCTAAACGCACCATCTTCTTTAGCAGGGGATAAACGGACCCCGGGGAGGGCTTCCAGTTTTCCGCGGTAACCTGATAGATCCGGTCTATGATTTGTTTTCCATACATCTTCTCCCGGGCAAGCAGGCCCAGGACATAATAGGGTAGAAGGCCCTTTAAAAGCAGGCCTCTGCTTAATTTGGAAAAATCAATGAGTTTTTCATATATGTTTTCTTTTTCCTTTTTCATGTGCTGCCGGTTACCTGCCCCTAATAGCTGCGGGACGCTCCCCTGAAATCACAACTCCTTTCCTTGAATAGTTAATTGAATAATCAGATTTTTTTCAAGGCTCTGCTGCTGTGTGTAAAAGGGGTTTCAACCATTACCTTTAACGTTTATATCGGTAGCGATATATATCGTTAGCAATAGTTTATCACCTGGTTTATCCAATAGTCAACTATTCAGGATATTATATCCTGTAATGAGCTACCATTCCCAGTGAATATTCCCTGGTTGCTATGTTAGTGCTGCCCAGTGTGGTAGTTTTTACTCAAGTTTGATACCAAATCTCACGGACCTGTAAAAAGTCATTATAAATATTGCTTTTGGCTCATGTTTGGATGGGGCTCGGAAAAGGCCAGGTACCGCACCCTTGAATAAAAAATTCCCGGTTTTCTTGGTCGGAAAAGCCGGGCTAGTTAGGAATAGTGTTGGGGAGTGAATTATATTGTTTTAGGGGTATAAAACATCAATTTGTTGTCAGGAACGTTGAGGCAAAGAATATTTCATTATTTCATGGTCGGGCAGCTCCCAGAATTCCTTGTGGTTAATCTGGCGCAGGGCGGAGATCTTTAATAATTCTCCTTTTCTGTTCCAGGTGCTTTGACCGGGGCTGGGGGAATATTCGAATCTGAATCTTGAAGGATTGGCCAGCCTGGCCCTGGACAGGCCCTGCAGGGTATCGGCCAGACAGGGGGAACCTTCCACCAGGAGGCCAAGCTCAGGGGAATTGATGTGGCCGAAGATCTCTTCAGCCAGTACAGCCATGCGTACTCCCATAAAAAGGCCGGGGCATTCCTCTTGATGGTGGGCGATAGCTTGTTTGAAAAACAGTTTTATTAGCTTTTCCCTATAAACTGGCTTAATATTTGGAGTTCGCGGTGAAAAGACAATGTCGTTTTCGTAATAAGGTTTTATATCAATTACAGGTGTACCGTCAACGGCGTCAATATTTGTAACGTAAAGTAAATTATTCTCCACTTTTACTAGCTGGACCAGATACATACCGATGGGGTTGGGGCGGTCCGGCGCCCTGATCCCAAACACACCAAAGGAAGGGAGAGCGGGATTGTTCCTGGATGGTTTGACTATGAGGGTATCCCTGTTTGCAAGATGAAACCAGGTTAGGATCCACAGGTGAGAGTTTTGTTCTACGGTGAGAATAGCTTCAGAATATTCAGGGAAAACCTCAACAATGGCGTTGGGTGTTAAACCTGAAACATCACTTTGCTTGTTGTTAAGGCGTTTTATTTCCCCTATGGGTTTGATTGAGTATTTACCGGACATATCTGTACTTCCTTGCGGAAAAGTATTAAAACATGCTTCTTGTTGTAAGTATAATTGGAAAAGGCCACTTTAAGCCGGGTTGATAACGCTGCCTAAGATCATAAGCTCTTATATCCCTGATTGGGATTATTCATTAATAATATAATTTATAAATTTATTTGCCGCACTTGAAAGATATGATAGAATAGAAACTACATAAAACATATTGAAATTATCACTTTAACCCAATTTTAAAAACTCAAACGGAATAAACTATTTGTAAAACATAAATCAAAGGAGTGAACTTTTAAATGAGCCAGCCTTCACTTTACAAGGAGCGCAGTGTTAAAATATACGACGGGGGGATAACAGAATCCAAAACTGCCCCTGTTGTAGTTGAAATACCCCTGACCATATATGTAAACGATACTGAACTGGCCACTTTAGTATGTTCACCCGGCAGCCACAAGGAACTGGCGGTGGGTTTTTTACTGAGTGAAGGATTATTGCAAGATTATTCGGATATCAAGAATATAACTTACAACGAACCGGACGGTTTACTCTGGGTGGATACCGTTGAGCCGGTACCGCAACTGGAGAATTTTCTACGGCGGCAAATTGCCAGTTGCTGCGGCAAGGGACGGGCAGCCCTGTATTTTATCAATGATGCCCGCAAGTTGAAGCCTGTTCAGTCTGATCATGTTTTTGAAGCAGCCCATCTTTTACACTTAATCGGCTTGCTGGAGGAAGAGTCGACTACCTTCCGCAAAACAGGCGGCGTGCACAGTGCGGCTCTGGGCGACAGCAAGGGGATGCTGGTTAGATACGAAGACATCGGACGCCACAACGCCGTTGACAGGGTCCTGGGGTATGCTTTCTTAAATAGAATCGACCCGAAGGATAAATGCCTGCTCCTCAGTGGGAGGATTTCCTCGGAAATACTGATCAAGGCGGCACACTACGGGATACCGGTTGTGGTCTCGCGTTCCGCACCTACATTCCTGGCTGTTGAACTGGCTGATGAGTTTAATCTGGCCGTGGTCGGCTTTGCCCGTGGAGAAAGATTAACTGTATACAGCCATCCAGAAAGAGTTTCTATGTAAATTTGCCAGCTATAAACCATTTATAACAACTATCAAAAATTATCTTTCAGCGCTTTTTCACTCCAATTTTTTTACAATCAAATTTTCTTCAGATAATATTACAATCTGTGATAAAGCTCAATGCCTTTTTCATCGCACCAATTTTTGGTGCATTAGAAAGAAACATTTTTAAATCACTGGAGAGTTCATTAAATTGTTTCCAATAGGCAGCTTTGGCTCTGCCTATTGTTTTTTTATGCGTTAAATCCAGCTCCTCGGCAGATATCCCGAGGAGCTTAAAAGCTTCTTCGCGGCTATGGATTCTGGTGTTCAGGCAGCTTTGATGCATCCGGAAAAGGGCGCAAAACAATAACTGTTCCTTATTACCTACCGGTGGATCCAAACCGGCAAGTTTCCAGAAAAACAGGCCCAGGGCCTCCGATTCATTGCAGCCCTGGGCCAGAGCATCCAGGGCAATTCTCTGAATAATAGCTTGACGGTTTCGATGAACCGGCGGTTCGGAAATGGAAGCCCTCTTATTAATTCCCATTTCAGCCTTTTCCATAATCCAATCCCTTCCAGAAGGAGGCCTGATTCCCGGAACGGGGACGTCCTTCCCCAGACTTTGTTTGCTCAGATTATTTTCCCTACCCGGCAAATGACGATTAAAGGAGGATAATGGATAAACTTTGACCTTTCTCCACAGGAGGGTGGCCCGGTGGCAGGTCGATTAGCGCGTTTGACCTGAGCAGAGCCCGGAGCATACTTGACTTCTGTCCCGGCAGAATAGTTACTTGCCATTTTCCATCGCTGCTTTCCGCATATCCGTGTAGAAATCGCCGGGTGGCTGTCTTTTTGGGAAAAGAATTCGAGCATGATGCTGGAAGGCGCCGGTAATGCGGGTTTAGTCCCTGGAGAGCGCGCAAAACCGGAGCTGCCAGGAGATGGTAGCCCACGGCACAGGCTGCGGGGTTTCCGGACAGGGCAATAATAAACTTCGTGTTGCATATGGCAGCTCCACTGTGAGCGCCCGGTTTGATTTTGACCCCCCAAAAAAGCAAGCGGGCTCCAATATGTTTTAACATGTATACAGCCTTGTCGTATGCTCCGGTAGCGGCTCCCCCAGTGGTGATTACGAGATCTGCTTGCTGCAACAGCTTTTCCAGGTGCACCCTCAGGTTTGAAGCGTCTTCAGCCCCTGTTACCGTCAATCCGGTCACCTGACCCCCGTCACGCATGACAAAGGCAGCCAGGAGGGGGCCGTTACTGTCCCGCATCTGACCGGGTTCCGGTACCCTGTCATAGGGGACGATGTTCTGGCCCAGGCTGAGCACCGCGACCCTGGGTTTTTTAATAACAGGTACTTTATTAATACCATATGCTGCCAGGACTCCCAATGCGCCTGGCTCCAGGCGGGTACCCTGCGCTACTAGCAAGTCCCCGGCTTTAAAATCTTCTCCCTGCGGCTTGATGTTTTCACCGGGCAGGATTTTTTCAGATATCAGAACACGGTTGCTCTCAAGTCTGGTTATTTCCTGCGGCACAACTGCCAGGGTGCCTGAAGGTAGTGGACTACCGGTCAATACGCTGGCGGCCTGACCCGGGTGGAGGGGAAAATCCGGTTTTTTACCAGGCCGGAGAATCTCTATTAGATCATAGCTTTGCGGAGCATTTGCAGGTTCAGTGTTGATGGCATAGCCGTCAACCACAGCCTGGGGACAGGGAGGCAGGTCATGATCGGCGTATAAATCCCTGGCAATAACACGGCCCGGTGTTTGCAGCAAAGGGAGCGTTTCCTCCGGTAAGGGAGCAGCGAGGCTCAGCAAGATTTCCTGAGCCTCTTCAAGTTTTATATCTGAAAGCATTTGAATTTCCACCCCCTAAAAACCA
This sequence comes from Pelotomaculum sp. DTU098, assembly GCA_001512635.1. Classification (GTDB taxonomy): domain Bacteria; phylum Bacillota; class Desulfotomaculia; order Desulfotomaculales; family Pelotomaculaceae; genus DTU098. Next base: position 9,299 of record LFSA01000115.1, on the reverse strand, counting down.
CATTTAGGTGGCCTTGCCGAAAGGGCAGGCCGGATACCGGCAGGTTTCACATTCTTCACAGAGGCCACCGTGCCCCAGGTTTACAATGTCCGAACGGTTCAAACGCTCTTCGGCAAAAATGCGCGGCAGAATTAGGTCAAGAATGGTGGTTTTATTGAACATTACACAGCCCGGCAGTCCGCAAATCGGTACACGGCCCAGGTAAGCCAGCATAAACATGGAGCCGGGGAGAACCGGCGCGCCATAAAAAACGACATCTGCTCCTGTAGCCCTGATCCCGGTAGGAGTTACATCGTCGGGGTCAACCGACATACCCCCGGTAACCATAACCAACTCCGCACCTTCGGCTATCATCTGGCGGATTTGGCTGGAAATAACCTGGGGATCGTCCGGAACAATTACCTGTCCTAGGAATCTGGCATTAAAGGGGGCGATTTTTTGCCGGATAACACTGCAAAAACCATCCTGGATCCGGCCTGAGTAAACCTCGCTGCCGGTTGTTACAACCCCTACCCAAAGCGATTGAAAGGGTTTTACCGTTAGTAAGGGGCTTGGCTTTGCGCAAATCTCTTCAGCGGCCTCCAGAAGGTGCCGCTCTATTGCCAGTGGAATGATCCTGGTACCGGCTACAACCTGATCCTTTGTTACAACCCTATTGTTATGCAGGGTGGCCATGACGATATTGTCTAGTTCATTGACATTGCGCAGCCGGTTCACATGTACTTTAAAAAGTCCATTGCGTGTTGCCCGGATATTGACTCTTCCCTGGTTTGGTTGATCCCAGCTCAGACCTGGCCCGGCAGAATGCCGGGCCAGGCGCAGAGCGGCGTCATCTTCGTGGATCAGGTCTGTTTCTGGTTCCCATACGTAAATGTGTTTCTTACCCAAATCCAGGAGTTTTGGAATATCGCCGGGCGTAATGACCTGGCCTCTGCGGAAGGCCCTTCCTTTTTCGCAACCGGGAACTATTTTTGTTATATCATGACCGAGTACCATACCAACAGCTTCGGTTACCGGTACCTTCCGCATCATAAAACCTCCTAGATTTTTTCTATTTTGACTGCTGCGACTTTATACTCACCAGTTTTTGTAATTGGGTCCAGAGCGGCGCTGGTGATAACGTTAGCCGGGCTGGCTGCATAGTGGAAGGACATCCACAGCATTCCCGGGGGAACCCTGTCCGTAACTTTAATCTTGGTTGTAATTTGCCCGCGCCTGGACGTGACCCTAACCTGGTCTCCAGTTTTGACACCAAGCCGTTCTGCGTCAACCGGGTTAAACTCAGAGTACTCCTCCGGCCACATGCTCTGAATCCCCTTGGAGTAAGGAGTGGTGACATTGTAGTGCTGGAGGATCCGGCCGGTTGAAAGCAGGAATGGATATTCCTCGTCGGGCATTTCCGCCGGAGGAATATGTTCAATGGCCTGGAATAGACCCTTGCCCCGGGTGAATGTACCGGCGTGCAGGAAGGGTGTGCCGGGGTGATCAATGGTGGGACAGGGCCACTGGATTCCCTTTTCCTCTAATTTTTCATAGGTAATTCCGGCGAAGGCAGGGGTGAGGGAAGCCATCTCGTTCCAAATATCCTCGGGAGTATTATAATTCATAGGATAGCCCATCTTGGCGCTGAGAGCCATAATGGTCTGCCAGTTTGTTCTTCCCGGGATCGGCTCAATAGCCTTCCGTACCCGCTGCACCCGGCGCTCAGTGCTGTCAAAGGTTCCGTCTGTTTCAGCAAAACTGGCGGCTGGCAGGACTACGTCCGCATATTCTGCCGTTTCGCTCAGGAATAATTCATGGACTACCAGGAATTCCAGTTTTTCTAAACCGGAGCGGATGTGATTGCTATTGGGGTCCGTCAGAACCGGGTTTTCACCAAGGATATACATGGCTTTTATTTCCCCGGCATTGGCCTTGTCAAACATTTCGGGGATCATCAGGCCGACCTTGTCGGGGAGGGATACACCCCAGGCCTTCTCAAATTTAGCCCGGACATCGGGGTTAATAACGGGCTGATAGCCTGAATAGACATTGGGCAGCGCTCCCATGTCGCAGGCTCCCTGCACGTTGTTCTGACCCCGGATGGGGTTGACGCCCGTGCCCGGCCGTCCCAGGTGCCCGGTCAGCATAGCCAGGTTGGCAATGCTCATGACGTTGTAGGTCCCGCAGACGTGCTCGGTAATTCCCAGGGTATAGAAGATCATAGCCCTGTCTGTGGTAGCGTAAAGACGAGCCACGGCATAGAGGTCATCCACGGGTATTCCTGTCAGTTCGGAAACATATTCAGGCGTATACTTTTTAACGGTTTCTGCCAGCGCTTCAAAGTTTTCGGTTCTGGATTCGACGAAAGCCTTGTCATAGAGGTCTTCTTTAATAATGATATGCATCAAGCCGTTAAGGAAGGGGATATCTGTGCCCGGCTTGATTTGGAGCCAGTAATCGGCTTCCTCCGCCAGATCGATGCGCCTGGGGTCGACGACAATGAGCTTGGCGCCGCGGCGCTTGGCCTGTCTCATTTTATAGCCGATGACGGGGTGTGCTTCCGTGGTGTTGGTGCCGATTAATAACATCAACTGGGCATGAGTTGTGATTTCGTTAATGGAATTGGTCATTGCGCCGCTGCCGAAAGAGGTGGCCAGACCGGCCACTGTGGGCGCGTGTCAGGTACGGGCACAGTGGTCGACGTTATTTGTGCCCATCACCGCCCTTGTAAATTTTTGAACCAGGTAGTTTTCCTCATTGGTGCAGCGGGCGGAACTCAGGGCAGCAAAGGCGTCCGGCCCGTATTTTTCCTTGATTTCTTTAAAGCGGGTAGCAATTAAATCAAGGGCCTCATCCCAGGAAGCGGGTACAAATTCCCCGTCCTTTTTAATCAGCGGAGTTGTGAGGCGTTTCTCGCTATGGACAAAATCCCAGCCGAAGCGGCCTTTGACGCAGAGGGCGCGACCGTTGGTCGGGGCTTTGGGATTGGATAAGACGCCGACAATTTTTCCGTCCTTGGTGCAAAGGTCGAAGTTACAACCCGTACCGCAGAAGGGGCAGGTTGTCCTGGTTCTCTTGAGCTCCCAGCGGCGTCCTTGACCCTGCATCTGCTTTTCGGTTAAGGCTCCGGTTGGGCAGACGGCAACACACTGGCCGCAAAATACGCAGTTGGATTCAACAAGTTCTTCATCATAAAAGGTCGTGGTTTTGCATTTAAAGCCCCTGTAAGCAAAATCAATGGTGTTTTGACCGGTGATTTCGTCACAGGCGCGAACACATTTTCCGCACAGAATACATTTATTCATGTCGCGGACGATGAACGGGTTGCTATCATCAATGGGGTAATCGTGTTTTTCCCCTTCGAAGGAGCTTTCCTTTATTCCATATTCGTAGCAGTAGTCCATCAGCTTGCAGTCGCCTGCTTTCTCGCAGGTGAGACAATCAAGGGGATGGTTGGCAATCAGCAGTTCAAGGATGGTTCGTCTTGCTTCCATCACAGCCGGAGAATGGGTTTCTACGACCATTCCCGAAGTTACTGCTGTCGCGCACGAAGCCACCAGGGCGCGCGCTCCTTGTACCTCCACTACACATAAACGGCAGGCGCCAACTGAACTCAAATCCTCATCATAGCAGAGGCGTGGGATATCAATTCCCATCAGTTCGGCTGCTTTGAGGATCGTTGTACCTGCCTCAACTTCAATTTCTTGCCCGTTAATGGTTAACTTAACTAAATCCATTAAATTTCTCCTCCCAAATTCTACCCTTTGCAATGCCGTGAGCGGGGGAATAGATTTGATAATTGCTTAACCCTTGCCTGCGTTAAGGCTTAACCGGTAAGAATGTTTTATTAGAACTTCAAGAAAGCTTCCCCGGCTAGGCTATTTCATAAATTCCAAAGACGAGTAAATGCAAGGCCGGGTCTGGATGCTGGTAACAGCAGTTTTTTTATGTTTTTATATATTCTAAAACCATTATTGAGATTCTTAAATTCACCTCCTTTTGATGAACTTGACCCGGGACATGAACTCCGTCTTTTGGAAAAGCATGTGCACTATAATCAATAAAGGCGTTATATCGATACGGGGTAAGGAGTATAGCTTAGACGATATGCATATTCAAGCATCACGAGAGTGTGTATTTAACCCCCGACAAATTTTCTATCTATGTTAGTTAACCAGTCTATCCGGATACACGCTCACCTGACCCGGTTCCAGGCAATGGTAAGGCTATAACAGATTCCGGGCAGGCAGGGAGTTAATAAGAAAAGCCCTGCCCCATTGTGCTGAAAAAGGACAGAGCTTTTCTAAAGCAATGCTATGCACTCCTTTCCACAATGGGAGGCGATCTAATTACTTAGAACACCCTATCGGCCTGGTAACCTTATCTTTGTTAAGGCTTGCCAGGCTCGGAGATTTTATAATCAGTTTAATATACCCATTCTACTTAAACCTGAGAAATCCTACATAGTTTTGAGATTTATTAAAAATATTTTTTCCCTTTTATTAAGAAGGCTTGAGCTATCTTTAAATGTATAGAACTAATTCTCATTTCGACAAATATCTTCAAAGGAATAAACTGGCTGCTCGTCGAAATAATTGCCAATCGTGCAATAAATGGCAAAATTATCTTTCGCCGCGGAGAGGGACATGAACAGGCCCATTGTTTTTTTTGCGTGCTTCTATATTGCCGGGGTGCTCCTTGGCGAATTTACCCGGTTTAAAGCGACGACGGCCATGATCCTGGTAGTATTTTGCCTGCTCATCGTTGTAGCCGGTTACATACTGGACTGGCGGGGAAACCGTCGTGCCCTCCTGGTGCTTTTCCTCCTGTTGGGCCTGCTTCTGTCCCGGCTGGAGATGGAAGAAAGCAAAACTTCCCTGGTTCAATTTGCCGGACAGAGGATTGTCCTGGTGGGACAGGTCTCTTCCGGTCCTGACGTAAGGGCGGATCAGGTCCTCTACCAGTTCAGGGCGCAGGAAGTTATCAGGGGTGGGGAGCGGTATCCTGTATCTGGAACAGTGCGTCTCCAGGTAAAAGATTGCAACAGGGTTTTCAGTTACGGTGACATCTTGAAGGTATCCGGACTGTTGATCAGGCCCGATACGCCGGGTAACCCGGGAGCCTTTAATTACCGGACCTACCTGGAACGCGAGGGGATCCACGTTGTCCTGCTGGCCCGGGGAGAGGATTCCCTGGTCAAAACCGGCGCCGGCAGAATAAATCCGCTGGTTAGTGCAGCCCTCGCGGTGAAACAGAAGCTTGCGGCTGCTGCGACCCACTCCCTGGCGCCAGCCCAGGCAGCTATTTTGAACGGGATTGTTTTCGGCTCCCAGGGCTTAATTGACCAGGAGACCCGCCAGGCCTTCAGTGAAACCGGTATTGTCCATATCCTGAGCGTGTCCGGGCTGCACGTGGGGCTGGTCCTGGGCGGCCTCATGGGGTTACTGGGCCTGTTCAGGGCGCCGCCGGCTTGCACCGCTCCCCTGGTCACTCCGGTGCTGCTTTTTTACGCGCTGATGACGGGTTTAAATCCTGCCGTACTCCGGGCCACATTCATGGCTCTGCTTTTCGTGTGGGCCCACCACCTGGGACGCGACCGGGACTGGCCCACCACCCTGGCCCTGGCGGCCCTGATTATACTTATCTGGAAACCGCAGCAAATATTCAACCCCGGCTTTCAGCTTTCCTTTACGGCCACCTGGGGGATATTATACCTGGGGCCGCTTTTGGCCGCTGGCCTGGCCAGGCCCCTGAGAGGCTTGTCTGAAAGCGCAACACGGGTTGCCGTGCCAGGGTTGCGGGGAAACCCTGTCCAGCAGGGAATACCTGAAAAGTTTGTGCGGGTTGCTGCCCTGGCCCTGGCAGTTCCCCTGGCGGCGCAGCTTGCCACGGTTCCCCTGGTTGCCTGGTACTATAATTTGTTCTCTCCGGTATCCTTACTGGCGAACCTTCTGGCCGCACCCCTGGTGGGGCTGATTCTGCTCCTGGGGATTCTGGCTGCAATCCTGGGTTTGTTCTGGCTTCCTCTAGCGGGGGTAATCAATGCCTCCACCGGGCTTTTCCTGGATTTATTCCTGTCTCTGGTGGGCATGCTTCAGGGGCTTCCAGGCGCGGTAATCTATCTGCCCACGCCCCCTGTGCTGTTAGCGGCGGTATGGTACGGCGGCCTCTTTCTTGTTGTTGGAATCTGTTCCGGAGCCTGGGGTCCGGCTGTCCTCCAGAGGTTTAAAAACTGGACGGTGGTGGCGACAGCCCTGGGACTTGTCCTGCTGCTGGTCTGGTGGCCATGGACCGGGGAAGGCCAGAAGCTGGTGGTCCATTTTATCGACGTGGGTCAGGGTGACTGCAGCCTGGTGCAGACGCCGGGCGGGAGGAATATGCTGATTGATACCGGCGGCTGGCGGGATGAATTTTTGAGCGGCAGCGGGGCAGGCAGCCAGGTGGTGGCTCCTTATCTCAGAAGGATCGGCGTGCGCCGCCTGGACGTGCTTGTTTTAACGCACCCCCACGAGGACCACGCCGGGGGTGCGGCTTATCTGGTCAAAAACTTTCCTGTGAGCCTGGCGCTGGTGCCCCCGGCAGCCCTGACGGGTGGGAGCGGGGGGGCTTCGGGGGATGAAACTGCCGAAGAGATCCCCGCGGCCTTTACAGCCCTTGTGAAAAACATGGAGGCAAGTGGTATTCCGGTGGAGGCAGCCGGAGCAGGGGACAGCCTGGCGCTGGACAGCAGAGTTGATCTTAAATTTTTGTCCCCGGGGGAAATGCCTGCTTCCGAAGCAAGCCTGAATAATATTTCACTGGTTTTAAAGCTAACATACAAAGACAGGGCTTTCCTTTTTACCGGAGACGTCGAGCTGGAGGCGCAGAGAAAACTCCTTGAAAGGGGGGAGGAGCTGGAGGCGGATGTTTTAAAGATGCCCCACCATGGCAGCCGCACCCTGTTGCCGGAACTAGTGCAGCAGGTGCGGCCCGAAATTGCCGTAATCCAGGTGGGGGCCCACAATACCTTCGGGCATCCCGCGCCTTCCACCCTGGAGCTGCTTGAGCACAGCGGGGCAAAAGTATACCGCACCGATCTGGATGGCGCGGTCATTATCGAAACAGACGGGCACGGATTGCAAGTAAGGACAGGGGCTGGCGCTTACTGAACGGGACTTCATCTGTTTTACTCTCAGCCCCTTTTTTGCCCAGGAATTCTCTCAGCATGTTTAAGACACATCTTCGGCTCTAATTGCCGGCTCAGGGCTTGGCTGGTTTGCGCCTTTTTCAAAATAAAAAACACCCTGCTGACGCAGGGTGCGTTGATTCTTTTCCAGTTGATTCTTTTCCATTTATAGTTTACGGTTGATTAGGTAGATATCCCTTTACTGCAACAGGCTCAGCAATACGCCCGCTGCTACGGCAGAGCCAATTACGCCGGCTACGTTCGGGCCCATGGCATGCATCAGCAGGTAATTGCCGGGATTATACTCCTGCCCGACTTTTTGCGAGACCCTGGCGGCCATGGGGACTGCCGACACTCCAGCCGAACCGATCAGCGGGTTCACTTTACCACCTGTCAAATAGTACATCAGCTTTCCTAAGAGCACACCCCCTGCAGTGCCCATAGCAAAGGCCAGCAGGCCCATCACAATAATTTCTATGGTCTGCAGTGTCAGGAAGGTTTCGCCCTTGGCCGTAGCCCCGACGGTGAGGGCGAGAAAAATAGTAACAATGTTAATAAGTTCATTTTGAGCTGTTTTGGAAAGGCGGTCCACCACGCCGCACTCCCGCATCAGGTTGCCCAGCATCAGCATGCCGAGCAGGGAGCCGGCCGCCGGTACAAAGAGAACGGCGACAATGGTTACAAAAATAGGAAAAATGATTTTTTCCGTTTTACTCACAGTGCGGGGCTGCTCCATTACCACAAGGCGTTCCTTTTGCGTGGTCAGGGCCTTCATAATCGGTGGTTGGATAATGGGAACCAGCGCCATATAAGAATAGGCGGCGATAGCAATGGGCCCCAGCAGTTCCGGCGCCAGTTTGGACGTGAGGAAGATTGCCGTAGGGCCGTCCGCGCCCCCGATGATGCTGATGGAGGCAGCCTGCGCCGGGGTGAAGCCAAGAAACAGGGCGGCCGTCAGGGTTGTAAAAATACCGAGTTGTGCGGCTGCGCCCAGCAGAATGGTTTTAGGGTTGGCCAGCAGGGGGCCAAAATCGGTCATAGCCCCGATGCCGAGGAAAATCAGGGGAGGGTATATCCCTAGTTTCACTCCCTGGTAGAGCCAGTAGATTAACCCGCCTTCTTCGGTAAGACCGGTCAAAGGCAGGTTTGCCAGCAACACTCCAAAGGCGATGGGCAAGAGAAGCAGGGGCTCGTATTGTTTTACAATAGCCAGGTAGAGAAGTAAACAGGCAACGGCAATCATGGTTGCCTCTCTCCAGGACAGGTTGGCTATGCCCGTGCTCTGCCAGATTTCAACGATGACTTCCAGAACCCCTCAGCTCCTTTATTAAAGCCAGTGTGACAAGCTTTTAAGTTCTTTTAAGTTAATGTAATAAGTAAATCTCCCGTCTGAACGCTCTGACCCGGGGAGACATGGATATCCCGAATAGTTCCATCACTATCAGCCATAATTTCGTTCTCCATTTTCATTGCTTCCAGGATAATCAGCACCTGGCCTCTTTTCACCTGGTCGCCGGAGTTAACTTTGATACTCAGGATGGTGCCGGGCATGGGAGAATTAATTGTCTTTCCTGCACTGTTTCCCGGACTGCTTCCCGTGTTGCCTTTGGACGTGTTTGCCTGGGCCTTGCCCCCGTTGATTGCCGTCAATGGCTGGACGGGAAAACTCTCAGGTTCTCTTTTGGGGCTGTGTTTGTTTTCGTCTGTTTCCAGAACTTCCACTGTTACGTCATAACTCCGGCCATTTACGGTAATTCTTAGTTTTTCCATCATTTAACACTCCTTAGATTGAGCCCGGAACTCAGTAATTCGCGCCTGCCGGTGGCCAGCCAGTTAGATTCGTGTCCCGCATCCCAAACAGGGGTTACGGCTTTAACCAGAACCGGCCGCTTATACTTGAGCCGGGCGTAATAGGACGCTGCAGCGCAGACAGCAACCAGTTCTTCTTTTTCTTCCTCTTCTTCCTCGGCGGGGAGGTGCCCGGGCAAACCGGAAGCGTTCCCGGCCACGGCTAGCTTGCCGGTGTTAAAGGCGTACCTGAAACAGTGCATCATCAGGCCGAGAAGGCCGAGGATCAAAAAAGTGGCTCCCATCCCGCTAATGCTCAATTTTAAAGCCAGCATTCCAACGGACATTTTCATCTCTCCTACCT
>LFSA01000063.1:432-759 GCA_001512635.1 Pelotomaculum sp. DTU098 | reverse complement strand
GCCGGAGGCGATATTACCATATCGGGTCCCGGTTTGAACAGCGCAGAACCCGTGATTATTACCCAGGCGCAACTCCAGGGCACGGAGACATTGTCAGACGGGACTACTTTACCACAACAAGATGTAATCTACAGCACCATTAACACCTGGCCCACCAAAAGCTGGTACAGGGGACAGGGCGTTAAACTGATCGACCTGCTTAATGCAGCCGGGGGAATCAAACCGGAGGCCACACAGATCAAATTTATTTCTAGAGATGGATTTGCAGCGACCTTTACGGTTGATGAGTTATTAAATACACCCCGGTACCGTTTCCCTAATTTCATG
>LFSA01000063.1:0-375 GCA_001512635.1 Pelotomaculum sp. DTU098 | reverse complement strand
TAAAGTACTGGTAGATACCATCATTGCTCACAAGAGTTTCTCTGCTCAAGACTACGATGATATCGAGGATCCGGAAAACTTTAGCCGCGCAGACGCTAACCACCTGCTTTATGGTCAGCGGGCGGTAACCCAGCAGACCAATGCCAGGTTCGCAAAATATGTGACGGAAATCGAGGTGCTAACCGAGCCAGCGGCCAAATGGGATGCTCCCACTCTCACTCCGGAGGCGGGTGTAGTAGCCGCAGGGACTATGGTAGAAATGCACAGTCCCTACGACGATGAAGATAAGGTCCACTATACCTTAGACGGCAGTGACCCGACCATAGAAAGCCCCATGTATAACTGGATCGCCAAACGGTGGTGGTCGTCAAGGGC
>LFSA01000002.1 GCA_001512635.1 Pelotomaculum sp. DTU098 | reverse complement strand
CTTTTTTTACCTGTTTTTACTGCTCCCTATACTGAAAACCCACATTAATTTTACTCATACAAAAAGAATGGCCTGCCCTGAGAGCCTCCCCGCAGGAAAGGCAGCAGGTTTCCTTACTTTTCCCGGTATGTACGCCATGATCTCCTCGTAACTTGATACCCTGTACCTGAGCTTCCATACCACTGCCTTACTCCCGGGACCCTATTGGCCGCCCCCTTAATCCCATAATTCCCCGAACTATGCACTGTCTTACTCCCGGACCCGTTGGCCGATCAAAAAAGAACCCTGCGAAGGAACACCGGGCAACCGGCAGTTTCCCAGTAAAAAGCCAGATAACCCTTCAATTCCGGGGTTCCTGGCAGAGGATGCAGCCCATGCACTCGTTAACCTTCCCCTCGAACACATTCTTAATCGTATCCAGCGTAACCGAGTGCCCTTCCCGGCTTTTATAGTGCAGCGTAACCTGCTTAGGGGCAATGGTTATCAAGGCGCTGATCAGGAGGTCTTCGTAGTTTATCTCGTTGTCAACCATGTTCACGATAAACCCATCCAGGTATTCGCTTTTAACCGGCTGCATCCGGCCGTCGAAGAGTTTAAAAAGGCTACCGGCAACAAGCACGTGTACGACATCCATACGGGGCTCCTGTACTTCCACAAAATACTTCAGGAGCTGGATGAATTCCCGGTACTCCCTCTCCATCAGAAACTCGTCAACAGCCTTTTCAGCGGCATCGCGCAGTTCCCCGATGTAGTCTTTGAGCCTGAAACGAATAAACCCGTCAATATTAATCCAATTGTTGGCATCCAGGTAATCCAGGATTTTTTGGATAATCCGGTTTTTGCGCCCCAGCCAGTAAACTGTATTCTGAGAGTCTTTCCCCTCCCGGTTAATGTGACGCAAAGCGTATTGAAAGATGATGTCTCTCTCTTCCTCTCCAAAATAATAGTAGTTTTCTCTGATGATTTCCTTGAGCAGGGGATCCTCCCAGTGGTTGAGGATGATATCAGATATGACATCGGCCAGGTAGTACTTGAAAAGGCTCTGGACATCCTCCCCGGCACGCTTGCCTTTATCATCAGCAATCCGGCAGAATAAAAAGGTGTATTTTCCGGCCGGGCTCTCTTCCAGATAAATCTTTAACCCGTCCCCTTCACACAGCTTCAGCTGACGGCCAAGTTTGGCCTTAAACAGGTCTATATGCTGTGTGGAGCCGATTGATATGGTCTGGGCCACCGGCATTCCCCCCCAGCGTTATTATTTCTTCCTTTAATTGACTTAAAGCCGCCCTGCTACCAGGCGCCTCTTTGTCAGCACAACATCCTAAAAAACCTCTTTCAAGTATAGACAAAAATAATTGCACCTATGCCAAGCAAATTATTTAAGTCAAACCAAAATTCCGTTATTTAAAGACAGCACATATTTGCCCTATCAATTATAGGCACAAAAATGGGCATAAAAACTTAAAAAAAGCAAGCCCTTAAAGAAAGAGACTTGCTTTTGCTGGTTTAGTGAATTGTTATGATTACTCCGGTTTTGCCTTTCCAGGCTTTGCCGGGCTAGACCCTCATTTTCTTCAAACGCTCCACCCTGTCGGCGATGGGTGGGTGGGTGCTGAAGAGCCTGGCTACGGACTGGCCGGAAAGGGGATTGACGATAAAGAGATGGGAAGCCGCGGGATTCACCTGCATGGGAATCCTGTGGGCAGCACTTTCCAGCTTCAGGAGGGCGCTGGCCAGCCCCTGCGTGTTCCCTGCAATGCGGGCACCGGTCTCATCGGCGCCATATTCCCGGGAACGGGAAATTGCCATCTGAATAATCATCGCTGCAATGGGAGCGATGATGGCCAGCAGGAGGGCACCCAGGGCACCCGCACCCCCCTCTTCATCGTCGCGTCCCATGCCTAAAATGGCGCCCCACTGGATTATGTTCGCCAGCATGGTAATAGCTCCGGCAAAGGCCGCGGCAATGGTGCCCACCAGGACGTCCCTGTTTTTAATGTGGGCCAGTTCGTGGGCCAGCACCCCTTCCAGTTCGGTACGGTTCAAAAGCTGCAGCAAGCCCTCTGTGACGGCCACGGCCGAATTGGCGGGGTTTCTCCCGGTGGCAAAGGCATTGGGCTGGGGCGAAGGGGTTACATAAAGCCGGGGCATCGGAAGACCGGCCCGCTGGGCCAGCCTGCGGACGATACTGTACAGTTCCGGCGCCTCCCGTTCGGATACAGGCTGGGAACGGGTCATGGAAATGGCGACTTTATCACTGAAATAGTAAGTGAAGAAATTCATCGCCAGGGAAATTAAGAAGAAAAGTATTGCACCGGACTGGCCTCCCACCGCACTGCCAATGAGGACCAGAATTACCGAGAGAAGGCCCATCAAAAGAAAGACCTTTAAATTATTCATTCAATAACCTCCCAAATTTATATTTTTAACGATTTAATTTCTTTTTAGCCGGTCTAATTTCATTTTAGTCGGTTCATCAGGCATTCGCAGCCTGTCACCTCCTTACTTATATTATCATAGTAATGACAAATAATAAAAATATTCCATAGATGGCTACAGGGTACATCATCACCAGGGGCTTGAGCACCCTTTGTTTCTTCACGAACAGGTAAACAATCAGGCTGGACAGCAGGGCCAGGCCGGCGCTGAGGGCGGCCAGGGGGGTCAGCTGCCAGGAAGTGAAGAGAATACCGATCATGGGAAGAATGGTACTTTGAAAAACCATAGCTCCGGTGATATTACCCATGGCCAGGGTGTCCTTGCCTCCCTTGACCCAGATGACACTGTTGAATTTCTCCGGTAGCTCGGTGGCAATCGGCGTTATGATCAGGGACAGGATCAGGGCCGGCACCATGATGCTGGTAGCCAGATCTCCCAGGGCGTCCACGAAATAGTGCGCCCCGCCCGCAATTAAAGCCAGGCTAAAGCCGATTTGGAAAAGGATTACGGCCAGGGGCGGCTGGGAGCTCTTCCGCCAGAAAGTCAGGGGCGCTAAATCGGACTCCGACAGGTCGTCCCCGTCCCGTAGGGTTTTCTTGACGTAGTAGACGTACCCGGCCACCAGGGCCAGGGCCACAGGCACTTTCAGCAGGTAATAAGGAATAAAGGCGGACCCCACGGCGGCGGAGTAAAACAGGATGAAAAATTTTAAATCCCTCATCAGGATGGAATGCTTGCAATCAATTGATTTATCATCCTGACACCGGCAGTACACCATCTTGGAGAGGCCCACGACACCAAAGGCCAGGGTACTCAGCATAAAGGGCGCGCCCAGGATAGCCCCGATGCCCACCTCGTGGGCGTTCCCGCCGGGCCCGAACAAAATGGCAATCACAGGCACCATTGTTTCAGGCATGGCCGTGCCCACTGCTGCCAGGATACTGCCCACCGCGCCTTCGGAAAGGTTCAACCTCTTCCCCAGCCATTCTATTCCGTTGGTGAAGATATTGGCGCCGGCCAGGATTGTGACTAAACCTGCTGCCAGAATAAGTAGATCCAGATACAATTTAATCAACCTCCATACAAGTTATAAGTATAAGATCGTTTACAGGCCGGCATGCAAAACGAAGGCCCAGCTAAAAAATATAAAAACCTCCGCATTTCCGTCCTGAAAATACGAAGGTCTTGCCAAACCATTGCAAGGTTGCAGGAACCGGGTATTACTACCGTACTGTCGGCCCTGCTCCGGTTAAACCGGCGGCTACTCCCCTTACTTATTTTATTTTACTACTTAATATATTATTGCGATTAATTCCTTATTAGTCAAGAGGTATTATCAAAGATTAACCAGATCCAGGATACCTGTCCTTCATTTTTCCTTAATAGTTTATCCTTCTGAGCGCTCCCGGGCGGCGCTGATCCCGCTCAAGTAACCGGTGGAAAAGGCAATTTGCAGGTTGTAGCCTCCGGTCAGGGCGTCTGTATCCAGAATTTCACCGGCAAAGTACAAGCCTGCCACGATTTTAGACTCAAGCGTGGAGGGGTTAACTTCCCGGATGTCGATTCCCCCGCTGGTTACAATGGCTTCATTGAGCGGGCGGGTCCCCAGAACCGTCAAAGCCAGGTTTTTCATAACCCTGGCCAGCTGCCCCCGCTCTTGCCGGTTAACCTGAGCCGCCTGCTTGTTGCCCTCAACTCCGGACAGTCCCAGGAGCACGTAAACCAGCCTCTGGGGTGCCAGGGTGCTTGCGCCCAGGACGTTTTTCAGGGATTTGCCCGGGTTTTCCGCAAAAAGCTGCTGCAGCTGCTCCTCCACCAGCGGACAGGTTAAACCGGGCAGTAGGTCCACCTTCAGGTCCAGCGGGAAACGGGGCTCCCTGGTCAAAAAACTGCTGAGATCCAGAATAACGGGGCCGGAAACACCGAAATGGGTGAAAAGCAGGTCGCCGCGCCTCTTCGCTATGGCCCTTTTACCGTCCCCCACCTGGGCCAGGACGTCCTTCAGGGACAGCCCCTGCAGGCCTTTGACCCAGGATTCAGCAGTCACCAGGGGGACAAGGGCTGGAAAAGGACCTGTAATGTTATGGCCCAGTTCCAGAGCCATGCGGTGGCCGTCGCCGGTTGACCCGGTCTGCCTGTAGGACATGCCCCCCGTAGCGAGCAAAACGCTCCTGCCGGACACTCTGCCCTTCCCCCTGACCAGTACGCCCTGCACGCGCCCGTTCCCGGCCAGGACGCGCTCCACTTCGGAACGAAGCCGTACCTCCACCCGGTTCTGTTCCAGGTATTTCTGCAGCGCCTTGAGCACATCACCGGCGCTGTTTGAAGCAGGAAAAACCCTGCCCCTGTCCTCCACCCTGGTTCTCAAGCCCAGCTCCCGGAGCAATCCGGTGAGACTGCAGCTGTCGAAGACGTGGAGGGCAGTGTACAGGAATTTTTTATTGTTTACGATGTGGTTTTGATAATCTTCGAAATCACCGCAATTGGTAACATTACACCTGCCGTTGCCGGTGAGGGAAAGCTTTTTGCCCAGCCTGTCGTTCTTTTCCAGGAGGACAACCTTCAAGCCCTGTGCGCCTGCCGCAGCCGCGCCCAGCATGCCGGCCGGGCCACCCCCCACGACGATCAAGTCAAAATCCATTGTTACGCCCCCGTTCAAAGATTCCATAATTGGTTATTCCATCTATAGCCGGACCATTGTTCTTTTCGGTCTTATTTGTTATAATATTCTTAATATTGTTACTATTGGAGGGGGAGGATATGTACACGCTTCACGAAATGCATGAAAGCGAAGGCTATTATGGAAACAGGCGGGCGACGATTTACAAGTTCGGCAGGGGTGTCAGGATCATTGGTTTCAAAAAAAACAACAACTTTGAAATCCGGGTTCTGACCATAGGGATGAACCCCCGGCAAAGGGGTATAGGAAAGCAAGCTTTGGAAATGTTGCGGCCGAAGTACGAAAAAATCACCGTGAGCGAAATCTACGACCACGCCCTTCCCTTCTGGCTCAAGATGAAAGAACGCGGTTTAATCAACAATTTGGGGAGCGTCAAAGCTTCAGACCGCGAATATACGGAATAAGACGGCTTTCAGACAATTAAGCTTCAAATGGATAAACTTAATGGATGGGCCCCGGTATAACCAGGGTTCTTTTGCTTTCAAGGCACCGGTTCAAGGGTTGTCCGCCCCCCACAAAGACCGGGGCGTAAAAGGCAAAGAAAACAGGGGTTAACTTAATATTGCCAGGCACAGCCACAGGAAGGCCAAGGCAAGTTATGAACGGCGGTAGGCCAGGCCTTCCGCCAGCGCAACCAGCTCACCGTTTTCGTCCCTGACCTCCATCCGGTACAGGCCGGTTTTTCTGGTCAGGCTCTCTTCCCTGGCAACGGCTTTCAGGATGGTGCCGCCGCGGGTGGCTTTGATAAAACTGATATTAACGTTCAGAGCCAGGGCCAGGTTGCCGTGGGAATTGCTGGCGGCAGCAAAAACCAGGTCCGCCAGCCCGAAAATAGCGCCGCCGTGGGTCAGCCCTTCTCCGTTTAACAATTCCGGCGTAACCTTCATAGTCGCGCTGGCATACCCGGGTTTTATCTCAGTAAGCTCGATACCCAGCAGCCTGGCAAAGGCGTCCTTAGCCAGACGCTTCTTTCCTTCTTCAAGTTGTTTTTCCGGCATAATTCCAACCCTTCAAAAAAATTTATACTATAATATATACTATTACGAAATCCTGAAAGGAGCTTATTTCGGGTAACGCTCTACCTTTGGTTTAAGAAGAACGTTTTTTGGCCCTGTAGTATAAAAAAATAAAAAGACCGTACAGCGGAATAGCCAGCAACCACTTGTAGTCCGGATGGATGGGAAGCGCGAAGATGATCGCGCCGATAATAACAACCGCCCAGAGCTCCCAGGTAAACTTTGTCCTCGTCCTCTTGCCTTTCTTTTCCATATAGCAATCACCCTTTAAAAACTTCTATATCTTTGCAAATATTCCTTCCAGAGCCGTTTATCTAGCAAAGGGCGGTCCTGCTGTTAGATTACGCCCAAATGCTTAACGCTATACAGCACTAAATCACCGCAACACACCCGCCGGAGCTGTCAAAGCAGCGCCAGGGGACGATATTGGGGTGATGGGAATGGTTCAGCCAAAGGAGAGCAAGTATATTTGTTTCGTTGTCTTCATTCAGATATCATAAGGATTATTTAAGGATTAGATTCATCCCACCCGTAACCAGGAAGGGCTATCATGGCTTTAGCCGCTTGCTTTTACTTATTAAGCTCCCGGCCTAGCGAAAACTCTGTTTTTCACCGGGAACCGTCCCGGTGACGCCTGACAACCTTAAATTGTTGTATTACCGGTTTGCCGGTCGATTTCCCCTTTAATCACTGAGGCTTTACCGGCAAACAACATAGCCGCCAGCAGGCAGATTAGGCCGCAGCACATAATCGTTGCAGGCGCGCCGATACGGCTTGCCAGCGTCCCCGCCACCAGGCTGCCGAAGGGCGCCATACCGAAAAAGGACATGGTATACAAACTCATAACCCGGCCCCGTTTGTCATCGTCCACAATGGTTTGCAAAATGGTATTGTTGGAAGCCATATGAGTCATCATGCCAAAACCGGTCAGCAACATCAGCAGCACGGATATCCCAAAAACACGGGATTGTGACAACGCTACCAGGCCTATGCCGAAAATACCCATTGATACCGGCAGCAGGCTGCTAAGTCCGGCGACGTTTCTTCGTACAGCCATATATAGGGCACCGGTTACAGCGCCCAGGCCAGAAGCCGTTATCAAATAGCCGAAAGTATCCGGCCCGCCGGACAAGACCTCCCGGGCTATCACAGGCATCAGCACAGAATAGGGCATGCCGGCAAAACTGATAGTTGCCGAAAAGGACAGGACAGTCCGGATCGAAACGGAACTGAAAGCATAGCCGAACCCTTCCTTTAACTGCTGGAGGAGGTTGGCATCCTGCTCCGTCTTATGCCCGGCATTTATTCTTATCGCCAGCAGGGCCGTAATCACCGCCAAATAACTGACACCGTTAATCAGGAAACACATGCCTTCACTCAGCACGGCAATCAAAATGCCGGCGACGGTAGGGCCTACCAGGCGGGCCCCGTTGAAAAGAAAGGAATTCAGGGCAATGGCGTTGGGCAGGTCCTCCTTTTTATCTACCATTAAAACCACCAGGGACTGGCGGGCCGGTATGTCAAAGGAGGTGACCAGACCCTGAAATAAACTCAAGGCAATAAGGTGCCAGACTGTTATAACACCGGTAAGGGCCAGCACGGCTGCTGTAAAGGCCTGGAGCATAGCCAGGACCTGGGTTCCGATCAACATATGGTGGCGATTCCACCGGTCCGCAAGGACGCCGGCCAGCGGGGTAAAAACCAAACTTGGAATTTGATTGGTAAATCCAATCACACCCAACAGGAATTCGGAGCCCGTCAGGCGGTATGCCAGCCAGCTCATGGCTATGGACTGCATCCAGGTTCCAATGAGGGAGATGCCTTGCCCGGTAAAAAAAAGGCGGTAATTCCTGCTGGACAGTGCCCGGATGATATCTTTACTTGGAAACCTCATCAGCAACACCTATAGTATCCTGCAGTTTTTTAACTCCTTTAATTAATACCACAAATTCCCCATGAATTGTTGAGATTCCCTAAGATGATTATTATGGATTGGCCTGCAATCCCGGCCATTTAAAAGCTAAATTGATCGTATAGAAAGCCAAATTGATAAAAATTAAAACTAATTGCCCCTTATCAGGCCAATCCATTAATAAATTGAAATGCCGGGACCTCGGTTTACCCGGCAAAAATCTTAAATTTCAGCGGAGCCAGCCAAATTGCCATATAGCGTGCTTATAAATTGATTCCCTGATTTATTAATACCATTCATTTCTTTGCAAATCCTGCCCCTTCAGATTGAGACATTCCATTCCAGTACTTTGCTTAAAAACCCGGCAAGTTCCTCCGTTTCAGGGCTGGTGAATAGTTTATTGCTGTCTCCGCATTCCGCCAGTCTGCCGTGTACAATAAACATAACCTTGTCACAGGCCTTTTTGGCGAAACCCATTTCGTGGGTTACAAGAATAATATGCAACCCCTCGTTTCTTAGTTCATCTAACATATCCAGGACTTCACTGGTAAGCTCCGGATCCAGGGCGCTTGTGGGTTCATCAAGCAAAAGCAGCTTTTGTTTGACAGCAACAGCCCTGGCAATGGCTACTCTCTGCTGCTGGCCGCCGGACAACTCATGGGGATATTTATGCCTGTCCCGAAACAGCCCGAACCTGTCGAGCAATTTATCGGCGGAGGCTTCCGCACTTGCCTTTGTATACCCGTGGACGTTTACCAGCGGCAGAATGATGTTCTGCCTGGCGGTAAGGTGGTAAAAGAGGCCTTTGGCCTGGAACACAAAGCCGATTTTCCGGCGATACTGGATGAGGTGCTTTTCATCATAGCAGACCCTCTTCCCGTTGATGGCCACTTCCCCGGATGTGGGCTCTATGAGGCCTCCGAGAATTCTTAAGAGAGTGGACTTCCCTGCGCCGGAAGGCCCGATAATGGCCAGGGCATTAAAATCTTCCCGGTAAGTAATATTGTCCAGCGCCCTGTTCCCGTCCGGAAAGACTTTAGATACGCCTTTCAGTTCAATTCTCATAGCTGTACCTGCTCTCCAGGTACCTTGTGTACATCGAGATGGGGAAGGTCAGGGTCAGGTACAAAAGGCCCAGGAAGATGTAACTTTCAAATATGGCAAAATTAGAAGCGCTGATTTCCCTGATGGTCTGGGTCAGCTCGATGACGGAGATCAGGGACAGGAGCGAGGAATCCTTGATGATAGAGGCAAATTGCCCGGCAAGGGAAGGCAGGGTGCGTTTTATGATCTGGGGCAGGACTACCAGGCGCATTGTCTGTCCGCTTTTCAAACCGATGGCCCTGGCTGCCTCCAGTTGAGTACGTTCGATTGACTCAAGGCCTCCCCTTATAATCTCCGAAATATACGCCCCTTCAAAAATAGAAAGGATCAGGACCCCGGCCAAAAACCTGTTTTCCACGCCCCAGGCCGTACCAATGATATAGAAAAACAGGTAGACCTGCATGATAAGCGGCGTACCCCTGAAAAACTGTACATATACCTTGGAAAAATATGAAATGACGAGAATCCTCGAATTATTGGCCAGAGCCGATAAAAACCCTATAAACAGGCTGACCACAAGGCTTGCCAGGCTCAACTCCACAGTTGCGACAAAGCCCTGGGCCAGCCTATAGCGGAATGACCACAGGAAGCTGAAATCAAACTCCATTCCCAGGCGCCTGTACGAGAAAAGAAAAAACAGCATGAAAAGGGCCACTGCGATTAAGATATTAAGGGCTTTCGGGAGAAAAGCCGTTTTGTTATCCTTGTCCCTGATAAATAGACTGTAAATTGTCATAACGTCCTCTTACTTGTATAAATCTGAAAAGAACCATTCAAAGCCGTTCTGATCAAAGGCTTCCTTCTCTTCTTTCAAGTATTTTTCGGTAATCGCCTCAAACCCGTTTATGGCATAGAACTCATCGATAAACGCGTTGATCTGTTCCAGGAGTTCCTGGTTGCCTTTCTTAACTCCCACTCCCCAGTACTCGACATCCTGGAAGGGTATGAAAACTGCTTTTGTGGTATCAGGGTTTTTCTTGTTGTTCCTGTAAACCGTCAGCTGGTCATAGATAAACGCGTCTGCTTTCCCCTGGACAACCTCTGTAACACAGGCACTTTCGTCCGGAAAGGGTACCACCTTTGCCTTCGTCAGGTTTTTTTCGGCATAGATTTGCCCGGTGGAGCCGGTCTTGACAGCAACCATCTTTCCTTCCCGGTTCAGGTCCTCTGCTCTGTTGACGTCCGACTTGCTGTTTACTAGCAGGGCCAGCAGAGCCTTTGCATAGGGCTTGGAAAAGTCTATCTTTTCCAGCCTCTCCTCCGTTATGGTCATGGAGGAAATCACCATGTCCACCTTGCCGGTCTGCAGGGCCGGGATCAGCCCGTCCCAGCTGATATTCTCAATCTTTACCGGCCTGCCCACATAATCGCCGAAAGCCTTTGCAAAATCAACACTCACACCGGTAGGTTTACCGTACTGGTCTTTTGTTTCAAAGGGCGGGTAGGCCAGTTCCATACCCACAGTGAGCACGTTTGATTCTTC
Source organism: Pelotomaculum sp. DTU098 (assembly GCA_001512635.1). Lineage (GTDB taxonomy): Bacteria > Bacillota > Desulfotomaculia > Desulfotomaculales > Pelotomaculaceae > DTU098. Next base: position 18,267 of record LFSA01000002.1, on the reverse strand, counting down.
CTGGGCGCAACCGGCAATTAAAACAGCACAAACAAGGATCACCAGGAGCCAAACGGACCTTTTCATAAAATTATCCCCTATCTCTCGTATAGAGAAAATTTTTATCAAAGATGACTTTTCTAACAATAAGGTTCTACGGCATGTACAGGGTTTACCTTAGACCAGCTTCCACAAACATCGCATTTATCTACATTAATTGTTTCCAATAAGCTAAATTTCTTCAATTGTTATTGTTATACCTCTCTCCCCTACCCTAAAAAAACTACATTAATTCCCATTAATTCTCATTATAGTAGACGAACGAATTCCCAGGCTTACTTACCGGTTTTTGTCTCCGGAGCCAGATGCAGCTCCCGGGTAAAGGGATTGTGGTCAGTATCCCTTCGGTAGTCAGGAACCGGCCAGCCAAAACGGCGCCGCTGCTTCAAGCGGAAGGCAGCCGCGTGTTTTTTCAGTTCGAACCCCACCCCGGCCGCCAGCCTGGGGGCTTCCAGGGCGGTTGTTTCAATGTATTTCCCTCTGAGGGCTCCGGCCAGGATAGCTTCTCCTGCGGCTGTGCGCACCAGGCAGGAAGAGGTCCCGGCGGCCTTCCCGGGCCGGGCCTGGGGATCCCAGTAATCCCCCACGGAAATGTCTGCCAGTTCCGCCGACCAGTCCACACACATCTCGCAGCGATCCCGCTTGTAGGCCGGCATGAGGTGGTGGTACATATACCGGTGCCGGTCCAGGGTCAACCGGCGGCCATCTTTAAGCTCCACCACCAGGTGGCCCGGCCAGTCCCCGCCCCGGTAACTCATGGCGGCAATCTCATCCTGGGCCATGAGACCCAAATGTTCCACCAGCATGTGGCGTGTACCCTCGTAATAAAACTGGGAGGCGCAAAAGAGGCCCACCATAAGGACTATGCTTTTAACCAGAAGGGGCGGTTCGCCCAGCACCTGGAGCTTGCGCAGGCCATGAATCTGGCAGGGCAGGCCAACCACGGCAAGGCGCCGGTAACCCTTCGACACTGCCCGTGTTAAAAGGGTGTTCACCGGTACGCAGGCGTATTTGCTCTGGGCAGCAGCAAGGATGTCTTCCTTCCCTGCCGCCAGCCAGGCCTCGGTACGGTAAGGCTCGTCCCGCCGAAAACCGGCCAGCAGGGCACAGTCGATAAGCCCCTGCTCCAGGGCATAAACCAGTAGCGCGGTAACCAGCCCCCCGCTGGCGCCCTGTTTTCTGATTGCAGGATCGGTGCTCCAGGCAACCCTGGCCTCCCGGTAATAACCCAGATCCGGGATTGATTCAGGCCTCACCCGGCCGAAAACATACCTCTCCAAAGCCGGCAGATCCACATCCGCCCCGGGGCAGACTGCCGTGCATATGCCGCAATTGGTACAGGTACCCGTTAATTGGGGTTGCGGCTCACCGTCCAGCTCCACCCAGTCGATGGCCCCGGCCGGGCAAACCCCCGCACAGGTGCCGCAGGCGGTGCACAAGCCTCGCTGAATAACCCTGTTATCCAGTTCATTAAAGAATTCTTTCATAAATCTTTACCCCCCGTTAACTGTTACCGCGCCCTCTGCCATGATCCCTCCCGGCGTCCAGGCTGGAGGAGCAGGCGGTGGGTTTGTTGATAAATTCAAGGCATTGCTTGAGAAAGAATTGAGAGAAAAGAGAATAACCGCCTTTGAAGAGGCAAGTGATTCCCTTAAGCCATGGGGTTAAGCGAAAGCTAGCTCCTTCAAGTCTTCTCTCCAAAGACAGTGATAATTTCTCCTTTTGTCTGATAAAATCCTACAACACCTTTACCCTAACTTTGATATAAGAAGAAGTTTACCGTGCAAACGCCCGGCTAGCTTTTTATCCCCATAGCTAAAGCCAGGGGCCTTACGTGGCATTCAAGTAAATCTTCAGGTGTAAATACATGCTGGTGCATTAATACTTAATAATGCCTTTCGCACCGTAGAAAGAACACTAGGATCCGGAAGATTTTTCTAACTTTTTCAAATATATGTGATATACTACTACATATAGTGCTTATATTATCTATAAAAACCAATCCTTTTTTATGTATATCCTGTTGGGTGCCATAATTGATATAATTAATTGTTCTATCGATAAATGCTCTTTGTTCCTAAGTTTTTAAATAATTATTGTTCAACGATAGAAACGTATATTTGAAAGGTCTCTGCAGAAGAGTCTTTCTAATATAAAACAAAATCAAATAAAGGGAGGTTATGCTATGGCTAAATACGCGTGTTCCATTTGCGGATTTGTCTATGACGAAGCAAGTGGAATAAAAGAAGATGGCATTGCGCCGGGTACAAAGTGGGAAGACCTGCCGGATAATTGGGCCTGCCCGGTCTGCGGGGCAGCAAAATCAGAATTTGAGAAACAGGGTGAATCTGCACCAGTTCGTGAAGAAAAACCGAAACCGGTAATTGATGCATCTTCAGACAGGCAGCAGTTATCCCCCCTGGAGATCAGTGCGCTTTGTTCAAATCTTGCCCGGGGATGTGAAAAACAATATAAAGCGGAACAATCATCCCTGTTTAAACAATTAGCCGACTATTTTAAATCAGTATCAGAACCAGCAAAGGATCCGGCTTTCAGCCAACTGCTTGCTCTCATCGAAGAAGACCTTGAGCAGGGTTTTCCAAATGCCTGGGCCGTAGCGTCAGAAGTAAAGGACCGGGGCGCGCTCCGTGCTTTGACCTGGAGTGAGAAGGTTACCCGTATATTAAAGTCCCTCTTAAGCCGGTATCAGAAAGAGGGAGAAGCCATGCTTGAAAATACTGATGTTTATGTTTGTACTATTTGTGGATTTGTGCATATAGGAGATGAACTGCCAGAAGTTTGCCCCGTCTGCAAAGTACCAAACTGGAAATTCGAAAAGGTTGAAGGGAGGTAATAGGGATGACTAAGAAATATGCAGTAAGAAACATACGCTTATGTACCAAGGACTGTTTGTGCCTCTATGTCTGTCCTACCGGAGCAACAGACACCGAGAACAGTATTATTGATGTCGAAAAGTGCATAGGTTGCGGCGACTGTGCTGATGCCTGCCCATCCGGGGCAATTTCCATGGTACCCTTTGAGTATCCGCCCCAGCAGCCTAAAACCGAATCTGTTGTTAAGGCGCTGAACACGCTTTTGCTTAGCAAAGCAAAACAGGAAAGCATAGCTGCAGGTTTGCCGGGGAAATTGGCCAAAGCCATTGAAAAATCCAACCATATTATGGCAGAGGATATTACCCGGGAAGCAGGTTATATGCTTCCACAAAGCCCAAACACTAGGAAATTCTTGCAGTCACTGCTCGAGCAAGAGCCAGAAGGCTTCCCTCGAGAAGTAGTTGAAAAACTAATAAAAATTTTAGATGAAAATGAGGAGAAGAATCCAAAGGATGAAAACAAAACCCTTGCCAACCTGATGGCGGCATTTGCCGGAGAATCCCAGGCCAACAGAAAGTACCTTGCCTATGCCAAAATAGCTGAAAAAGAAGGGAAACTCAATGCTGCTAAATTATTCAGGGCCGCAGCTGATGCTGAAACACTGCACGCCTTAAAACAGCTTGAGGTTGCAGGGAAAATTGGTTCAACTGCGGATAACCTGAAAGACGGCATTGCAGGCGAAACCTATGAGTATAAAGAGATGTACCCCCCATTTGTAGAGGAAGCTGAAGCCGCGGGAAACAAAGCTGCAGTCAAGGCCTTTACACTAGCAATGAAGGCTGAAGAAGTTCATGCCAAACTCTATCAGGATGCGCTGGAAAATCTTGACCAGACTGAAGAGGTTTTCTATTACCTCTGCCCTGTCTGCGGGAATATCGAAAAATCCGTTCCCGAAAAATGCAGCATCTGTGGGATTCCGGGAGAAAGGTTCATTAAGTATTAATACCGGGCTGCTGAAGAAGTGGGAAAAGGAATACAGCCAGGTTTCAAGATCCTGATGAAGAGCCTGAAATTTGCCAGGATAAAACCCGGCGCGCCGGCCGGGTTTTGTCACGCTGCTATCTCCGTAGTTCGGCATAAATCGATTGTTTTATGGGTATTTCGCACTTAATTTACACATCCAGGAAAATATTTGCTCTGTTATAATTATAGCCGCTTCTGGTACCACGGAAAACCAGGTGCCCGGCACCAGATAGGCGCACCGGGCACTAAACAGGTATAAAAAAGCCCTCCGGGCGTGTGACGCGCACCCCGGAGGGCTTGATTTCACTGGTGGGCGGGAGAAGAATTGAACTTCCGACCTTCTGCGTGTCAAGCAGACGTTCTCCCACTGAACTACCCGCCCATTAAGCTGTCAGCATTATTTATTATGCCTTATGGGAGGACAAATGTCAAGCTTATCATTTAATGCTTCTCAATTAAACACTTTATCCCATAACTGCCTGTGCCACCCGGCCCTCGGCACGTCCTTTCCGGCCACCAGGCTAACCCGTCCCAGCTCCTGCCCGTTCAGGCTGCAGACGAGCTCGCCCAGTTTCTGTCCCCTTTTCAGCGGGGCCGGCAGCACATCATAAACTTCCACCCTTTTTTCCAGGTTGGGCAACTCGTCCGGGTCAATGCGTACCTGCAGTTCCCTTTCAGCCACGGCCTCCACTTCCGGTAAGACACCCCCTGTGACGGCAACAGCGGCTATTTTTTCGCCGGCGCCTGCCACTGTAACAGGCTTTACTACCTCGAAACCGTAGTCCAGCAGCCGGATGCAGTCTGCGTAACGGTTGTCGCTGTGCAGGGCAACCGCGATTAAGCGGCGGCCTTCCCGTGTGGCGGAGGCGATCAGGCAGTTGCCTGCCGCTGGCGTTGTGCCCGTTTTTACACCGTCAATTCCCTCGTAGCCGTCGAACAACAGCCGGTTGCTGTTGCGCAGCTTTTCCTCCCTGCCGGGGGGCTCGATCCAGTACATTGTGGTTTCACGGGTCTGTACCAGCTCGTTGAACCTGGGAATGCCCAGGGCGTATTTCGTGAGCATCGCCAGGTCATAGGCGGTGGTGTAATGGTTCGGGTCATGATAACCGTTGGTGTTTCTAAATCTGGTGCCGAACATACCCAGGGTCCAAGCCTTAGCGTTCATCATTTCCACAAACCGGTCATGGTCGCCCCCCACATGCTCGGCGATGGCGACGGTGGAATCGTTGGCGGAGCAGATCAGCGCCGCCTTGAGCAGCTCGTCCAGGGTGAGCTTTTCACCCTTCCTCAAGTCAACAATCGAACCCATGGATACCGCTGCCGCCCTGCCTTTCACCGTTACCACATCGTTGGGGTTGCCGTTTTCCAGGGCCACCACCGCCGTCATGATTTTGGTAAGGCTGGCTGGCTCGGCTCTGCGCATATGTTTCCTGGCATAATAAATCTGCCCGCTCTCCACGTCCATCAGGACGGCAGCGTCGGCTGTTATTTCAGGCGGGGCCGCCACCGCAGCGCCGGGCAGGCACAGCAACAAAACTGCAAGCGCCAGGATCCTGCTCTTGAATTTTTGCAGCACCGAAAGCATTTTACAACCCCCTGGTATTGATAATATGTGTGGTTTTATAAAAAAGAAAAAAACGCCCAAAGGAAGTACTATTTTGTTCCCAAGGATCATACAAATTTGGTAAAATATACTAAATAAATTACGAGACAAGCGGGGTAGAGCAATGAGAGTTTACTACATTAATACCTCTAAAATGATCAGGCTTATCCTCACAGCTTCCCTCTTTGGCCTGACGGCCCTATTCCTGACCGCCGCCTTGCTTATGCCTGGGGGAGGTCCGAACACCGGGTCCGGGGTCATCTGCAGGGTCAAGACCGATGAAAAAATTGCGGCCCTGACTTTCAATATCAGCTGGGGCAGCAGGGTCCCCGGCCCTGTCCTGGATGTCCTGAAAAAGGAAAACGTACAGGCTACTTTCTTCATCGGCGGCACATGGGCAAAGAATTACCCGGAACTGGCTCGCAGGATAGTCCACGAAGGGCACGAAATTGGAGGCGGTTGGGAAGGCCTGGTCGGATTCGGAGTAAGGGCGGACACAGCTTTCAAAGATTTGCTGGCTAAAAGCCGGAACGACATCCAGGAAGTAACCGGCGTCTCCCCCGCCCTGTTCAGAATAACCGGGGGAAACTGGGATGCTGCTCTCCAGGCCGTGGCTAAGGAGGACTACCGGTTAATCCAGTGGAGCCTGGATTCTCTGGACATCCAGACACCTGGCCCCAATCAGATTGTTAACAACGTTCTTAATGGTATCCAGCCCGGCTCCATCATATTGTTAAACGCCAGCGATACAGCCTCCCAGACTCCCCAGGCGCTCCCGGCGGTCATTGAGAAGCTGCGGAAGGAAGGTTACAAACTGGTTACAGTTTCCTCCCTGCTGGAGCTCGGTCCCGGCCTGGCCGATTAAGCAAAAAACCGCATGCCAAAAATGCGGTTTTTTTGCTGGCGCGCCGGCGTGTCTATTTTACCTGGCTGTTGGGGATATTCTCTTGACAATCTCGGCCAGTTCTTTATCGAAAGCAGAAACAGGCTGACCACTAGCTATACCACTTGCAATCTGGCGCAAACGCGAAACAATGTCGGGGTCGCTGCTGACGTAAACAGCTGTCAGACGGGGTTCAGCCGCCTTCACTGCATTGCTGACGTCCCGTTTGATCCGTTCCGTTTCTTCACTCTCCAGGCCTGCTTTCTGGTCAATGCCCACGTATGCCGTCGTACCCGATATAACCACGGTAGCCCCGTTCACGCCGGACACCTGGCCGGCAACACGAGCCAGTTCTGTAGCTATCCTGTCAACCTCCTCAGGGCTGGTGGGCATGGGCTCCCGGGATGGCACAGCCGGCGCCGGTACCTGGGATTCTGGTCTATTTTCCGGGGCAGGTTTGCGCAGGGCATTGCAGCCGGAAACAATTAACAGGCCAATGAGCAAGGCAATTACCAGAACCGCTGTCTTTTTTATTCTTGTCAAAAAAACAACCCTCCTTTCCTCTAGTGCTATTATCTCAAATGTCATCAAAGGTTATTCCTGCTGTTTGCCTGCAGGGATAGCTAAAGCCCGCTGCAAGCGGGCTTTAGTGTTTCTACCTTGTTTTTTAGGGCAGGTGATGGATTTTTGCTTCAACTTCCTCCCCTCCCCGGAAGAACCGCTTCTCCAGTTTCAGCACGAACAGGGCGCAGGCCGCGCCTACGAAAGCGCCGGCCAGGATATCCAGGGGGTAATGCACCCCCACATAAACCCTGGAGAAAGACATCAGCAGGGCAAGGACCAGTACCGGACCGGCAACGGGAGGGATTTTCCGGGCCAGGACCAGGGCGGATGCAAAGGCGTTGGCTGTGTGCGCGGAAGGAAAAGAGTAGGAGTCGGGTGGCAGGACCAGCAGATTAGTCACCGCAAATGTTTCAAAGGGCCTGGGCCGGCGAAAAATGTTTTTCAAGAGCTCCTCGTCCACCAGGAAACTGGCAAAGAGGGCCAGCAGCATCAGCAGGGCTGCGTTTTTCCAGGATCTACTGCCAAAAATAAAGAAGAACAGGCCCAGGGCAATCCAGATCAGCCCCCCCTGCCCGGCGTAGCTCAACAGGGGCATAAACCCGTCCAAAAAAGAATTATGCAGGCTACCGTTAATCCATTTAAAGCAGCTTGCATCCAGATCCTTAATAGAATCTAACAGGTTATATCCCATCTCATTATCACCCTACCATCAACGGCCATCCGTATTCTTCTAAAGAATATTCTTACGGTTGCGCCAGAGGTAAAGCAAGACAACGGCAAGGCCCAGGACCACCACCAGGTCCAGCCTGTGGAACCAGGGCTTGATGTCTTCCCAGTTTTGCCCAAGCTTGAGCCCTGCGTAGGTAAGCAAAAAACTCCAGGGCAACGAACCGAAAAAGGTGTAGACCAGGAATTTTGTAAAATTCATGCGGGAAATACCGGCAGGTAGCGAGATAAATGTACGCACGATGGGCATCAGCCGGGTAAAAAAAACCGTGGCCTCCCCGTAACGCTCAAACCACCTGTCGGCCAGCGCCAAGTGCTTCATGGAAAAGCCGAAATAACGCCCGTACTTGACCAAAAAGGGACGACCGCCCCACAGGCCCAGGTAATAGGAAAGGGCAGAACCGATGGTACCGCCCACCGTCCCCGCCATAACCGTCCGGTAAAACTCCAGTTGTCCCGTGGATACAAGATAACCTCCAAAGGGCAGGATAACTTCACTGGGCAGGGGAATATTGGCGCTTTCTATAGCCATGCCGATACCAATGCCCCAGTACCCCAGCGCTGCAATGGCATTTGTTACTGCCCTCAACACCGCCTCAATCAGTTCAGTCAACAGCACCCTCCTTCAATCACAAGTGCCGGTTAAACTATGTGTAAAACAGAGCAAACATGGTTCCCCATCAAAGCTTTCTTAATTCCCTTTTAGCAGGGGGCTGTTAGCCTTAAGCCCTCCCCGGGGTTTCTTTGTGGAGTAGCGTTTGTCGAAGGTTACCAGCTGAAGGGCCTGGCAGAGCAGCCTAAAGCGGGAGGAAATGGTTGAAGAAGACACCCCGTAACGGTAGGCCAATTCCTGCTGCTTTAGACCCTTTTCCATTTCCAGACGGGCAAAGGCATAGATCACCGCGGCGGTCCATACTGCTGTCTTGCGAATAGCGGGATGTTCCTTGGAGCAGAAATCATACCAGAGCTTGAGCGCTCCCTTCTGCTGCTTCGGGGTGTAGCCCAGGGCTTGCAGCCCGTCCTGAACGCTGCCTGCTACAATGGCGTAGCCGGGCATCGGCCAGGTGTACTTTTCCGGTTCCCTGTCAGGACTTCCGGAAGGACCCTCTGTAAGGCAAAGGCCGGGCTCCTCGTTGTCAATCCCGCCCAGGTCCGGAATCAGGCTATTTTCCTGCGCGGCCAGTTCGTCAAGTAAGGCCAGTATTTTTTTGCTCTCCTGCATTTCCCGGGGCGTGTTTGCCTTTAAAATTGCGAAGTAGGGAGTCAAAAGGAGTTGGCCCACAACCGGCCGGAGTTCGCAGGTTTTTTGAGTGCATGGCCGGCCCAGGATGGATATTGTCGCCTGGCGAAACACCCCTGAGCTGTCCTTTAAAATATTGATTATCCTGAAGCAGTCCAACTTTTGCATATTTTCCAGGGAAGTCAACCAGTCATCAATGGCCAGAATGGCGCAGCGTTCAACTTCCTCGTTGCTGGCCGTGCTGCCGTTGCGGGTACTTGAGAAACCCAGCTCCATTACAATAGCGTTAACTACATGGGCCCTTTCCTTGAAATAAGTTACCCAACCGCGGGGTTCAGTGTTCTTTTCCCAGTAGTATTCCTGACGGTCGCGGTACAGGCGTTCCAGGAGCTGCTCGCCGTATTCGCAAGGCAAAGCCAGGCCGCTGGTTGAAAACTCATATTCCTCGCCTACCTTGAGGACCCTCATAAATAAAATGCTGCCCACATCTATTTCTGCTGCAGCGTTTAAGTCACGCACCAGGATTTCCTTGCGTCCGAAGATTTCCTTAATCAGAAGCCCTTCGCCGGGGATAATCCCCGTTACTTCATAAAGGGAAATACGGGCACGGGTCCATTGCCTGGCAAGGGTCAATTGGTAGCGGTCAAGATTGTGTAAATTTTCTTCCCTGAATGTTTCCAGAACGGTCTTTCCACTGCTCAGCTTGTAATCAAAAATGAACCACTCAAAGCAACGCTCCATGGTAAAATCATCTTCGCAAGCCGTCAGCTGCTGGTCCAGGCAGCCCAGGTAGAGATCCTGGGCCCGGGCTGCATCCCAGGCAAAAGAGGGCTGGTCAGCATAGAGGCCAAGGCTGCGGCGCAGGGATTGGGCCGCCCTCCTCCACCTGGCCTGTTCCAGGGAAAAGACAGCTTTACGGTCACGGTCCCGGCAGCACGTCTCATAGGGCTTACCACTGCCGCAGGGACATAATTTTACTGTTCTGGGCATGTAAACTATCCTCCCGTATATGCTATGCCACAACGGCTTTTTCTTTAACAAAAAAACTTAGGATTATTTATATCATAATCAAAGGGATTTCTCAATGCTTACATGACTGCCGTCAATTTTTAAATCCAGTCCAAAAATTTGGGCGCCTGCAACAGGGAAGTAGGTTGCTCCGTTTTCATTCATAAGCTGTAGTGTTTCCGGCCTGCTGCGCCCGCTATCAATGACCCGCCCGTCACCGGGATACAATACCAAGTCCAAACCGGAACCGCTGACCATGATGCTTCCGTCGCGTTCCTGCCAGTCCACACGCCAGCCGCAGGACTCCATTACAAAACGCAGGGGCAGGTAAATTTCGCCGGAACGCTGGATTACCGGGTACAGGAGAACAACGGATTCTCCATTAACAAAAGCTTCCGGACTGTCCAGTTCAAAGGTGATTGTAACTTTTTCCGGCTGTTCCAGATAGCGTCGCGCCGCAACGATTTGCAGGCCGGGAGTAAGCACCTGGACGTCAGGGGCCAGGCCCTGACCATCGATAATTCTGTCCTTTGGAGTATGGTACCTGGCCTGGGTAATCTTCAGGGCACCGCCGGAATCCAGGGATATTAACCCCTGGACAGTGCCCTTGCCATGGGTCCGGCTACCCAGTAAAACGGCAACGCCGTGATCCTGCAGGGCTCCTGCCAGTAATTCCGCAGCGCTTGCGCTGTATTCATTCACCAGCACCACCACATCCCCGCCTTTGAAGACAGGGGTTTCCTCCGTACGGTATTCTGTCCGCACGCCCTTCCGGTCAACCGTACTGACAACCAGCTCGCCGGGTTCTAGAAAGTTCCCTGCTACCTGCACCGCCGCCTGCAGGTAACCGCCCGGGTTATTTCGCAGATCCAGGATCAATTGCGCAGCTCCTTCCCGGATTAGTTCAGTTAGAGCCTTTCTGAACTCGTTCGCTGTATCGGAACTGAAGTTATAAACCCTGAGATAGCCGGTTCCACCTGCAAGCATCTCCTTGTATACAGTGGGGGCATTGATACTCTTCCGGACCAGTTCCAGAACGAAGTCCTCCTGGCCTTCCCTCCGGATAGTCAGTTTGACGGTTGTGCCTTCCGGGCCGCGCACCTTCTGCACAACCATGTCCAGGGGTTCGTTGTACACATCGACCCCATCTACCTCAATCAGCAAATCCCCCGGCTTGATCCCGGCCCTTTTAGCAGGCGTGTTATCGATAGTGTCCAAAACCTTCGGATAGCCTTCACCGGGCAGGAGTTCGATACCCACACCCGCGTAGGTATTGTCCAGGTAGCGGGTATATTCCTCAAAATCCTCAGGGCTCATGTACTCTGTATAGGGGTCATCCAGGGTGTCGATAAGCCCTTCAATGGCCCCCCGGTACAGCGTAGCGGAATCAGGGTTATTAATATGAACCTCCTTAATATAAGTAAACACCTCTACAAAGGTGTCCGGTCCAATCTCCCCGCCTTCGGCAGCAAGCAACGGTTTAGCATTCCAAAAAACAAGTGCGTATACCAATACAAGCGCTATAACCAGTAATCTGCGCAGCTTGAACACCCCTATCCCTTACGGTCTTTATCTAGTACTTATTCTCCTCGCCGGGAGAAACTCCTGCATTTTTTTCCTGGGCGGCTTTATTACCTTACGGGGAAGGTATTTTGGTTAAGGTGGTGAAATAATAAAATAGTAAATAACATTGAAAATAGCCGGGTGAATCCCCGGGAAAGGTGCAAAAAAATGTCCCAGGATATCCTAATTATCATCGACGGCAACAGCCTGGTCCACCGGGCTTTTCACGCCATCCCGCCCCTGTCCACCAGCCAGGGTCTGATGACCAACGCAGTTTACGGTTTTACCAACATGCTGCTGAAAATTATCGCCCAGGAGCAGCCGGCCCGGATTGCGGTCGCCTTTGACAAAGGCCCCCTTACCTTCCGCCACGACCAGTATGAGGACTACAAAGCGACCCGCACCCCCACCCCGGACGACCTGAGGCCCCAGTTTCCCATCTTGAAGGACGTCCTCAGGGCCCTCCGGATAAAAATCTACGAACTGGATGGATATGAGGCTGACGATATCATCGGCGCCCTTTCAGCCAAAGCGGAACAAGCCGGCCTGAGAAGCATTATCGTGACCGGCGACCGCGACGCCCTCCAGCTGGTTTCCCCCTTAACCAGGGTAAGGCTGACCAAAAAAGGTATTAGTGAGCTGGACGAATATGACGAGGGGAAAGTCTGGGACAGGTACGGGGTTACACCCCGCCAGTATACTGATTTCAAGGGTATGACGGGGGATTCTTCCGATAACATCAAAGGCATACCCGGCATTGGAGAAAAAACTGCCTCCCGGCTATTGAAGGAATACGGCAGCCTGGAAAATATCATTGCTGCTGCCGGCGAACTGACCGGCCGCACCGGTGAGCAGGTAAAAAAATATAAAGAACAGGCCGAGCTGTCTAAAAAGCTTGTGACCATCCAGCGGGAGATCCCCCTGGAAATCGACCTGGACAGCTGTGCCTGGGAAGGGCCGGACTACAAAGAACTCCTGGAAATTTTCAAGAAACTGGAGTTTAAAAGCCTGATCAAGTCCATCTACCAGGATAACCGGGGCGCCGAGGAAGAGGGCAAAGGCCAGGCCGGGCGGAACAGGGGCCGGAAAACGGCCAAAGAAGCCCTGGCCGGAGCTGATCTGGCCCCCTACACCATCGATTACCAGCGCCTGGATACTCCAGCCCGGCTGAAACAGTTCACCAGAGCCGCGCAGAAATCCGGTCTGGTTGCCCTGGCAGCCGTGCCCGGCCCCGCCCCGGAAAGGACCTTGGCCGCCGGCTTCGTCCTGGAGGGGCCCAGGGCCTATTACCTTGAGCTCAGCGACGGGCAGCCTGCAAATGAAAGTGCTGGAGACTTCCGGGACAGGGTGCTGGAGACCTTAAGAGCCGTCTGCGAGGACCCCGGGATTAAAAAATACTGCCATAACGGAAAAGAGCTGATCTGGACTTTCCACCGGCTGGGTATAGATATCAAAGCCATTGCCTTTGATACCATGATTGCTTCCTACCTGCTGAACCCGGCCGCACCCAACCGGTCCCTGGAAGATGTCGCCCTGGAGCACCTGAACGAGGTGTTGCCCAGGGATGAGGGTGAACTTCCAGCCAGGGCCCACTGTGTCCTGCAGTTGGCCCGGCTTCTGGACGAAAAGCTGAAGCTCCAGGAGCAGGACCGGCTCTTCTACGATGTTGAGATGCCCCTGGTCCGGATCCTTGCCGGAATGGAGATTGAGGGAGTGGCTGTAGACAAGCTGCAGCTGGAAGCAATGTCGGAGAAACTTGGCCAGCAGCTCAGCAGCCTGGAAAAAGAAATTTACAGCCTGGCCGGCCAGGAGTTCAATATCAACTCACCCAAGCAGCTGGGAAAAGTGCTCTTTGAAGACCTCAAGCTCCCCGTCCTGAAAAAAACCAAAACCGGCTATTCCACCGACGCCGGGGTGCTGGAGGAACTAGCCATGGCCCACGAGGTGGTGGCCAAAATACTGGAGTACCGGCAGTTGATGAAGCTGAAATCAACTTACACCGACGGCCTTAAGGAACTTGTTAACCCGGAGACCGGGCGGCTCCATACCACCTTCCACCAGACGGTTACCGCCACGGGCAGGCTGTCCAGCTCCGAGCCCAACCTGCAGAATATCCCCATCCGGCTGGAGATGGGACGCCTCATCCGCAAGGTTTTCATCCCTTCCCGGCCGGATAACCTGCTGCTGACGGCCGACTACTCCCAAATTGAGCTGCGCATTCTCGCCCACGTCAGCGGCGACCCTGTGCTGATTAAAGCCTTCCGGGAAGGTGAGGACATTCACACCAGGACAGCTTCGGAGATTTTCGGGGTGCCCCTGGAGGAGGTAACCCGGGAAATGCGCTCCCGGGCCAAGGCGGTCAATTTCGGGATCATCTACGGCCTGAGCGATTTCGGCCTGGCCAGGGACATCAAGGTGGACCGGCAGACGGCCAGGCGTTATATCGAGAACTACTTTGCCCGCTATGCGGGAGTCAAGTCCTATATCGACCGGGTTATCCGGGAAGCCCGGTCCAGGGGTTACGTTACCACCCTTTTAAACAGGCGGCGCTACCTGCCGGATCTTTTCAGCCCCAACCGGATCGTGCGCAATGCCGCTGAACGAACCGCTATGAATACGCCCATTCAGGGCAGCGCAGCGGACATCATCAAGCTGGCCATGGTCAGTATTCACAGGGAACTGGCTGAGCACGGCCTGAAGGCAAAAATGATCCTGCAGGTCCATGACGAGCTGATTTTTGACGCACCGGAGAATGAAATCGAGCAATTGCAGGAACTGGTTAAACGCTGCATGGAAAACGCGCTGGTCCTGGACGTTCCGCTCATAGTTGAAATTAAGACAGGCAAAAACTGGTATGACGCAAAATAGACTTAAGGGGATGAAATACATGCCGGAGCTTCCCGAAGTGGAAACCGTCAGACAAACGCTCCAGACCAAGCTAACCGGATTAAAGTTCTGCGGCGCCCATGTATACCTGCCTAAAATAATCAAGGCTCCGGATCCCGAACAGTTTGTCAAAGGGATTGAAGGCAAAAAAATCATAAAGCTCACCCGCCGCGGCAAGTACCTGATCTTAAATTTAAGCGACCGTTATCATCTTGTGGTCCACCTGCGGATGACAGGTAGCCTGGTTTACTGCGAAAACGGCACCCCCCCGGCCAAGCACACCCACGTTGTCTTTGATTTGAGTAACGGGGCCCAGCTCCACTTTTCGGATGTCCGGCAGTTCGGGCAGCTGTGGCTGGTAACCGGCACATCCCTGGACAGCCTCACCGGCCTCAAAAACCTGGGGGTTGAGCCGCTTGAGCCCGAATTTACCAGGGACTACCTGAAAAAAGAACTGCGCCGCCGCCACACCCGGATCAAGCCTTTGCTACTGGACCAAACCTTCTTAGCCGGCCTGGGAAATATTTATACCGACGAGGCACTGCACCGGGCTAAAATTAACCCGGAGCGCCTGGCCAAGACTCTTACCCCCCGGGAAATTGCCTCCCTCTACCGGGCCATCAAGGAAGTCCTCCAGGAAGGAATTGAATGCAGGGGAACCACTGTCCGGGACTACGTGGACGGTGAAGGGCGGTCGGGCAGCTACCAGGATCAGCTTCAGGTTTACCGCCGGGAAGGCAAGCCCTGCAGCCAATGCGGTGAAATCATCGTTAAAAAAAAGGTGTGCGGGCGCAGCTCCTACTACTGCCCTGCCTGCCAGAAAGCCAGGTAAAGTCAGGTAGAGCCAGCTAGCCCCCAAGCCATTGATTGGCAGGAACCAACGCTTTGCTGTCCCCATAGATTAAACAAAAAGCTAGATCTAATCCATGGGAGGCAAAGAGGTTTGGAACTGCTTTCTTATTTTCTTTTCGCCCTGGCCCTGAATATTGACTCCCTTGTTGCAGGCCTGGCTTACGGCGCCAGGCAAATTAAAGTCCCCCTGCTTTCCCTCCTGATTATCAGCCTGATCTCCGTAGCTGCCATCAGCATATCCATGGCGGGTGGAAAGGCGCTCCTTGTCCTTATCCCGGAAGCCATAGCTCACAGGCTGGGCGGGATCCTGCTGGTTTGCATCGGCCTCTGGGTGCTGCTTCAAACCCGCCGGGCCAAACTGGCAGAGAAAGACCGGAGCAGGGAAAACAGCACAGTAAGGCTGTTCAGGATTCAGATCCGGCCCCTGGGGCTGGTTATTCAGATCCTGAAAGAACCGGCCCGGGCCGACCAGGACAGCTCCGGTGTCATTTCACCCCAGGAGGCTGTCCTTCTGGGTGCGGCCCTGGCCATGGATTCCTTTGCCGCCGGTTTTGCGGTATCCATGCTCGGCTTTTCCGCCAGCTTTACCGCGCTGGTGGTGGGGCTTGGCCATTTCCTGCTGACCTACCTGGGCATCCTCTTGGGCCGCGCCATCATGCTCAGGGGAATGGGGCAGCAAATCTGCCTTCTTCCGGGGTGTATTCTAATTCTGCTGGGCCTGTACAAGATTTATTAAGTAATATACCTGTTGCATACCCGTTGAGTATTATCCATTTTGAATTATCTGTTAGATATATTGTGTTAAGTGTGAGTCAGGAACGGGTCAAAAGGGTTAGCCGGCTAATAGTCCTCCGGCTATTTTTTTGTTTAATTACCATTACCCTTTAGAGGAACACTATTTTCAAAGGGCGAATTAACAGGGAAAGGATTATATGGAGGAATAACATGCCTGTCATAGGGCTTACCGGAAATATAGGAAGTGGAAAAAGCACAGTGTCCCGCCGGCTGAAAGCCCTGGGGGCGGAAATAATTGACGCCGACCAGGTGGCCAGGGACGTCGTCCGACCGGGGAGCCCGGCTCTGGAGGAACTCGTTGCCAGCTTCGGCCCGGGCATCCTCAAGGAAAACGGAGAACTGGACCGCAAGGCCACAGGCAAACTGGTTTTTGCTGACCCCCGGGCAAGGGAACGCCTGAACGAAATTACCCATGCCAGGATTAAGGAGGCCATCCAGGACAAGATCAAAGAATTTCTGGCCCGGACTGCCGCTTCACCCCATCCGGAAGTACTTGTTATTGATGCGCCTCTTTTAATCGAGGTTGGCCTGCATACTGACGTGGACGAGCTCTGGGTAGTCAAAATCGACGAGGACAAGCAGATTGAACGGCTGTCCCGGAGGGACGGCCTCAGCCCGGAGGAAATCCGCTCCCGCATCGCCGCCCAGCTTCCCCAGGAGGAAAAACTGAAATATGCCGACCGGATCATCGACAACAGCGGTGAACCGGCGGAAACTATAAAGCAGGTGGACCAGCACTGGGCAAACCTGTTAAAAAAACATTTCCGGGCGAAGGAGGGCATATAACATATTAAATAATACCCAACTTCGCAACGGAGTGATCAAATGGCAAAAGTCTTCAGAAGAAGGATAAATAGGCGCAAAATGACCCGCAGGTTTCTTTTTATCCTGTTTATTGCGCTGTTGCTTTTTAACCTTGACAAGGTAGGCCGTTTTTTTTATCCCTTTCCCTACCGTGACACAACCACATACTACGCCAGAATTTATAACCTGGACCCCCTGCTCCTGGCCGCAATCATGAAAGCCGAGAGCGGGTTTAACAGCAAGGCGGTTTCCCCCAGGGGAGCGCGGGGACTGATGCAGATCATGCCGGATACAGGTCAGTGGATTGCTCGCCAGCTGGGCGAGCAAAATTTTGATCCGGACCGGCTTTTTGAACCTGAAACCAGCATCTATATGGGCGCCTGGTATATCGCGGACCTTAAAAAAGAGTTCAATAATAATACCGTGCTGGTTCTGGCCGCTTACAACGGCGGCCGGGGCAATGTCAGGGAATGGCTCTCCGGCTCCGGCTTCACCGGTGACAGCAGCGACATCGAGCGGATCCCCTTTGAGGAAACCCGCCTCTATGTCCAAAAGGTCCTGAAGTATTACCGGATTTACCGTATCCTTTACGACTGAGTTTTAACACTACGGCATAACAAAATTTTGAAGGGGAGGCTTGACGGTGCCTCCCCTGTCATAATTATTACCTGGTTTTATTGTCCTTTATTTTTCCCTTTATTTTATATAATTTTTTCCAGTTGAACCTGCCCGTAATTAAAAAGCTTTTTTCTCATAATCAAATGGCGTTGTTCTCTTTTAAAGCACCGTTGATGTAAGTCATAAACTCCTCAGCCTTTTCCCTGGGAGGAGTTGTCAGAAGGCTGACAACAACAAAGAGCACCGTTGCAATAATCCCGCTCCAGACCCCCGGCCCCCAGCCCAGGGGCTTGACACCGCCGAACTGGAACCAGAAGGCCACAATGCCGCCGATGACAATACTTGTAATGGCGCCCGCCGCGGTGCCTCTTTTCCAGAAGAAGGCCCCGATGATTGCCGGCACAATCACCAGCAGACCGGCCGATGAGGCCACCGAAAGGACCGCTATCAGCCCCAGCTTCAGCGAGGCAAACAAAAACGCTACGATGGCGAACAGCGGCACAAAGAGCCTACCTACGTTGAAAAGCCTGCTTTCTGCTATGGCCGGATTCATGGCTTTCAGGATATCCTGGGAGACCATGGAGGACAGGGTCAGAATGATTGAGTTGATGGTGGAAATAGCCGCAGCGGTGATCCCAACCAGGACCAGCAGGGAAATTGAGATTGGAATAATATTCAAGGCCAGCAGGCTGGGCGTGGCCAGATCGCCGCTGGGCAGGTCCGGCAGCAGCAGCCGGGCTAATAAGCCCCATACAATAGATACAAATGTATAGATAAAACCAAACACCATAAATCCCATGACCATTGTCCGCATGGCGCCCAGGGAGCG
>LFSA01000124.1 GCA_001512635.1 Pelotomaculum sp. DTU098 | reverse complement strand
TATATTATATGTGAGCTTAAGTTTTTAAGTGCATATTCTCCAAAAATAGGGGTTCAAGCCGGCTGGTTCAATATACTTGTTGCGCCATTTGCCCGTTAACAAGATTTTCTGGGAACTAATTATTTTGATTTAATTGCTTTAAATGATGGACATGTTAAAATTAGATAATAAGTTTATACGGAGGTGGGGCAATAATGACCCAGCGCCATAATACTAAGCTCAAAATTTTTATTCTGCTATTGACCATTGCAGTTTTTGTTCTCCCGTTTTTTGTCCTCTGGAATCTTATACAGGGCAGGGCGCCCTTCGACTTTTTTTAAAGGAGCGAGCCTATGACTAAACTGTGGGGTGGGCGTTTTCAAAAAGAAACAGATCGTCTTGTGGAGGATTTTCATTCCTCCATTTCCTTTGACCAGCGGCTTTATAAATATGATATCCTGGGAAGCATAGCCCACGCCAGGATGCTGGGCAAGGCGGGCATTATCGAGCCGGAGCAGGCCGAGGAGATTGTGCGCGGCCTGGAGGAAGTGCTTGCCGATATTGAAGCCGGCCGGGTGGAGTTTTCAGTGGGTGCGGAAGACATCCACATGAACATTGAACAACTGCTCACCGCAAAAATCGGCGAGGCGGGCAAAAAACTCCATACCGCCCGCAGCCGCAATGACCAGGTAGCCCTGGACATCCGCATGTATCTCAAAGCAGAACTGGACAAGATCAGGGAAATGCTCCGGGACCTGCAGTCCACCCTTCTGGACCTGGCAGAAAGGCACATTCACACCATTATGCCCGGCTATACCCACCTGCAGCGGGCCCAGCCGGTAACCCTGGCCCACCACCTGCTGGCCTACTGTCAGATGTTCCGGCGGGACGAGGAGCGTTTGGCCGACTGCCGCCGGCGAACTGATGTCATGCCCCTGGGTTCGGGGGCCCTGGCCGGCACCACCTTTCCCCTGGACCGGGAGTACGTGGCTCGGCAGCTGGGCTTTGCAGCCATTACGGAAAACAGCCTGGACGGAGTGAGCGACCGCGACTTTGCCGTTGAGTTCACCGCGGCGGCCTCATTGATCATGGTCCACCTGAGCCGTTTCTGTGAAGAAATCATCCTCTGGTCCTCGGCTGAGTTTGACTTTGTGGAACTGGACGACGCCTACAGCACCGGGAGCAGCATGATGCCCCAGAAAAAGAACCCGGATGTGGCGGAACTGATCCGGGGTAAGGCCGGACGGGTTTTTGGCGACCTTATGGCACTTCTGACCACCCTCAAGGGCCTCCCCCTGGCCTACAACAAGGATCTCCAGGAAGACAAGGAAGCCCTTTTTGACGCGGTGGACACCGTCAAGAAATGCCTTCTGGTTTTTAAACCCATGCTGGAAACCATGCGCTTCAAGGAGGACAGGATGGCGGCGGCGGCCCGGGGTGGCTTTACCAACGCCACCGATCTGGCTGACTACCTGGTGCGCAAGGGCATGCCGTTCCGGGAGGCCCACGAGGTGGTGGGGAAAATTGTTTACTACTGCCTGGAAAAAAACATAACCCTGGAGGAACTGGATTTGGCCCGGTATAAGCAGTTCAGCAGCCTGGTGGACGAAGATGTTTACGAAGCCATCAATATCGGCCGCTGCGTGGAGGCCAGACGGGTTCCCGGCGGCCCGGCGCCGGAAGCAATCCGGGAAGCCATCAGGAAAGCTAGGCAGCGCCTGGGTGTAGGCGCCCCCCGTGGATAAAGCAAACAGGGTTGCTACCCTCAGTCATCCCTCAGTCATGCTAACATACTTTCTCGCTAACGTGCTTTCTTGGGCTCCCCTAAGATGAGCAAACCGCCCCGGGGGGCGGCGGAAAATATCTCAAGCCTATTTCTTTTAGTCTTTATTCTCGTCTTTATTCTCCTTTTCTGCCAGGGGGATACCCGGCGGTGCGCCTGGATACAAGCCCGGGAAGAGCCCTGGTGCTTCCACCGGTACCGAGGGTGCCAGGGTGGCGTCCGGCCTGGCTGGCTTAAGGTAGCCAGGAGGGTGCACCGGTTTGGGACAGGGATCATGATGGGGGGGACAGGGCAAGTCTGGGTAGTGAGGGGGACAGGGCAAATCCGGGTGGTGACCCATGCCTGGAGCTACTCCGGGGGGGCAGGGCAGGTCCGGTTGAAAGCCGGCACCGGGACATACTGGCATTTGTGCACTGCACTCGGTGCATAAGACACTGTTATAGAATTTTGCCTCGTCCAGTTCATCGCCGATCAGGTTTAAGACCATGTGCCTGGCAGTTTCGTTGGGAGCCAGCATGGCTAAATGCGCCATCATATGGATCTGGCGCAGCTCTATTAGAAGAAGGTTTTTTAGTTTTCCCATCCAACTATGCGTCATTATAGCCCTCCTCTCTTTTTACTCTTTTTCTTTTTCCTGTTTTTCTGCCTCGGCATAAAAGTAGGGTGGTTGATGCGGGTGGTCCATTGGCATACCCGGATGATGGACTGGGTAGCCCAACCCGTAAGCCGCGGCAATCCTGCCCAGTCTCTCGGCTTTTCTAAGATCCGCGGCGGCCTTCCGGGAAAAAACTTCCTTCAGGCAATTACTGGGCGCGCTTGCGGCCAGTTCTCTATACAGGCAAACTTCCATTTGTTCGCCTTTGATCAGCATGTCTATTAGAGAGCGGGCATCATGGTGCATCATCCCGTCCATCATACCGCCCGTCATGTCGCAGGGCATACCGCTTGCTGCGGCGCTATCCTTGCCGGCATCCATAAAGATAACCTCCTCTTTCTAATTTTGCTATAGCATATGTAGAAGTGGCAATTGTGGTTACTATTTCCTCTATTGCCAATAATAAGGACATTTTTAATAATCAATTTGAGACTATGAAACGCTGGAAGAACCAAAATAACCCGGTGGTGAGTACTAAAAAAAACGGAAAAAAAGGAATAAAATATTTTCTTGACACTTGAGCATGCTTTTTGTATACTTGGTAGCAAGTTAGATCTTGGAAAACGCTATGAAGGGGACAGAAGGCCTGGTGTTGGCAGCAGAGAGCCGGGGTAGCTGAAAACCGGCGCCGGATTCGCCAGTCTGGAGATCACCCCGGAGCTGCAGGCTGAAAGAGCTGAAAGAATTGAGTAAGCTGAGCCGGGCTGGACGCCCGTTACCAAAGCCGTGCCCTCTCCTTAAGGCACACCGAGAGGCCTCCGCAAAAGCTGGAGGCAAGCAGGGTGGTACCGCGCAAGGTTTTTATACCTCTCGTCCCTGGCAGAATTATATACCTGCCGGGCGAGGGGTTGTTTTATATTTAAAATAAAATTAAACTAATAAAATAGGCGCAAAATCGACAAATATTGACGGGGGATGAGATTGTGATTATTTACCTTAATGGCGAGTATGTACCAAAGGAGCGCGCTGTTGTATCTGTTTTTGATCATGGCTTATTATACGGTGATGGTGTCTTTGAAGGCATCCGGGCTTATCACGGCAGGGTCTTTAAACTAAAGGAACACCTGGACAGGCTTTATGATTCTGCCAGGACCGTTGCCATGGAGATTCCCTTAACAAAGGATGAAATGCAGGAAGTAGTGCTGGAAACCCTGCGGCGGAACAACCTGCGCGACGCCTACATCCGGCTGGTGGTGACCCGGGGAGTGGGCGACCTTGGCCTGGACCCGAGGAAGTGCCCAAAACCCTTTGTTTTTTGCATTACCGCTTCAATTGTTCTCTATCCCGATGAACTCTACGAAAAAGGGCTTTCTGTCATTACCGTTTCCACCCGCAGGAATATTCCCACAGCCTGTGTCCCCAGGGTTAAATCATTGAACTACCTTAACAATATCTACGCAAAAATCGAAGCCAACCTGGCCGGCGTGCCCGAAGCTATTATGCTGAACAACGAAGGTTACGTAGCCGAGGCCACCGGTGACAATATTTTCATTGTCAAGAAAGGCGTGCTGATCACACCGCCGCCCTACGTGGGTATTCTGGAGGGAGTTACCCGCAACACGGTTTTGGACATTGCCCGGGAAAAGGGTATTCCTGCAGAGGAGAAGGTGTTCACCCTGTTTGATGTGTATAACGCCGACGAAGTATTCCTGACCGGTACTGCCGCTGAGATTATACCCGTCATACAGGTTGACGGGCGTAAGATTGCCGACGGCAAGCCCGGCAAAATGACCCGGGAGCTTACTTTGGCATTTCGGGAGTTAACCAAGGTAGACGGTCCCCTCATTTACCCCGAGGCGCCATAAAAGAATATTTTCAACTGAAACACGTGCTGCAGGCCGGCCGTGCACCGGCCTTTTTTTATACAGTCAGATTTAACACGGCTCAACCTATTCTTGACTGGGGCCCAATATTTACCGGGCTTATTATCGGTTGGAGGGAGAGAACTTGCAAAGCGACGTGACGAAGAAGGTCCTCCGCAGTCAGAAGGGCAAAGTCAGTAAAAGAAAAAAGGAGGCAGATCAGGCGCTGTTGTCCGGGGCGGAAATTCTTATAAGGAGCCTGGAAGATGAAGGTGTGGAGACCATTTTCGGTTATCCCGGAGGTCAGGCCCTGCCCATTTATGATGCTCTGTACGATTCCAAAATAAACCATATACTGTGCCGGCACGAACAGGGCGCGGCCCACGCGGCGGACGGCTATGCCCGGGCCACGGGCAAGCCGGGTGTCTGTCTCGCCACCTCGGGACCGGGCGCTACCAACCTCGTTACGGGCATTGCCACTGCTTTCATGGATTCCGTACCCATGGTCGCCATCACCGGCCAGGTGCCCCTGTCCCTGCTGGGGAGGGACTCTTTTCAGGAGGCGGATATTACGGGGATCACCCTGCCCATTACAAAACACAGCTACCTGGTCAGGGACACTTCCGAACTGGCGCAAACCGTTAAGGAAGCTATTTACATTGCCACTACCGGCAGGCCGGGACCGGTTCTCATTGACGTTCCCAGGGACGTCTCTTCCGGCCAGGCAGAGTACAGGCGAGCGGATAAAATGAACCTGCCGGGCTACAGGCCAGTGCTGGACGCAGACCCTGCGCAGGTGGAGGAAGCGGCCAGGGCCATTATGAAGTCAGAGCGTCCTGTCATCTACGCCGGCGGGGGAGTGGTTATTTCCGGAGCCCACGAGGAACTGCTCCAGCTGGCTGAACTGCTAATGGCGCCGGTATGCAACACCCTGACGGGACTGGGAGGGTTTCCCGGGAACCACCCCTTATCACTGGGGATGCTGGGGATGCATGGAACAAAGTATGCCAACTACGCCGTCAGCGAGTGCGATCTCTTAATTGCCGTAGGGGCGCGCTTTGACGACCGGGTCACCGGGGACGTGGAAACTTTCGCCCCCGAAGCCCGGATTATTCACATAGACATAGATCCGGCTGAAATTGGGAAAAATGTTCGGGTAGACATACCTGTGGTGGGCGACGTTAAAAGGGTCCTTAGACAGTTGCTGAAAAGCCTCCAGCCAAGGCTGAACGAGGCCTGGCGGGATAAAATCATGGCCTGGAAAAAAGAATATCCCCTGAACTATTGTGAGAAGGGTTGCCTGAAGCCTCAGGCTATTATCAGGGAAATCTGCAGGCAGACGGAAGGTAAGGCCAGGATTACCACCGAGGTAGGCCAGCACCAGATGTGGACGGCTCAGTACTATACCTTTACCAGGCCCCGCTCCTTTATCACCTCCGGCGGCCTGGGGACCATGGGATTCGGGCTGCCGGCGGCAATCGGGGTCCAGGTGGGCTGTCCGGACGAGCTGGTTTTTGATATAGCCGGCGATGGCAGTATCCAGATGAATATCCAGGAGCTATGTACTGCGGTTAATTACGATCTCCCGGTTAACGTGGCCATCCTGAACAATGGTTACCTGGGGATGGTCAGGCAATGGCAGGAGTTATTTTACAACCGGAGGTATTCCCAGTCGGAACTGTTAAATCCTGATTTTGTCAAACTGGCCGAAGCTTACGGTGCCGAGGGGATCAGGGTAACCCGGCCTTCTGAACTGGCTCCTGCCATTGAGCAGGCAATCAACTCCAGCAAGCCTGTTATGCTTGACTTTATCGTGGACAGGGAAGAGAACGTGCTGCCAATGGTTCCTCCCGGCGGCACCCTGAACAAAATGCTGGGCTAAGCCTGAGCCGGCGCCGGAAGCCAGATCTGCTTGCTGATCTGCTTGCCGGTACTTGCTGCAAGCTTTTGCCCGGGTCTGAAATCCAACCGGCCTCTTGACCGGTACCATAAACTTGAAGGATTTACCGGTTTCAATAACGAAAACATGTGTGAGGCTGACATTCCCGGGAAAGCGTGGGCCGGTGCCGGACCAGGGGTCCGGTGCCTGGAGTTACGCTTTCTGAGGCACAACCTGAGGGGAGGGGTTATGATGAAGCACACCCTTTCGGTATTGGTGGAGAATAACCCGGGGGTACTGGCCCGGGTAGCCGGTCTTTTCAGCCGGCGGGGTTTTAACATTGACAGCCTGGCTGTGGGCAGGACAGAAAACCCGCGGGTCTCACGGATGACCATTGTGGTAGAAGGTGACGACTTCACCCTTGAGCAGGTCAACAAGCAGTTGCATAAACTGGTGGACGTGATCAAAATCAGCGATCTTACCAAAGACGCCTACGTTGACCGGGAACTGGTCATGATCAAGGTCTTCGCCGAGCCATCGTCAAGGGCTGAAATCATGCAGCTTGTGGACATCTTTCGCGCCCGCATAGTGGATGTGGGTCCTAAAACATTAACTATTGAAGTTACCGGGAACTCGGGCAAGATCGACGCCTTCGAGCTTTCGCTGCGTCCCTTTGGGATCAAAGAACTGGTACGGACAGGGAAAATTGCTATGCTCCGGGGCTATAAAAACAGCATAAAGGGTAATAACCATAAAGAGGAGGATGTTAGCTGATGGTACAGGTTTACTATGATCAAGACGCGGATTTAGGGTATTTAAGCGGAAAAAAGATTGCCATTATCGGTTACGGTAGCCAGGGACACGCCCAGGCTCAAAACTTGAAGGACAGCGGGCTGGACGTAATTGTGGGCCTGCGCAGGGATTTGCCCGACTGGGATCAGGCAGTAAAGGACGGGCTGACGGTCACAACAGTACCTGAAGCTGCTGCAGCCGCCGACATTATCCAGATGCTGGTGCCGGATGAACTGCAGCCCAAGATTTACAAGGAGGAAATTGAGCCCCACCTGGCCGAAGGCAACGCTTTGATGTTTTCCCACGGCTTTAATATTCATTACGGACAAATCGTGCCCCCGGCTAATATCGACGTTTTCATGGTCGCCCCCAAGGGCCCCGGACACATGGTGCGCCGCATGTACCAGGAGGGTAAAGGCGTACCCTGCCTTGTTGCCGTCTACCAGGATTACACGGGCAAAGCCAAGGATCTGGGTCTTGCCTATGCCAAGGGTATCGGAGGGACCCGGGCCGGTGTTTTTGAAACCACCTTCAAGGAAGAAACCGAGACCGACCTCTTTGGCGAGCAGGCTGTGCTATGCGGGGGCGTTACCGAGCTGATCAAGGCCGGCTTCGACACCCTGGTGGAGGCTGGCTACGCTCCGGAGATGGCCTATTTTGAGTGTCTCCATGAAATGAAGCTGATTATCGACCTGGTTGTGGAGGGCGGCTTAAGCTACATGCGCCACTCAATCAGCAATACTGCCGAGTACGGCGACTACGTTACCAGCAGGCGGATTATTACTGAGGAAACCCGCAAGGAAATGAAAAAGATCCTGGCTGAGATCCAGAATGGCGAATTCGCCAAAAAGTGGATTCTGGAAAACCAGGCCAACCGCCCGGTTTACAACGCCAGGGCCAAAGAGGAAAGAGAACACCTGATTGAAAAAGTGGGCGCTGAACTGCGCAAAATGATGCCCTGGCTGCAAAAATAGCTTTTATGGCTTAACCCTGGAGCATTTAGCGCAGCCCGGTACTTAAGCATAGTAAGAGAGCAGAAATGAGCGGTAAGCACCGCCAAAGCTTGCAAGAATCACTGGCAGGTAACAGTCAAAAAGCAGCAAACTGATATTTGCGGGCTTTCGGCGAAGGAGCCGGCTGCCCGGATTGGGGGAATAGGGCTGTGGAAATTACTGTTGCGGAAGCCTTGGTTCGTTGCCTGGAACAGGAAGGGGTGGAGATTGTCTTTGGCATTCCGGGAGGGGCAATCCTTCCCGTTTACGACGCTTTAAGACATTCGTCCATCCGTCATATTCTGGTACGCCACGAGCAGGCTGCTGCCCACGCTGCCGATGGCTATGCCAGGGTTACGGGGAAAGTGGGGGTTTGTGTAGCAACGTCGGGCCCCGGCGCCACCAACCTGGTAACAGGCATCGCCAACGCTTATATGGATTCGGTCCCCATGATCATTATTACTGGACAGGTAGCCACCAGCCTGGTTGGTACGGACGCTTTTCAGGAAGTAGACATTACCGGCATTACCCTGCCGATTACCAAGCATAATTTTCTGGTTAAAGACCCGGCAGCACTTCCTGTTATCGTCAAGAAGGCTTTTATCATCGCTTCCACGGGGCGGCCTGGTCCGGTTTTGATCGACATTCCCAAAGATATTGCCGAGACCAGGATTAAGTTCAAGTATCCCAAGACTGTCGAGCTGCCCGGCTATAAACCCACCTACAGGGGGCACCCCTCGATGGTCCAGCAGGCTGCCAGGATGATCATGGAATCGGAGAGGCCGGTCATCTACGCCGGCGGGGGAGTCCGTATTGCCAACGCCGCTCCGGAACTGCTGCAGCTGGCAGAAACAATTTCCGCGCCGGTGACCCATACTTTGATGGGCCTGGGCTGTTTTCCCGGCAATCACCCCCTCTTTTTGGGGATGCTGGGTTTGCACGGCACGCGGTACGCCAATCAGGCGGTTACGGAGTGCGACTGTCTCATTGCTGTGGGTGCCCGCTTCGACGACCGGGTGGTGTCCAAGGTCAGCGGCTTTGCGCCTACGGCCAAAATCATCCATATTGATATAGACCCTGCTGAAATCGGCAAAAACGTGCGTACCCACCTGCCCATTGTGGGAGATGTGAAGAATGTTTTGGGAGCCATCCTGCCGCTACTGAAAAAGAAAGAAAACGCCGCCTGGGTGGCCAGGGTACAGCAGCTGAAAAAAGACTACGCCCTGCGCTACAAGCGGGAGGGGATGTTGAAGCCCCAGTATGTTCTGGAAAAGCTCAATGAGTTCAAAGACGATGACGCCATCGTTGTTACAGACGTTGGGCAGCACCAGATGTGGGCGGCCCAGTACATGCGCTTCAAGGAACCGCGCAGCTTTTTGTCTTCCGGCGGACTGGGCGCGATGGGGTTTTGCCTGCCCGCCGCCCTCGGCGCCAAACTGGGCGCACCGGACCGGACCGTCATCGTGGTCATCGGTGACGGCGGGATCCAGATGAACATGCAGGAACTGGGTACCGCAGCCGAACATAAACTGCCGCTGAAAATTATTATTTTGAACAACCAGCGCCTGGGCATGGTCCGGCAGCTTCAGGAATTTTATTGCGATAAACGTTATTTCGCCGTGGATTTTCATTTCGATCTGGACTTTGCTGCCCTGGCCCGGCTTTACGGGATGGAAGGGTATACCGTTAAGACCGAGGAGCAGTTACTGGAAATCTTGCCCCGGGCCCTCAGTTCACCGGAAGGGGTAATCGTCAACTGCATCGTTGACCGAGAAGAAAACGTATTGCCCATGGTCTTAAGCGGTTCGCCCATCAATGAAGCAATCGACTAACAAAGGTATTCCAGATACCGCAAAGTGTGATGAAGAGCCAGGTAATTCTTTGCTCAAGCCATTAGGATTGGAGGCGTTCTGAGCTTATGAGCCAGCGTGTCTATATTTTCGACACCACCTTAAGGGACGGGGAGCAGTCACCGGGTGTGAGCCTGAGCATCAACGAAAAAATTCAGATTGCCAGACAGCTGGCCCGGCTCGGCGTCGACATTATCGAGGCGGGTTTCCCCATTTCCTCACCCGGTGACTTTGAAGGGGTCCGGGCTGTTGCCCGGGAAGTCAAGGGGGTGACGGTGGCGGGGCTGGCCAGGGCCAACTTCCGGGACATCGACCGGGCCTGGGAGGCGCTGCGCCAGGCCGAGCAGCCAAGGATCCACACCTTTATCGCAACTTCGGATATTCACCTGAAATATAAACTGCGCCTGAGCCGGGAACAGGTCCTGGAAGCTGCTGTGGCAGCCGTGAAACACGCCAGGTCCTATACGGAGGATGTGGAGTTCTCCGCGGAGGACGCGTCCCGCACCGACCCTGAGTTTCTCATTCAGGTCATGAGCGCTGCCATTAAGGCCGGCGCCAGGGTGATCAATATCCCGGATACGGTGGGCTATGCTGTTCCCGGCGAGTGGGGCGGCTTTATCAAAAATATTTGTGAACGGTTAGCGGAAATCGACCGGGTTATTGTCAGCGTCCACTGCCATAATGACCTGGGTTTGGCCGTGGCCAACTCCCTGGTTGCCGTGACTAACGGCGCCCGCCAGGTGGAGGGGGCCATTAACGGTATCGGGGAGCGGGCCGGCAATGCGGCCCTGGAGGAAGTAATCATGGCCCTGCATACCCGGAAGGACCAGTACGGACTCTATACCGGTGTCCGCACCGAGGAGATTTACAGGACCAGCAGGCTGGTGAGCACTCTGACCGGGCTGAAGGTCCAGGCCAACAAGGCCGTTGTGGGCAACAACGCCTTTGCCCACGAAGCCGGCATTCACCAGGACGGTGTGCTGAAGGAACGCACAACTTACGAGATCATGAACCCCGCCATGGTGGGACTCAGTAAGAGCAATCTGGTCCTGGGCAAGCATTCCGGACGTCACGCCTTTCGCCAGCGGCTGGAAGAAATGGGCTTCAGCCTGAGCGATGAGGAATTGAAGCGGGCCTTCGAGCACTTTAAAAAACTGGCCGATAAAAAAAGCAATATTACGGATGAAGATATTGAGGCCATTGTGGAAGAGGAAATGCACCTGGTACCGGATACCTATACCCTGGATTATTTACATATCTCCAGCGGCACAACGGTGGTGCCCACTGCCACAATCGGCCTGAGGAAGGAAGGAAAGCTCCTGGAGGAGGCAGCCTGCGGCAACGGGCCGGTGGACGCTATCTGCAAGGCCGTGGATAAAATCACAAAAATCCAGTGCACCATGATTAGCTGGGGGATCAGCGCTATCACCGCCGGCAAGGACGCCCTGGGCGATGTGACCCTGAAAATTACCAGGGACGGCCAGAAAATCTATACCGGCCGGGGGATCAGCACGGATATACTGGAAGCCAGCGCCAAGGCCTATATCAAGGCTGTTAATAAATTGATCTGGGATGTAAATCTGGAGCAATCCCGGGCCGCTGGTAATAATAAAAGCAATAATAATACTTAAAGACTTAAAAGCTACCCTGCAAAAAGCGGCCTTTGATTATTCTTGGAACGGAGTGAAACAAGGAAAATGCCGATGACCATTACCGAGAAGATTCTGGCAGCCCATGCCGGCAAAAAACAGGTGGAGCCCGGCGAGTTAATCAACGCCCGGGTGGACCTGGTGCTGGGTAATGATGTAACAGCGCCGGTGGCGATCCGGGAGTTCGAAAAAATTGGAGTCGAGGACGTCTTTGACAGGGAACGCATTGCGCTGGTTCCGGATCATTTTACGCCCAACAAGGACATCAAATCCGCAGAGCAGTCCAAGATCCTCCGGGAGTTCGCAAAAAAGTACGATTTGCCGAATTACTTTGAAGTGGGCCGCCTGGGGATCGAGCACTGCCTCCTGCCCGAGCAGGGACTGGTGGGGCCGGGAGACCTGGTCATCGGAGCAGATTCGCATACCTGCACTTACGGGGCGCTGGGCGCCTTTTCCACCGGTGTGGGCAGCACTGACCTGGCTGCGGCCATGGCCCTGGGGGAAACCTGGCTCAAGGTACCGGAATCCCTTAAGTTTGAATTTGAAGGGGAGCTGGGCCCCTGGGTGGGCGGCAAGGACTTGATTCTGCACACCATCGGCGATATCGGGGTGGACGGGGCGCTGTACAGGGCCATGGAGTTCACCGGTCCCGCCATCGAAAACCTGTCCATGGACGGGCGCTTTACCATGTGCAACATGGCCATTGAAGCCGGGGGTAAGAGCGGGATCATCGCCCCGGACAGGATCACCCGGGAGTATGTGGAGGGGCGCTGCCGCTGGCCTTACAAGTTCTACACCAGCGATGCCGATGCTAAGTATGAAAAGGTTTACAGCTATGATGTTTCCAGGCTCGAGCCCCAGGTTGCTTTTCCCCACCTGCCGGAAAACAGCCGGCCCATAAGCGAGGTGGGAGTGGTGGAAATCGACCAGGTTGTAATCGGTTCCTGCACCAACGGGCGCATGGAAGATTTGCGGGAGGCCGCAAAGGTCCTCAAGGGCAAAAGGGTGCACAATAACGTCCGCCTGATCATCCTGCCGGGTACCCCGGAGATCTACCTCCAGGCCATGCAGGAGGGGCTTATCCAGATTTTCGTTGAAGCCGGCGGGGCTGTCAGTACTCCCACCTGCGGGCCCTGTCTGGGCGGCCACATGGGCATCCTGGCCGCCGGGGAACGCTGCGTCGCCACCACCAACCGCAACTTTGTGGGCAGGATGGGTCACCCGGAAAGTGAAGTATACCTCGCCAACCCGGCGGTTGCAGCGGCTTCCGCCATTCTAGGCCGGATTGCCGGCCCCGGGGAGGTGGAGTAGGTGAAATTACGGGGAAAAGTATGGAAGTTTGGTTCTGACGTTGACACCGATGCCATTATTCCGGCCCGCTACCTCACTACCTTTGACCCCCGGGAACTGGCAGAGCACTGTATGGAGGATGCGGACCCGTCCTTTGCGGCCAGGGTTAAACCGGGGGACATCATCGTGGCCGGCAAGAATTTCGGCTGCGGCAGTTCTCGGGAACACGCCCCCCTGGCTATCAAGGCTGCGGGAGTTTCCTGCGTCATTGCCGCCACCTTCGCCAGAATTTTTTACCGGAACGCCTTTAATATCGGCCTGCCCATTTTCGAATCCCCGGAGGCAGCCGCTGAGATTAACGAAGGTGACGAGGTGGAAGTGGACGCGGCCACCGGCCTGATTACAAACCATACCACCGGGAAGACATACAGGGCCGCGCCCGTCCCGCCCTTTATGCAACAAATCATCGCTGCCGGGGGATTGATCCCTTACGTGGCTGAAAAGGTGAAGAAGAATGTTTAAAATTGCTGTATTACCCGGAGACGGGATCGGCCCGGAAATCACCGTCCAGGCTGTCCGGGTGCTTGAGGCCGTAGGCCGGCGCTATAACCACCAGTTCGAATTTAAAGAGGGGCTGGTTGGAGGGGCGGCCCTGGACGCCATGGGTACCCCCCTGCCTGCTGAAACCCTGGAGCTCTGCCGCACCAGCGACGCCATCCTCTTCGGCGCCGTGGGCGGCCCGAAATGGGATGGACTGCCGCTGCACCTGCGCCCGGAAGCCGGCGGGATCCTGGCCCTGCGCAAGGAGTTTGGATTGTACGCCAACCTGCGCCCGGTCAAAGTCTACCCGTCCCTGGTGGGGGCCTCCCCCCTCAAACCGGAATTGGTCCGGGGGGTGGACATCATGGTCTTAAGGGAGCTCACCGGCGGGCTCTATTTCGGCAAAAAGTACTGGGAACCCCTGCCGGAGGGAGGCTTCCGGGTTGTGGACACCCTTGAATACACCACACCGGAGATTGAGCGGATCCTGCGCCTGGCCTTTGAGCTGGCCTCAAAACGGCGCCGCAAGGTCACCTCGGTGGACAAGGCCAACGTCCTGGGAAGTTCCCGGCACTGGCGGGAAGTAGCCTCCGCCGTAGGCGAGGAGTACCCGGACGTGGAACTGGAGCACATGTACGTGGACAACTGTGCCATGCAACTGGTCAAAAACCCGAAGCAGTTTGACGTCCTGGTTACAGAGAACATGTTTGGAGACATCCTCAGCGACCAGGCCTCCGTCCTGGCAGGTTCCCTGGGCATGCTTGCCTCCGCCAGCCTGGGCAGCGGGATCGGCCTCTACGAGCCGGTCCACGGCACGGCCCCGGATATCGCCGGCAAGCAGCTGGCCAACCCCATCGCGGCGATTTTATCGGCAGCCATGCTGCTGCGCTTCTCCCTGAACCTGGCTGAAGAAGCGGATTGCATTGAGCGGGCTGTAGCCGCTGTCCTGGAACAGGGCTACCGCACCGCCGACCTGATGGAGGATGGTAAAACCCGGGTGAGTACCGCCGAGATGGGTGACCGGATTATAGAACAGATTGAATCTCAATAGACTTTGGGCTAAATACTAACCTCTTCAGGCAAAGAATCAGGGCATGGCCGGATTATATTAGCTTGCCTCGTTCCTCGTTTAGGGTGTCCGTTTAGGGTGTCTGACACCAACTTATCAACTTATTTAGGCAAGTGGTGTCTGGGTGTCTGACACCAACTTATCAACTTATTTAGGCAAGAATTAGGGCAAGGCCGGATTATTGAACAAAGTGATCTAAGGACTTATTTGCCTGAGGTGCCTGCCTGTGCCTGACACCAACTTAACAACACCAACTTAACATTAACAACTTATTATGGTATGGTAAGAAGAGAATTAAGACAAGAGGGACCTGTCTCTTAGTCCTTGCTTGGCCTTCCTTATATCGCCTTTATAACGCTTTCCTTGGACAACTTTATAGCCTTTTTTGAAGATACTCCATTGATGAATGGTTTGTGATACTTAATTGACGGAGGTATTTTCGATGCCCTCAGTACAGGTTTACGACACGACATTGAGAGACGGCTCACAGGCGGAGGGCATCTCTTTTTCCTGTGAAGACAAGTTGAAAATTGCCCAGCGCCTGGATAAAATGGGCTTTCATTATATAGAAGGAGGCTGGCCGGGGTCAAATCCCAAGGATGTTGAGTTCTTCAACCGGATCCGCAGCTGCAACCTGAAAAACGCCAGAATTGTGGCCTTCGGTTCAACCCGGAAGGCCGGGACGCCGGTTGAAAGTGACACCAACATTAAAGCCATTCTGGATTCCGGGGTCCAGGTGGCCACCATCTTCGGCAAGACCTGGGACCTTCATGTGACAAAGTCCCTGGGGGTCAGCCTGGAAGAAAACCTGGCCATGATCAGGGAAACTGTGGCCTACCTGAAAAGCAAGGGACTGGAGGTTCACTACGACGCGGAGCACTTCTTCGACGGCTATAAGGCCAACCCGGCCTACGCCCTGGAAACTCTCCGGGCGGCGGAAGAGGGAGGGGCGCACGTTATTACCCTGTGTGACACCAACGGCGGCAGCATGCCCTGGGAGGTCAAGGAACTGGTTGAGCTGGCGGCGGCACAACTGACCCGCCCCATCGGCATCCACGCCCATAATGACAGCGGGATGGCCGTGGCCAACACGGTAACGGCTGTAAGGGCCGGTGCAGCCCTGGTTCAGGGCACGGTGAACGGTTACGGTGAACGCTGCGGCAACGCCGACCTCTGCTCCATTATACCCGTCCTTACCTTGAAGTGCGGCATCCCTACCATTGCTCCGGAAATGCTGGTCCACCTTACCGAGATGTCCCGCTTTGTCAGCGAGGTGGCCAATGTCAGCCCGGATTCCCGCCAGCCCTTTGTGGGAACCAGCGCCTTTGCCCACAAGGGCGGGGTGCATGTTAGCGCCCTGTTGAAAGATCCCAAAACCTATGAACACATTGTTCCGGAAGCAGTGGGCAACCGGCGCAGGGTTCTGATCTCGGAACTCTCCGGAATGTCCAACCTGCTTTACAAGTACAAGGAAATGAATCTCCAGGTGGACCGGGGCGGGACAGAGGGAAGGCGCATTCTGGAGGAAATCAAGCATTTGGAGAACCAGGGTTTTCAATTTGAGGGTTCCGAGGGTACCTTAGCGCTCCTTCTGCGCAAAGCTTTCGATGGCTACCGTGAACCCTTTTCCCTGGAGGCCTGCCGCCTCCTGGTGGAAATCAAGGCAAACACCCCTGCTTATTCAGAAGCGATTATCAAGATGAAGGTGGGTGACCAGACTGTCCATACCGCGGCCGAGGGCAACGGCCCGGTAAACGCCTTGGACAATGCCCTGCGCAAGGCCCTGAAGGATTTTTATCCCAGCATCAGCTCCATGCACCTGAATGACTACAAGGTCCGGGTCCTGGATGAAAAGGACGGCACTGGGGCCTATGTCAGGGTGCATATCGATACCGGCGATGGGCGGCATTCCTGGGGTACAGTGGGCGTTTCCCAGAATATCATCGAGGCCAGCTGGCAGGCGCTGGCGGACAGCATTGCCTATGGCTTGCTGAAGGCAGAGGATAACGGTACCAGGAACGGCGAAGAATAAACGAAGAATAAACATAGTTCAAACATAGATCTAAAAAGTATTTTAAACATTATTTCTTTTTCTGCTATTGCAGGTAACCTGCTTTTCCTTTGCGAAATAAGGTGAGGCGGGTTTTTTCCTTGTAACGGAGAAATACTATTTTGCAGATTCATAAGGGAGGAATATCTTTGGAGCAGTTCTGGCTCCCGAACCTGGAGTATTTAAAAACAGTACTTCAGCTGAACCTGAGCAGTGTCATCGATATTATTATCGTTGCTATTGTGATGTACAAGCTAATGCTGCTGATTAAGGGGACCAGGGCAGTTCAGTTGCTTAAAGGGCTGGCTGTCCTGCTGATTGCCACTGCCCTTTCCAGCCTTTTTAACCTGTACACCATGAACTGGCTCTTAAGACAGGCAATGACAGCCCTGGTGGTGGCCCTGCCGGTGGTGTTCCAGCCCGAACTCCGGCGTGCCCTGGAAAGACTGGGCCGGGGACAGTTTTTGACTCAAAGGACCCTGCTTCCGGGAGAGGTTGACCAGGCCAGGGTGGTTGCCGAAATTACCCGCGCGGTAACAATTCTGTCCAAGAATAAAATGGGCGCGCTGATTATTCTGGAGCGGGAAACCGGGCTGGAAGAGCATATCAGTACCGGTGTAAGGATTGACGGCATCCTTTCGGCTGAATTTTTGGTTAACATCTTTCTGCCCAAAACACCCCTGCATGACGGAGCGGTGATCGTCCGGGGCGACCGGATAGCTGCGGCGGCCTGTTTTCTGCCGCTGAGCGATAACCCCCACCTTACTACGGACCTGGGAACGCGGCACAGGGCGGGACTGGGCATTACCGAGCTCTCCGACGCCGTAGCGGTAATAGTTTCTGAAGAAACGGGCGCCATTTCCCTGGCAGTTGAAGGTACGCTCAGCCGCTATCTGGATGAGACCACCCTGCAGGATAAGCTCACCTTGCTTTTGGGGAAAAAGACTGGTAGTACCCTTTCACATCTGTGGTTCAGGAAGGTGAGGTCTTGATTAAGCTGAACTGGGGAAACAATTGGATCCGGCTGCTGGCCTTGCTGCTGGCTATTACCATGTGGGTTTACGTGAGTAACGAGCAGAATCCGGTCAGAGAAAAGCTGTTAAACGTAAAGCTGGAGCACAATGAACTGGAAAAGGACTATATTCTTGCCGGCGGGCTGCCCGAAAGCGTCCGCTTGAGAATCCAGGGCAATCAAAACCAGCTTAATAACCTTGCCCCAGGGGATTTCAGGGCCGTGGTCAACATTCCGGCTGGAAAAACGGGGGAAATGGTACTGCCTGTCCAGGTGAGCGCCCCGGCCGGCCTGCGTGTTGTCCAGGTTATTCCGGAAGAGGTAAGTGTCGTGGTGGACCGGGTTATCAGCAAGCAGATCCCTGTAGCCGTAAGCATCAGGGGGACACCGGAACAGGGTTATACCGCCCTGGCTCCCCAGTATTATCCTAATGTGGTTACAGTGAGGGGACCCTCCCGGCTGGTTAATGGGATTAGCCAGGCCACGGCGATAGTTGACATCCATCAGGCAGTCAGGGATGTTACCCAGACTGTTACGCTCAGTACCGGATCGCCGGACGTTACCCTGAATCCGGCAACGATCCAGGTTGTTGTTCCTGTAGCCAGCGCCGAAATCTCCAAAACCGTGCCGGTGCTGCCCCAGGTGACCGGAACTCCCGCGCCGGGCTACACGCTTAAAGGGAGCTTTGCGGAGCCGGCTACAGTGCTGGTACATGGACTGCCTGAAGTTGTCGGGGCAATTACGGAGATCAAAACTGTCCCGGTCAGCATTCAGGGCTCTGGAAATAGCCTGTCAGGGGAGGTTGACCTGGTGGTACCCCAGGGTGTTACGCGTTTGCAGCCAAGCCGGGTAAATATTCGCATCGAGATTGAAGAGATTGAAGGGGATGAGGCGCCTTCCGGCTCCCCGGGCGACAACATAGACAGTGCTTCAAATATGCAGTTGCGATAATTCTCCTTTTTCGAAAATGACCACAGGGGCTGCTGTAACATAGAATAGTTGAAGAAGATTATATAGAATGCGTATGAGTAAAATTAATGTGGGTTTTCAGTATAGGGAGCAGTAAAAACAGGTAAAAAAA
>LFSA01000054.1 GCA_001512635.1 Pelotomaculum sp. DTU098 | reverse complement strand
CACGCTGTCCCAGGCGGAGCAGCCGGCCCGGAATGTCACCATTACCTGGCAGGAAGGCGCCGTGCCGGACATGACCAGCCCTCTGGTGCTCAACGCCGCGAGCATTGATCTGGCCAACAGGACCCTGACTACAACTCTCAATACGGCGTCAGTTTACGAACTGATTTTCTTTAAGGACAATCCCGAAGGCAATTATACAGCCGTAACTGCCACAGGAGTGTAGCTCATGAATAAAAAAGCTTTTAAATACTTCATAATACTTGTTCTAATCTGCAATGTCTGGTTTTTTTCGTCCCTGGCGTCTTTTCCGGTGTGTGATAATCTTACCGCCCAGGCTGTAAGTCCCCTGTGGGACGGCAGCGTAGCCGCAGGCTTCGCCGGCGGGACGGGAACCGAAGCGGACCCCTATTTAATCAGCAACGGTGCGGAGCTTGCCTACTTTGCCCAACAGGTCAACAGCGGCAATGGTTTTTCCGGCCAGTACATCAAGCTGGCACAGGACATCCTCCTCAACGAGATGAATGAGGACGGCACCTTTGTGTCTCCAACACCCAGGGAGTTTACGAGAATAGGGACCGATTCGAATCTCAGTTTCCAGGGTAATTTTAATGGAAATGGCAAAAAAGTAATCGGCCTGTACATTAATAACGACATCTGGCGGCACTATGGAGGATTATTTGGTTATGCCGCCGCTGGAAGCGTGATCAAGAACGTGAGTATATCGGGAGTTGTAAAAGGAGGATACGAAACAGGAGGTATAGCCGGCTACACGGACGGTGTGATCACAGGATGTGAGGTTAGCTGTACAGTACACGGCGAACAGACCCATATCGGGGGTGTGGCAGGTAATGCCGGGGCTTCTAGTGTAATAAGCGACTGCACTGTTTCAGGGAATGTATCAGGTGGTAGAAGATATGTGGGAGGTGTGGTGGGCCAAACAGAGGGGGATATAACGGATTGCAGTTTCGACGGCACGGTGACGGCAAGCGATACCTATGTAGGAGGCATAGCAGGATATTTTGCCGGTGAGAGTGTAGTGAGCCATTCCACTGTTTCAGGGACTATATCAGGTAGGTCCTACGTGGGAGGTGTGGCTGGCCAAACAGAGGGGGATATAGCGGATTGCAGCTTTGACGGCACAGTGACGGCAAACGATTTCTATGTAGGAGGCATAGTAGGATATGCAGCCGGTGAGAGTGTAGTGAGCCATTCCACTGTTTCGGGGACAGTATCAGGCAGGTCCTATGTGGGAGGCGTGGCCAGCAAGATGGATAAAATTATCATCACAGGGTGCAGCAGTGATTGCACGGTGACTGGACACGATTTTTACATAGGCGGCGTGGCTGGTTATGCCGGTACAGGCAGTGAAATCAGTAATTCCTTTGTTTTAGGGACTGCAACGGGTAGATCCTATGTGGGAGGCGTGGCTGGTTACACCAACGGTGTTATCACGGTTTGCGCAAATACTGGAACAGTGACAGGACTTGAGCAGTATATAGGGGGCGTGGCTGGATATGCTGACAGTCTTAACACCGTGAATAATTGTTTTAATTCAGGGACAGTCACCGCGTCCGGTAACGGTAACCGCAACGGAATAGGTGGTATTGCAGGTGGTGGGAACTGGAGTGAGCCAGCATCGGCCATACATAATAATTTAAGTATTGGCTCTGTTTCAGGCCGGATCAACGTGGGGGGTATTGTGGGCATCTCTGTGGCACCCCTGGGTGTTCAGGATGCCTGGCACAATTATTACACCAATGCCCCGGCAGGAACCGGGGTAGGCGATGTCTGGCCGCGGGACGGCGCTGTTCCTGTGGGGTCTATGTTCTGGGAAGAAATTAAGGATTTGCTGAACAGCGATAATCCTGCGGGCAATGACATCTGGTCGCAGGATGAGAACGGTATTCCGATGCCGGCTATATTCGTGCCGGGCGGTGGCGGTGTGGTTGGAGTTATAAAAAATTCAGGTATAAAAGAAGGCAAGTATTTTACGGTTCTCCAGGTAGGAGAGGGCGCTGCGGCGACTGTTACTTCAGACAGTGTTTTTACGGTAGTCTTTAACATGAGTTACAACCAGAGCTATGACCCGGAAACCCAAACAGTGGGCCTGGCTCATGAAGGGACAGTGGTCCCGCTGCCGGCCAATACTTCAATTATTATGCTGGTGGATGGTGTCTATTACTATAAAAACCTTACCAGTGAGTTAGGAACGAAACTGGCACTGGGTGAATTTATAAAGATGGGCAGCACGGCAGAACACTACGCCCCGGAATCGTTGCCGGCTGAATCTGTAAAGGAATACCTGTTTATCTTTGATTTTTCCAAAACAGCATCCGGGCTTCCCGCCGGAACATTTAAAGTAGAACTTCTCCCTGTAGCCGGTACTTTTTCGGGCCCAATGCCTGTGGTAACGGTGGCGGGTACCAACGCTTATTCCCTAACGGCAAGCGGGGCAGCGGGATCAATTAAGATAGATTTCTCCAGGATACTGGCCGAAGGTTATGATTATAAGACAGACGGGAAGAGTTACGCCTTTGAATTAGCTTTAAAACAGGGTGAGGCAAATGTGTCCTGGCCCATCGGTACAAAGATCAACGGGACCGTACTTACCTCGGCTATGCCCTATGCTTTTACCACTGCGGCTTTTGGTTCTAATTCCATTTCCCTTGACCTGTCTGATTGTATAAACCCCCTGGAAGAGGGGGACTATTGCCTCGAGGTCAGGGCCTATGCCTGTAACGACCCGGCTTCTCCCCGGGAGGGCTATTTACTGGCCTGCGGTTCTACCACGCTGGCGGCAACGGAGCCAGTCCAGTATGCCATCAAGGCCAGGGCGGTTGCCAGGGTCTTTGATAAATCAGATTCCGCCATTCCGGTTTTCTTTAACATAGATACCCGGGGTCCGGGCGTTGTCAAGTCTACCCTCCAGCGCAAGTACGGTACGTCCTATGTCAATATAGCGGATCAGACAGATCTGCCGGTAAGCATAGCAGGGGGCGGCGCTACCCTGACCGTACCGGCCGGTTACGAAACCGGAACTTACCGTTTTGTGCTCACCCTTTACGACCCTGAGGGCCATCCCAGAGCGCAGGCGGAAGAGAGCATCATAG
This sequence comes from Pelotomaculum sp. DTU098, assembly GCA_001512635.1. GTDB lineage: Bacteria > Bacillota > Desulfotomaculia > Desulfotomaculales > Pelotomaculaceae > DTU098. Next base: position 9,514 of record LFSA01000054.1, on the reverse strand, counting down.
TTAAGTAGCGCCGGGTCATGCCGCCAGGAGTCAATTTATCACGTTTTTTCACAGACTAGAAGAATGCAGCACTTCCGTCGTGGTTATTCTAAACAAGTGACCAGGTGTTGCTGGGTGGGCAAAATTGCTACCCGCCAGTGCCATAAAGCGGTATTGTTAATGTTTTTTTAAAGGCGCGGCGGTTTATCTTGACTGGCTGTATTCTTGTGTGCTATAATTGCGCCTGTAAATAACAAAAGTTTACAAGCAGAAGCCATCCGCTTCTCACCTTACGACGCACCGAAAAGAAGCAGCAGTCCGTAAGGTTTCTTTTGAAAAGTAGAATACTACTTTACAAGCGGGTGGATTGTGCCCGCTTTTAATTTTTTATCCATTTTTTCTGGGGGTGAATTTACTATTACGAAAGATTTCCGAGTTAACGAGGAGATCAGAGCCAAGGAAGTGAGGGTTATCGACACAGACGGTACACAGCTAGGGATCATGTCTGCTAGGGATGCCCTGCGCCTGGCGGAGGAAAGACAACAGGACCTGGTTGAGATCGCGCCTGCAGCCAAGCCGCCTGTTTGTAAACTGATGGATTACGGTAAGTATAAATACGAGCAGAGCAAGCGCGAAAAAGAGGCCAAAAAGAAGCAAAAGATTATCAATATCAAGGAGCTTAAACTGCGTCCTAATATTGAAGACCATGACTTTGAGGTAAAGGCAAAAAACGCCATCCGGTTTTTAAAGGATGGGGATAAGGTTAAGGCTACCATTATTTTCCGTGGGCGTGAAATTGTCCATACCCAGCTTGGCCAGCAGTTGCTGAAAAGGCTGGCAGAAAATGTGAAGGACTATTCCACCATTGAAAGGCAGCCTAAACTTGAAGGCAAGAATATGGTAATGATTCTAGCGCCGAAACAAGACAATTAGGAAGGAGCTTCAGCAAGAATGCCAAAAATTAAAACCCACCGTGGTGCTGCAAAGCGTTTTAAGAAGACGGCCACCGGAAAGATTAAGGGTTACCACGCTTTTCACAGTCATATTCTCGGTAAGAAAACTGCCAAGAGAAAAAGAAACCTGAGAAAAGCTACCATTATCAGTGCTTCTGATACAAAACGCCTGAGCAGGTTGTTGCCATAATTATTGTTGCCATAATTATTTTAGAGAATCGCTTATAACAGGAGGAATGAAGCATGCCACGGGCTAAAAGCAGTGTGGTTTCTCGAAAGAGACATAAGAAAATACTCAAACTGGCCAAGGGCTACCGGGGCGCTAAAAGCAAGCTTTACCGTGTTGCCAACCAGCAGGTTATGAAGTCGCTTGTCTACGCCTACCGTGACCGCAGGGCTAAAAAGCGCAATTTTAGAAAACTCTGGATTGCCAGGATTAATGCGGCTGCCAGGATGAACGGCATTTCCTACAGCAGGTTGATGAACGGGCTGAGACTGGCCGGGGTAGATATTAACCGCAAACTACTGGCCGACCTTGCCCTTAATGACAGCAAGGCCTTCGGGCAGCTGGTGGAGATAGCCAAGGCCAGGCTTTAAGGTTTGTTTGTTTTTGAACAATTTGACTGATAATAAGAGAACAAGCATGGTATAATTACCATGCTTATTTATAATCCGGTAAAACTGAGTTCCGGGGTTGTTTTTTGAGCGGGAGACGGGTCAGGGCCGGGCTTTTTTCTTCTTCAAGGGTAAAGAGCTATACCCTGCCGTCAAGAGAACCGTCCCCGTGGGGCCTGGAGCAAGGGGTGCCATTGGTCCAGGCGACCGTCCCCGGCACCTGCGGCACCGTGTGGCAGGCTTACAGGGGACCGTCCCCGTGGGTGTCCGGGGCATGGCCGCACCAGGAAACCCGGACCCAGTGGTGCCAATCTCCGCGGCGCCTCTGACACCGGATCGTGCCCGGGACGCCATGGCGCCTGTGAGTCAAATAAAGTATACAGGAGAGGGAGAAAAATGAAGCAGTTTGCGGTGATTGGCCTGGGGCGTTTTGGATCAAGTATGGCCATGACCCTGTCCAGAATGGGTTACGATGTCCTCGCCATTGACCACAACGAGGAGAAGGTCAACAACATCATTGAGCATGTAACTCACGCCGTACAGGCAGATGCGATGGACGAGCAAGCCCTGAAATCGCTGGGTATCCGCAATTTCGACGTCGTTATCGTGGCCATCGGGCAGGATATTCAGGCAAACATCCTGGTAACGGTGATGCTCAAAGAGATGGGTGTGAAGAAAGTAGTTTCCAAGGCGGTAACCGACCTGCACGGGAAAGTCCTGGAAAAGGTCGGCGCCGACAAAGTAGTGTTCCCCGAACGGGACATGGGCGTCCGTGTAGCCCACGCCCTCGTTTCCAAAAACATACTGGACCAGATTAACCTTTCCCCCGATTACAGTATTATTGAGTTGATCCCGCCGGCACAACTGGTTAACAAGACCCTGGGCCAGGGGAATATCCGGGGCAAATACGGGGTTACGGTCCTGGCCATCAGGCGCGGTAATGACGTAATTATCTCACCCGGCGCCGAGCACCTGGTGAAGGAAGGGGACGTGCTGGTGGTGGTGGGCCGGAATGAGAAGCTAAAAGCACTGGAGGACCGTTAGGAGGGGAGGACGTGGCAGGCAAACACAATCCCCGGGTGAAGTACCTGCGCCGCCTGGCTTTGCGCCGTTTCAGGGAGCAGGAGGGCAGGTTTCTGGTAGAGGGTATTCGTTTTGTGGAGGAGGCCCTGGACTCCGCCTGGCCGGTGGATTTTATGGCCATTACCCCCACCCTGCCGGAAAGCTGCCGGGGTGAGGCGCTCCTGGAGCAGGCCCGGGCCAGGGGCATCCGGGTCATAGAGTTGGAGGAAGGCCTGTTCAGAGAGCTGGCGGAGACCGATTCACCCCAGGGCGTACTGGCGGTGGTGCAGCAGCGCCGGGTGGTTCTGGAGGATCTCCGGTTACAGACACCGGGCAGGCCGGCCCTGCTTGTATTGATCGACGGTGTGCAGGACCCGGGAAACCTGGGCACCATTGTCCGTTCCGCTGATGCTGCGGGGGCACAGGGAGTCCTTCTCCTGAAAGGAACAGCGGATATTTACAACCCTAAGGCTTTAAGGGCGACGATGGGTTCCATCTTTCACCTGCCGGTGGTCCAAAACCTTACTCCTGATATGGTCTTTCCCTTTTTGGAGCGGTCCGGGATCAAAACCGTCGCGGGTGACCCCCGTGCTGAAAGAGCAGTCTATGAGTGTGACCTGACCGGACCCTGTGCCCTGGTGGCGGGGAGCGAAGCAGCCGGAGCCAGGGCAAGTGTCCTGGAGAAGGTGGCAGAACGGGTGCGCATCCCCATGCCTGGCCGGGCCGAGTCCTTTAATGTGGCGGTATCCCTTTCCATCATGCTGTATGAGGTAATCAGGCAACGGGCCTGTGAAGGCTTGTAAGAGAAAAGCAAAGCCCGGCCAGACCTCCGGCAAAAACTCCCTTCCCTGAGGCTGTAGAGGCTTGTAAGAGAAACCTAAAGCAGTATTATCGCGGATTATGTATCCTCAGGGCGCAGGGTTGTGATGTGATTTTTCTGTAAACTTTCTTGTCATCAATTTTTGTCTATGGTATAATCAAACCGAAAAGGTCCCAAAAAAGCGGAGGAAAGGTTGTGGTTAAGTGCTTTTAACCGCCGATTTTTTTTGGAGGCTGTTCGAGGCTACGGGTTCCGTGAGAGCCTACATACTTTATAGGAGGTTGGCTGTCCACTAGATATTATTAAAAATAAACAGAGCAATGGTAATGAAGGGGAAGAGTAGATGGCCGGCGTTCTTCAGGGAAGGAGGGTCGCTGGACTGGAAGCCCTCTCTAGAATTAGGTCCATTGAAGTTCGCCCCGGAACTGCAGCTGAACGTACCACAAGTAGGTGGCGCCGGTTCTTCTACCGTTACCAGAAGTGATGACCTGTAATAATAGGAGTTTATGCTTTTTATAGTGTAGACTAGAGGGTGGTAGCACGGAAAAACTATGATCCGTCCCTGTAGAAGGGGCTTTTTTTTATGGCTATTAATGGGTATAAAATAATAAAGAAGCAAGGATTTCAGTGAATGATTAAGAAAGCATACTAACCGGGTGTAATAGGCAGAATTGAACTTTAAGGTGTGGTTACTTATTCACGAACAGAGATTTTCCATTGCCCTTTATTGGGGTTTTATCAAATATCTAATGCAGCCGGGAGGTTTTTTGGTTGGAATTAAAGTTGCGAAAACTTGCTGAAGAGGCTGGCGCTGCTCTGGCAGCGGCTGAAACCCTCGAGGAACTGAACGGGATCAGGATCCGCTTTCTGGGGAAGAAGGGGGAAGTGACCCAGGTCCTGCGCGGTATGGCTAGCTTGAGCGCAGAGGAAAGGCCCCGGATCGGTCAGATTGCCAATGAAGTCAGGGCCACCATTGAAAAAGAGCTGGCGGCCCGGACAGCCCTGCTGAAAAACAGGCTTAAGGAAAAGAAACTGCGTGAAGAAGGCATTGATGTTACCCTTCCCGGTACCCCGGTGCCGGGGGGCGGCAAGCACCCCCTCAGCCTTGTCCTGGAGGAAATTGAAGACATTTTTTTGGGCCTGGGCTACAGTATTGCCGAAGGTCCGGAGGTAGAGACCGATTATTACAATTTTGAGGCTCTAAACCTGCCCAAGGACCATCCTGCCCGAGATATGCAGGACACATTCTTTATCACCGGGGATATCCTTTTGAGGACCCATACTTCACCGGTCCAGGTGCGGACTATGGAAAAAACAGTCCCGGCCCTGCCGGTCAAGATTATCGTACCCGGCAAGGTTTACCGCCGTGACGACGATGCCACCCACTCACCCATGTTCCACCAGGTGGAGGGACTGGCCATAGATAAAAGAATTACTTTTAGCGACCTTAAAGGCACCCTGGATCTTTTTGCCAGGCTGATGTTCGGCGAGAAAACAAAGACCAGGTTCCGGCCCAGTTATTTCCCTTTCACAGAACCCAGCGCAGAAATGGATATTTCCTGTGTGATGTGCGGCGGAAGCGGTTGCCGGGTTTGCTCCCACACAGGCTGGCTGGAAATCCTCGGCTCAGGGATGGTGCACCCCCGGGTATTGGAAGTTTCCGGCTATAATTCCGAAGAAGTCACAGGTTTTGCCTTTGGGATGGGAGTTGAGCGGGTGGCCATGCTGAAATACGGCATTGACGATATGCGCCTGCTCTTTGAAAACGATCTGAGGTTTTTACGTCAGTTTTAAAGTTTAAATTAGTGAGTTCTCAAGAGCAGGGCGGGAGTTATCCGTGCCGCCGCTTACCGTTGTTTCGATAAAATACAGGAGGTTAGTTGCCCGTGCGTGTATCATATAAATGGTTGCAGGAATTTGTGGAAATTGACATATCGCCCCAGGAACTGGCAGACCGCCTGACCCTGGCGGGCATTACCGTAGAAGGGATTACAGAACCGGGGGCAGGGATTGAGAAAGTAATCACGGGGCGCATTGAATCCATCGAACCCCATCCCAATGCCGATAAGCTGGTGGTTACGAGGGTTAACACCGGAGCTGAGCAGTTGCAGATCATTACGGCCGCCACCAACGTCCGGGAAGGGGATATAATCCCCGTTGCCGTGGAGGGGGCCCGGCTGGCCAGCGGGCTGGTTATCAAACGGGCTAAACTGAGGGGGGTGGAGTCCCGGGGAATGATGTGCTCCGGCCAGGAGCTGGGGATCGACCCCAAAACCATGCCTCCCGAAGAGGCCAGGGGGATCATGATTCTGCCTCCGGACACTCCCCTGGGCAAGGACGCCAAAGAGATCCTGGGCCTGGATGATCATATCCTTGAACTTGACCTCACGCCCAATCGCGGCGACTGCCTTTCCGTGCTGGGTGTGGCCCGGGAAGTGGCTGCCCTGCTGGGGCGGCAGTGCCGGGTACCCCAACCGGTTTTTCCGGAGCTGGAGGAGAAAATAGAGGACCAGGCCAGTGTGGAAATCGAGGCTGTTGACCTGTGCCGGCGCTTTGTGGGGCGGCTGATCAAAAACGTCAGGGTGGGACGTTCTCCCCTCTGGGTGCAGCAGCGCCTGCGCCATGCCGGGATCCGGCCCATCAGCAACATCGTTGACGTTACAAACTACGTCATGCTGGAGTTCGGCCAGCCCATGCACGCCTTTGACTATAACCTGTTGAAGGACGGCCGGATTATTGTGCGCAGGGCCCGTGAGGGGGAGAAAATCGTCTCCCTGGACGGTGTGGAAAGAAAACTCCTACCGGAGATGCTGTGTATTACAGATCCCTCGGGGCCGGTGGCCATCGCCGGGGTCATGGGCGGCCTGGCCACCGAGGTGACAGAGAAGACCTCTGCTGTCCTGCTGGAGTCGGCCTTCTTTAATCCCATCAGCATACGCAGGACTTCCAAAAGCCTGGGGCTGCGCTCGGAGGCATCCCAGCGCTTTGAAAGAGGGATCGATATCAGCGGCTGCGCCCGGGCGGCAGACCGCGCTGCCCAGCTGATTCATATGATTGGCGCCGGCGAGGCCGTGACCGGAAGAATTGATGTCCTCCCGGCCCCCCTGACGGAAAAGGTTGTTTCCCTGAGGCCGGCCCGGGTGTCCTACGTTGTGGGAGTGGATATTCCCGCTGAAAGGACTGCTCAGATTTTAAAGGATTTGCAGTTTAAAGTGCAGGACGCCGGAGAGGAACTGCTTGTGACCGTTCCGGCCCACCGGGTTGATGTCAGTCTGGAAGCGGACCTGATCGAGGAAGTCGCCAGGATGTACGGCTACGACCGGGTGCCAGCAACCCTGCCCTACGGGCAGTCAACCCAGGGAATCCGGACCAGAGAGCAATTGTTTATTAAGAGGATCCGGGACTACCTGGCCGGCGCCGGCCTGTACGAGGTGGTTACCTACAGCTTTATCCACCCCAGGGTGTTTGACCGCATGAACCTCCCCCAGGATAGTCCCTTGAGAAATACTTTAAAAATCCAGAACCCACTCAGCGAGGAGCATTCGGTCATGCGGACCATGATGCTGCCCGGCCTCCTGGATATACTGGCCAGGAATTACAGCCGGCGCGTCCAGGACGGAGCGGTCTTTGAAATCGGCCGTGTTTTTTACCCCCGGGGTGCGGAAAGCCTTCCGGAGGAGCGTATGGTCCTTGCCGCTGCTGCCATGGGAAGTACCCCGGGAAGCTGGAATATGGCCCCCCGGGAGATGGATTTTTACTTCCTGAAGGGTATCCTGGAAAGATTTTTTAGCCGGATCGGTACCAGGCCGGTCCAGTTCCGGGCGGAGACCGCCAACCCAAGCTTCCACCCCGGCCGCTGCGCCTCCCTGGAAGCAGGCGGCGTGAGCCTTGGTGTCCTGGGTGAACTTCACCCTGATGTCCTGGAGCATTACGAGCTGCCGGACAGGGTGGTTGGTCTGGAAATAGACCTGGCAAAACTCTTTGAGATTTCCGGAAACCCCGTTCAATACCGCCCCCTGCCGAAATACCCCGGCATCGAGAGGGACATTGCCATCGTGGTCAAGCAGGGTACACCGGCGGACGGGATTATGGAGACAATCCGGAAAGAAGGAGGAAAGATACTCCGTTCAGTGGCGCTCTTTGACCTTTACCGTGGGGAGCAGGTCCCCGCAGGGCACCAGAGCATGGCTTTCAGCCTTCAATTCCAGGCGGCTGACCGGACCCTCACGGATGAGGAGGCGGATGCCGGAGTGCAGCGCATTGCTTCGGCCCTGGCCCGGCGCTTTGGGGCCGTATTGCGGGGTTAGAGGTTAATTGCGGTAAAGCCTTTTCTTAAAAGACAGAGACGGCTAAGAAGCTATCCTGTTGTAAAGAATTAAGAGCGATAAAATACAGTTTTTCCGGACAGCACGATTAATGCCTGATCAGTTATGCCCATCACAAGCCCTTTTTTCAGGGCTTGTTTTTTATGGCCAAAAACCGCCTGCCTGAATAAACTACCAGGGAAAAATTATGCAGGATAGCACAAAAAATGGAGCGTTGATTTTGAAGTTGATTTTGAATAGGATCTTCTTGCTCCCCCGCGCAAAGTGGTTGAGGAGAGATCCTGGAGGAATTGCCTGGGGATGTTTTTTGTGCTATAAATTGACTAACCCAACCCTGCTCCCAGGGTATCCGGGAGGCCTTATGGGCCTTGTAGAGCAGGGGGGTAATTGGTCTATGCTATCTGAAAGGGGAGGGGCTTACTGAAAACTGCTGTTGTAGGAGCCGGCAATTGGGGCCGAAACCTGATCCGCACCCTCGCTCAGCTGGGTGTTCTGGCAGCTGTTGTGGAAAAGGATCCGGCCAAAAGGGCTGAGCTGGTTAAGACTTATAAAAACCTCAAGATTTATGCTGATTTAACGGAATTACTGAATGACCCCGGGATTCAGGCCGTCTTCATAGCAACTCCGGTTCCTACCCACTACTCGCTGGCCAGGGCGGCTTTACTGGCCGGTAAGGACGTTTTCCTGGAAAAACCGCTGGTTCTGTCCACCGCAGAGGCGGAAAAGCTGGTGGAGCTGGCCGGAGCGAAGGATCGGGTGCTCATGGCCGGCCATTTGCTTCTTTACCAGCCGGCCGTCCAGTGGTTAAAGCAGTATATCCTCTCCGGCGCAGCCGGCGAGCTCAGGATCCTGAGCCAGGAACGCCTCAAGTTAGGCCGGGTAAGGTCAAATGAAGATGTGCTGTGGAGCTTCGGGGTGCATGACATAGCGGTACTTTTGCACCTTGTGGGCCAGCCGCCGGAGTTTATAGAAGCCGTGGGGCAATGCGTCCTGCAGCCGCATATTGCTGACGATGTTTATGTTCACCTGACCTTCAAAGGCGGCGTGAAGGCACACCTGCATGTTTCCTGGCTATGGCCGGAGCAGCGCCGCACCCTGACCGTTGTCTTAACGGAGGCCATGCTGGTATACGATGAATTGGAGCAGACGGTGACTTTACACCGCAAGGGTATCTCTGCTGATTTAACGGCTATAGACCGGGGCAGCGAAGTAGTCTTCCGGGGCTGCGATGAGCCCCTGCGCCTGGAATGCGAGCATTTTCTCAGGGCTGTGGCAGAGAGGAAAGCTCCACTCTCAGACGGAAAGAGCGCACTTGAGGTGATCAGGGTTTTGGAGGGCGCTTCTGAAAAGCTGCGGCGCAGTCTGCCCGGTCAGAATGGCCTGTCCTGAAAATAAATGCATGCCATTTTGCGGGTTATGAGCAATAAGGAAAACCGGACCCGTTATTTCAGCCCCGAGAGGGATTATTCATTAAACTCAATGTTTTTATTTTGCGTAGTGCCTGTGCAGCATGTACAACTTCCCCAGAAGCCGGTGCAGGCTTCAACAAAAAACAAAAAAATTTAATAAAGCCAGCCAGAAGGCCAGCCAGGAAAGGCTGGTCTTTGTCATAGGTGGTGGGCAAAGAGAATTTTATTATTCATAATTTATTAACCTTTACTTTTAACTCTTCGAATTGAAATTTTTCAATAAGTTTCGCTGTTAGTGTAAAGTTATTGTAGGAGTTTTACAGACAAAAAGAGAAGATATCACCGTCCTGC
>LFSA01000141.1 GCA_001512635.1 Pelotomaculum sp. DTU098 | reverse complement strand
AGTGTTGAACAATGTTTACCATCCAAAACAAGGGGGTTTGCCGGCCAGGAAAATGGGGCGTGGCAATTCATATGGCTTAAATCGATTCTTTGCGCAACTGAGTCGGCCCGGGATTCAACTGAGCTAACAAAAAAAGAAACCAAACTATTGGAGAGAGTTCCATAAAGTGGGAAAGGCCCACATTGACTTGACACAAACGGCGTTTTTTGGCCTATTTGCGTTACTGTAGAAAAGATGATATAATGCAATAGCATACAAGATTGAAATTTAATATTAAGTGAGCAAATCAGGTGATCGCGGGCGCCGGGCCGAAAGGTGGCGCCTGAGGAAAGTCCGGGCTCCACAGGGCATGGTGCTGGGTAATTCCCAGTGGGGGCGACCCCGAGGATAGTGCCACAGAAATGCAGACCGCCCGTCCCCGGCAGGGGATGTGGCAAGGATGGAACGGTGCGGTAAGAGCGCACCAGCGGGCGGGCGACCGTCCGGCTAGGTAAACCCCACCAGGAGCAAGACCGAATAGGGGAACAATGGGGCGGCCCGTCCCGTTCCCGGGTTAGGTCGCACGAGGCGCCGGGCAACCGGCGTCCTAGATAGATGATCACCCACGACAGAACCCGGCTTATCGATTGCTCACGTTAATTTATTAAGAAATACGCTCGGAATCGGGCGTATTTCTTTATTTGCGGTGTCTTTGCAGGTTGGGCCGGCAGTTGCTCTTCAATACCCGGTTAAAGGCATTAAAAAATATTTTCCAGAAAACAATTGACAGTAACAGTGATATAGTGTACTATTTAACTAATACACAAATACACTATTTTCGGGAGGGAAAAATATGAGCGCCTGGTGGAGTCTTTTTCAAAAGGAGTTCCGCATGACCCGTAATTCCGCCTTTGTCTCACTGGCCATTCTTTTAATCGGGGGACTTTGGGTGGTCTACCTGTCCTACCGGTACAGTCTGGGAATAATCTTTGTGCCCTCAGCCTTTATTCTGTTCATCCTGCTCTTATACCCGGCTATCTATATTTTAAAAAGCCTGGCCTGGGAGTGGAAAGTTACTCCCCACCTGTGGCTGCACTGCCCCCAGCCGGCCTGGATGCTGTTATCGGCGAAATTTGCCATTGCTTTGCTGCAGATGCTTGTCATTATAGTGTTGACAGCAGTCCTGCTGCTGCTGGGGATCTTTATCAACCCCCACCCTGAGCAACTGGGCGGGCTTGTCCCTGCAAAACTGGTTGCCATTGTTGTGGAGCTTGGTTTTTACGCTGCTCTTTTCACCGTCGCCGCCAGTATCTATATCGGAGTCTGGGCCACCCTGATTTCAGTGGTGAACGCATTGGCCGCCGGTGTGCTGGGACGGTTCCGCTGGTTGGCCGGCGCCGCAGTTTTTCTTGTGGCCGTGGTGGGTTTCGGCCATCTGACAGAAACCCGGATTTATGATCTGCTGACCCACTGGGGCCCGGTCAAGATTCAACTATTAACTCTGCCGCAGCTGGCCGGGGAATTCAGGACGGATATGCCAGGCAGTTTCTTTGGAAATCTATCCGCAGGTCAATTCTATACCGGTGAGGTGCTCTTCTACCTTCTTCTGACGGCAGCCCTGTTTGCCCTGTCCGCCTGGCTAATCGACCACAGGGTAGAGGTGTAGATGATGAGCCAAACATTTAACAATACCCAGCCCATTTACCTGCAAATGGTCCGGCGCATCTGCCTACAGGTGGTGCGGGGCGAGCTTAAGGCCGGAGACAAGTTGCCCTCGGTCCGGGAAATGGCTGTACAAAACGGGGTTAACCCCAATACCGTACAACGGGTGTACACGGAACTGGAGCGCCTGGCCATAGCTGAAACCAGACGGGGTCTGGGTTCCTATATCACCGAAGATGAAGAAAGGCTGAAGCGGCTGCGGGAAGACTTGAAAAATGAGCAGATTGACACGTTTATTAAGGATATGTCTGAAATGGGTTTCAGTGCGGAGGAGATTTTGGATGGTGTGCGCCAGAAATTGTTGATCACGAAAGCAGGGAGGGTATAACCATGACCGAGCATATTGTGAGCTTTTCGCAGGTGACTAAAAGATACCTGGGGAAACTGGCCTTAAACAACGTTAGTTTCCAGCTGCCCCGGGGGAGAATAATCGCCCTGGTGGGACCCAACGGGAGCGGCAAATCAACGATCCTGAAACTGATTGCGGGTCTGGTCCGCCCCAGCCAGGGTTCAGTAACCGTGTGCGGTAAAAAACCCGGCCGCCGGATTGCCGGGGAAGTAGCTTATCTTTCAGAGCTGGATGCCCTTTATCCCTTCTTTACCGTGGAAGAAACAATAAACTTCAATGCCGGTCTCTTTGCTGACTTTGATCATCAAAAGGCTCAAGAAATCCTCCACTTTATGCAGCTGGAGCCGGATAAAAAGGTCAGGCACCTTTCTAAAGGCAACCGGGGCCGCTTAAAAATCCTGCTGGCGTTGTCCCGCAGGGCGCCGTTGCTCCTTTTAGATGAGCCCCTGGCCGGCCTTGATCCCCTGGTGCGGGATTCCATCATCAAATCCATGATTTCCTACCTGGACCTGCGGGAGCAAACGGTATTAATGTCCACCCATGAAGTGAGCGAAGTGGAACCGGCACTGGATCTGGTTATCTCCCTGAGCAACGGACAGATCAAGGGGATGGAGGAAGTGGAAAGGATCCGGGAACAGTACGGCTTAAGTCTGGTGGATTGGATGAAGGAAACCCTGGCAAAATAATGATATTCCCGGAGAATAAAGCTTATTAAGCAGTCCTGTGGTGAAGGATAAATTACCCAGACAAAAACAGGTTTCTTTAGAATACTCGTCGAAAGAATTAGGGGTGTCAAAGAAGCAGATAGTTACAAAGACTGCGAAAGGCATGTATTTGGAAAAAATACCATTTGCCAAAAAGTTTTTGAGAAAGGGGATGTCAAGATGGGAATTGAGGATATTGCCCGCCAGGTCAAAGAAGCATCCATTAATCTGGCTGCCCTGACCGGGGACCAAAAAAACAGGGCGCTGGCGCAGATTGCCAGGTCTTTGAGCGAACGGGAGGCTGAAATCATCAAAGCCAACCGGGAAGATCTCGAGAGGAGCCAGAGGGAAAACCTGCCCGAGCCCCTCTTGAAACGGCTGAAATTTGATCAGCCGAAGATAGCCGATGTTATTGACGGCATCAACAGCCTGATCCAGCTGGAAGACCCGGTGGGCAAGACCTTGCTCTCCACCGAACTTGACGAGGGTCTGGAATTGTATAAAGTGACCTGCCCCATTGGAGTAATCGGCGTAATTTTCGAGTCCAGGCCCGATGCCCTGGTGCAGATCTCCACCCTCTGCCTGAAGAGCGGCAACTGTGTAATGCTGAAGGGCGGCTCCGAGGCCAAGGAAACCAACCGGATCCTGGCCGATATCATCATCAAAGCCACAGAGGAAGCAGGGGTCCCCGCTAACTGGCTGAAACTGATGGAGACCAGGGCGGAGGTTGGTGAAATGCTGAAAATGGACCAGTACATCGACCTGATCATACCCCGGGGTTCAAATGAGTTCGTCAGATACATTATGGACAATTCGCGGATTCCTGTCCTGGGCCACGCGGACGGTATTTGTCACTGTTATGTCGATGAAAGCGCAGATCTGGAGATGGCTGCCAGAATTGTGGTGGATTCCAAAACCCAGTATGTGGCTGTGTGCAATGCCACGGAAACCCTGCTGGTGCATGAAAAAGTCGCCCCGGACTTTTTGCCCCTCTTAAAGGACCTCCTGGACAAAAAACAGGTTGAATTGACCGGCTGCCCGAGGACACGGGAAATAATTGATGCAGACCCAGCCACGGAAGAAGACTGGGGTACGGAATACCTGGATTACAAGCTGTCAATCAAAGTGGTGGGAGATGTAGACGAGGCTATCAACCATATCAATCATTACGGCTCCGGCCACACCGACAGCATCATTACGAGCAACAAGGACAACGCCGCCCGGTTCATGGACCTGGTTGATTCCGGCAATGTTTTCTGGAATTGTTCCACCCGTTTCAGCGACGGATTCCGCTACGGCTTTGGCGCGGAAGTGGGAATCAGCACAAATAAGATTCATGCCAGGGGTCCGGTGGGCCTGGAGGGTCTGGTAATCTACAAGTACAAGTTGATCGGCAACGGCCATATTGTTGCGGAATACTCCAACAGGGAGAAGACCTTCAAACACAATAAGCTGGGTAAGGAATTCCCGTTATAATAAATTTAGAGCATTTAATCGTCCGACGGCGTCACTCTTACTCTCAATGTGAATGTATTTGCAGGTACGGGTTCGGACAACCAGGCTTGAATATACCAGAGGTCAATTGTTGTTTTTCCAGGATTTATTGTCCTGTAAGTCCAGTAATGTTTTCCCGGGGTTCCGGTCCGGCCTTCAGGCTCCTTTGGAACTTGACTCCAGGAGCCTGTTTCTTTCAGCACATTGGGATCAAAGGCTGATTTATACTGCCAGGAGTAGCCTGTGGAGGGGTTCTCCTCCAGGGTCAATTTAATCCTTTGCCCTTTTTGAACGGACAGTAGACCACCGTTGTTGTTTTCGTCAACATTCAGCTGTGCTGGCTCCCCTGGCGCCGGCGATCCTGAAGTACCGGGAACACAAAGCACATCGAAGGGGAAAATAAATTCAGGATTGGGAATATGCCGGTTAGCGTTAATCAGCTCTTCTACACTGATCTTAAAGGCCCGGGCAATGGTATACATAGAATCGCCTTCTTTAACTTCGTAACGGCCCTGGAAATTAGCCGGGCAGGCTGTGGGTTTGCGAAATCCCGGTACGCATAGTACATCCCCCGGATTGAGCACATCCGGATCGTCAATATGGGGATTCGCTCTTATCAGCTCATCCTTAGTGGTACCGAAATACTGGGCAATGGTGGACATTGTATCGCCGTTAACAACAAAGTAGTGGCTTATAAAACCTTCAGGACAATCTTGCGGGTAGCGTGGGGGCATTATAGGACACCTTCTTTTTAAGCTAAAATTTTAAAGTAGTTAGGCTTAATTCGCCCATATTCAGTATTAATATATGCAGGCCGGTGTCAGCAGGGCTTCAAAATGCAGGAAAAAGAAAGTGTGGGTCCCTTGCCAGACACCGAGGATAGTTAGGTGGCACGTCATGGAAATCACCAGGGTTTTCGTTTATGGCACCTTGATGGCGGGTTTGAGCAATTACTACGTTATCAAGCCCTTTGTTAAGAGTATCTGTGCGGGAAAAACCAGGGGCATACTATATGACCTGCCTTACGGATACCCGGCGGTAAAGCCGGGTCAGGGGGTTGTACATGGTGAGGTAATTGAATTGCAGGATGTGGCGGAGGCTCTGCAGGTATTGGACAACCTGGAAGGTTATAACGGGCCCGGGGCTCCTGGCAATCTTTATGAGCGCGTCGTCCAGGAAGTGGAACTTGCCGGCGGGGAAAGGGTACTGGCTTATCTATACATCTGGGGAAGGCCGGCAGCATTGGAAGAGCTGGGGACTGTTGTACCAGACGGCAATTGGAGAAATTATAAACTTGGGAAGTAAAAAAAGTTTGTGAAACTAATCTTAATAATACCTGCGGCTTAATCAATAAGGTTTGCTATAACCTTGCAGAATAATGGAGTGTGAAGAGGTCTGTTTTTTTTCAGCAGAAGCATTGATTATCTATTGCCTTTGGAAAAACAAACTTCAAACCTTGCTAAATACTTGGTCGGGATTATTTCTATATGGTCTCCGACATTATAGCTTATTTAAGTACAATAAATTTGAGGTTCTAAACCGAGCGAAGTTTTATTAACAGCCGGTGTTTTTAGGTGGAGCTATGAGCAGGTGTAAAAATGAATACAAAAATGTTCTGTTTGTTTTATTTATTGTGCTCCTGGTCCTGACTGCCGGGTGCCAGCGGGTGCCTGAGCCCGATCCTGAAAGTTTGGCGGAGCAAGCATCGCTTCACAGTCCTGTTGCCGGTGCCTTCTATGTCAACGGACGGGGTGCAGGGGCTTCCTACGACTCTTTTTACATCAACAGAGAGCTTATCCACGAGGTATCGCCCCTCTGGTATTATGTCCGGGAAGACGGCAGCCTGAAGGAAGAGGTGGATGGTGAAGCTTTAAAGCTGGCCAGGGACAGCGGGGTGAAGGTTATCCCCCTGGTGGCTTTCCTTTCCAACGCAAGCAGCTTTGTGTTGAAGGGGGATGAGGCAAGGAAAGCGGCCATCGCCGGTATTGCCCGCGTGGTGCGGGAACATGGCTACGACGGGATCAACATCGACTTTGAAATCGTAAAGGCGGCCGGCAGGGACTACCAGGCTGAGCGTGAGGGCCTCAGTCTTTTTGTGGAGGGGCTCAGGCGAGAGCTGGACTCTTCAGGCAAGCGGCTGGACATCTGCGTCCTGCCTCCTGAGCAGCCGCCTGTACACCTGGCGCAGATATATGACCCGGCGGTGCTGTCAGAGCTTGCAGACAGGCTGGTTGTCATGACCTATGACCACAGCCACAGCGGTACAGAGCCCGGCCCGGTGGCTCCCCTACCGTGGGTGGAGGCAAATATTAAGGCCCTCCTGCAGCTGGGGATACCACCTGAAAAAATCTCCCTGGGGATTGCTTCATACGGCTATGACTGGCCCACTGGTGGCACCAGGGCTGATGTGGTGTCAGCCCGGGAAGTGATGCAAAGCATCGGACAGGGTATATTTTCGGCGGAATGGGATAGCTCAAGTCAAACGCCGTTTGTGATGTACCGGGACTCCCGGAGCCGGGACAGGGAGATTTGGTTTGAAAACAGCGCCGCTTCGGAACAAAAAATGGAACTAATTAAAAAATACAGGCTGGCCGGGTTTTATCTGTGGCGGTTGGGGTATGAAGACGAGTTGTTCTGGCAGACTGTTAAGGAAGCCCTTTTGCAATAAAGCATTTTTTCAATGCAAATGTCAATTCACATTGAAAATATATGAGTTAGGCTTTATTCCCAGGCGTGTCCTTTGAGGGTGGCACAAATGAAAAGGCTATGGAACTGGTTAAAAAGGCTGAAGTCGGATATATTTATACTTTATCTTGCATTCAAAGACCCGCGGGTCCCTCAGCAGGCAAAAATATTGCTCATGCTGCTGGCGGCCTATATTATAAGCCCCATTGATATCCTTCCAGACTTTGTTATCCCCGGACTGGGTTACATTGACGATTTGGTCCTCATTTCTTATGTTGCCGGGTTTATTAAAAAAATGATTCCTGAGGCCGTTTTCTCAGATATAAATTTAAAGGCCATGGGATTAAGGTGTACTATGAAAAGTTGGATAGTTGCTGTATTAGTGATGGCAGTCCTATTGTTAGCTCTGCTGCTTGGCTACAGGTTTCTAGGTCTTAGACTTTATTGAACAATCAGGTTTTGCAATTTGTCCAAACCTAGCCCGGTTAAAACGTGTTCTTTATTAATTTTCTCCGGATATGCTTAAATTTTGTCTAATAATACATTAAAGCAGACTTTGCCAGATGTCGCATTGCTTATGGATGTATTATTTTTTTTTTGGGGGGGGATGTTATTTTAACAAAAACCAAAGATGTGAGGGATAATATGGATATTCAAAGGGCACAGCAGATATTGAATGCGGAAGAGACCATTACTGTACTGCACCATGGTTCACCCATCTGGATCGAAAACGTATTTCCGGAGGATGACACGGCAATGGTTAAGCCTTTGAACGGAGGGGAAGGGGTATGGGTGGTACCCGTGGCCGAGTTGATTGAGGATTAGAGAACAAGGGCATAGTATTATGGAGATACTGCGTAATTGTACATTGCGGGGTCTTCTTTATTCCAGCACCCGTCTATATAAGATTCCCTGGGATGACCTGCGATTTCATAACCGTTTTCCTCAATCCATTTCATAACGGTGCTGTAGGCCAGGCCGATAGTGCTGTACGGTCCCCTGTGAATAAGGCAGGCAGCGGTGGGATACCCCCTGGTCCTTATAAACTTTATCTTCTTTGTATCCCTGCCGGGGGCGACCACAGCTTCACAGATTTCAACGTCAATATCGCTTTCTTTGTATTCGCCATCGTGAAAAATAGTAAAACAATAGCCCGGTACAGTGCATCTCACATTCTGTTCCCGCATGTAGGCGCCCATTTCCGGATATATTTCATTAAAAGCGTCGTAGTTTGGAATTATCCTCCGCATTGAAGCAACGATCACGGACGGAAGTTCTTTCAAGATAACGTTATAATCCATGTGAGCTTCCTCCTGTTTTAATATTTTTAAGTATGATTGAATCTGCCTTAACTTTTTTCTTTCAGATTCAATGTTTTGAGATATTTCCAACTGTTTTATCTCCAAATGTTTAATCATTTCATCGGTTGAAACATCCCGGGCCATGGTCTTGACGATTTCATGCAGTGAAAAACCGATTTGCTTTAAAGCCAGTATTTTGTGCAAAAGCTGAATCTGGCTGCCGGAGTAGTACCGGTAGCCGGTAGCTTCATCCACGCGGCACGGACACAGAAGTCCTATCTGATCATAGTATCTGAGTGTTTTTACCGTCACCCTGTTCATCTTGGAGAAAACGCCGATTCTAAACATTTTAAATCTCCTGCGCGCACATTTGATTTACGGTTTAATTATAAATTCTCCCCTAACTGGAGAGTTAAAGGTTTTTTGATGAGTTTCTCAAAATAACAGGCCGGAAGTTTGCCTGTCCAAATTTGCTCTGAATTGTACATCTTGAGGTTACCAAAATTACACCTTGCTTCAGCATTTGCATATAGTAAATCAACTAATAATAAAGCAAGGGGTAATAAAGTTGACTGATGACAAATATAGGGGTTCTCTGAACTCTGAAGGGCAGCTCCCGGCTCCGCCCCGGGAATGTGACGGTCAGTTATACACCGTAAAGGCTTCAGATTCACTCTTCAACATCGCTAAAAAATTTGGCGTGACAGTTCGGCAGATTGTCGACGCCAACCCGCAGATCGAAAACCCCGACATTATTTTTGCAGGGCAGGTCATCTGCATTCCCAGCGGTAGACCCAGGCCAACACCAACACCTACGCCCACACCACGGCCAACTCCAACTCCCACACCAACACCTGCGCCGGATGGCCGGCAGCTTCGCGTCCTGACTCTCAGGCTCCTTTCAGAGACGGGTCAGCCTTTGCCCACGGTTGACGGGGTTGTTCAGCTTAATGGCCGTGTAATTGTCCGGGCCACCTTCAACCGCCCGGTCTCCCGGGCCTTCTTTTTCCTGGAACCTACCGGCACCGAAGCTTGTGAGAACGCCCGGCTGATAGGGATAGATTGTCCCAGTGCGGTTACCGGGGTCGCCGGAATACTCTGGCGGGTTCCCGCAGGTACCCTGGGCCGTGTTTTTGTTGTTGCCTGCCTTGACAGCATTTGTACCAAGTCCAGTGAGGTCCGTGTTGTGCGTAATAGTTAGGCCTGGCATGTTTGTCCCTATTCCTTTTTCTTCTTAAACCAGCGCAAAGGATTCATGTATCTCCTGTATTTCATTACCAGTTCCTTACCGAGAATGAAGCCGCCTACCCAGAAAGATATTTCCCCTGATACAATCAGAATCGAGGAAATTGCTGCCTTTGTACCAAATGTAAAAGGAGTAAAAGGGACAATAAACAGCCCCCCGTAAAGAATAAAGGAAAGTATAATCAGTATAACACCGGTTATACGGAATTTTGTTTTGTCTATGCTTTTCTTCCTCTCTGGAATAATTCTTTAAAAAGCCTGTGCTTTGCAGGGCAAGAAAGGGGATATCTTCCAGATTAAGATAAAAGTCAAGATAAACAGAAGATCCGGTCCCCTTCCCCCGCTGCCTCCAAATCTTCGTCCCGGCGTTGCTCCACCATGTTTTTCTATTATAATTGACATATGCCGGATAAGATGGTCCAGTGCCATAATAACTATTCCCAGCCGTTTCAAGCTGAATAAATTGTAACAAATATTCAGATTTAAAAGTTTGTAAATTTATTATATAATTATGTTGTGCTTTGGCTAATACAGGAAACCGCTTTTTTAACTTGATTTTTTAAGTTGACTATCTAAAGAGGGCTAGAAACCCAAATATAAAAAAGAAGCGGAAGAGGCGATTTTTTGGGTCTGGTTGATGAGTTATTGAAATCCGTCAAAACAATTGGAAAATCGACTGTTACTGAAACGGAACTGCAGAGGGTTTTCCGGCAGCCTGATTATAACTTGTTCCACCGGGTGGTCGAAAAGCTGGTTGCAGACGGAGTGCTTGTGCCTGTTAAATCTTCGGGTTCGAACGGCAGGCTGCCGCCCCTCTTTAACAAATACCGCATCATCAAACCAAAGGAAGATTATCAGGGTTATCTTGAATCCATCCGGCAGCTCAATCCTGCCTTAAATATCGCTGGTTATCTGAAAAGGCCGGATTTATTCAAAAAGCACCAGGAGATTGTCGAGGGTTTGAGCC
This sequence comes from Pelotomaculum sp. DTU098, assembly GCA_001512635.1. Classification (GTDB taxonomy): domain Bacteria; phylum Bacillota; class Desulfotomaculia; order Desulfotomaculales; family Pelotomaculaceae; genus DTU098. The sequence continues at coordinate 3,436 of LFSA01000141.1, read as the reverse complement.
GGTATCTGTGGTATTCGCCGGAATTGCTGGAAGAACCCATGTCCCGCAAGGAAAGGTCATTTTCCGTCTGGGGCAGGGAAAAACTCCTTGACCAGCGTGCCGCCCTGGTAAGGGAAGTCCTCAAATACAATGGTCTGGGGGAAGATTTCCTGAACTGCTACGATACCCCGGAGCCGTTTTTCGAATACGTGCATGACCGCCGGGAGCAGATGACTGTACTTATCCTGGAGAACAAGGATACCTGGTATACTTTCAGGAAACTGTTCCAGGAAACCGGGAAGAACAGGGTAGCCGGCACTCCTGTGGACGTGCTCCTTTACGGTGAAGGTAATAAGATTTCCAAGTGCGGCGCCCTGGAGGAATACAATGCCCTGATGCTGGGCGTTAAAGGGGGACAAGCCGGGCTTTTTCTTTATTTCGGCGACCTGGACCGGGAGGGGATCCGCCTGTTTTTCCGGGCCAGGGCGGCCAACCCCGGCCTTCAGATCCGGCCCTTCACCGCCCTGTACCGGCTCATGCTCAAGCTGGCCGAGGGAATGGACCTGCCTGAATCGCCGGACGAGCGGGATCTAGAGGCTCCCCTGGCGGAATTCGCTTCCCTGCTGGGCTTTGATGCGGCCGGTGTGCTGGCTGCTTTTTTGGAAAGTGGCAGGTACATACCACAGGAGATCATCAATTACCAGGTGGTGGCAGGGATCCTGGGTTAGACAACCATGACGCGATACGGACCCGACAGTGGCTGGAACATCTATTCTCAGGTTGGAAATGTCTATTCTCAAGATGAAATGTTTATGCTCAAGTTGAAATGTCTATGCACAAGTTGAAAATACCTATGCTCAGGTTGAAAATGTCCATGCTCAGGGTAGACACCCATGCCGCCGGCGCGGCACAAGCAGAGTATGAAAAAGCCTGTTTTCAGGCTTAGGAGCGGGGGATGGCGCCGATGAACGGGCGGGGCTTTGAGTTTCTTGAAGGCTTTGAGAAAAGGATGCAGATTGTGGCGGCCGTCGATTCCATCGTCAACCGGGGCAACCGGAGGATGGACATCGAGAGGCTGTTCGAGCCGGGACAGCTTGATAATATTATATTCTCCGTCCTTGTATTCATCATGGAAAGGACTCTCGCCGAGGATGAAGAATGCACCATGGACAGTATCGCGGCCTTTGTTGCCGGGATTCTGCCCGATTATGGCCTGGATTTTCCAGCGCAGGCCGTTCGCACGCTCACGGAGTACATTATCAAGGACATCTTGCAAAACGGCGGGGAGGCAAGGTATTACCCGGTGATGAGGTACGGGCAGGGGCTGGCCCCGGTCCGGATCAGGCTTATTGACGACAAGCTGAAGGAGGGGGAGCGGGGCTATGTGACCACCTACCAGCTTACGGACCAGGGTTACGACCTGCTTTTCAGGACCAAGGAAGTGGAACAGGAGATCAGCTTTACCATAGAAGAGCTGAAGCTGCGCGAGCTGATCAGGCGTAAAAACTACAAAAAGGCCATCGGGCAGAGTGCCAACCTGGTGCAGATGATCAGGCAGAAAAAGAACGATATCAGGCAGTTCATCCAGAAAATAAGGGAAAACATTTACGATGTGGACATCCAGGAGTTTGAAAGGCTGGTGAGCAGCACTTACAACCTCCTGGAGGAAGAGTACGGCATTATGAAAGAAATCCGGGATATGATCGTGCTGTCTGAGTCGCGTCTCAAAGAAGAGGAAGCTTCCAGGGGCTACCTGGACGAAGAGATGAGGAGGGCGCGTTCGGAGATAGCCGTCATCAGGCGAAACATCAATACCACCATTGACGAACAGCAGGAGCTGATCCTGGAGAGACACAGCCTGGCCAGGATCTACAAGGAAACCATCGCGGACTCCTTTTCCCTTTCCCTGGCCCGCAATTATGACTTTGAACGGGAAATCCTGATTCCCCTGGAAAGGTGCCGGGAGAGCGTCGTCCCTTCCCTGTGGAAGCTGTTGAATCCCCTCTTCAGGCCCAATCCGGACCGGAAGCTCAACCTACTCTCGCTGTTTGAACGCCAGTCCCGGCTCCGGCAGGAGGAGGATTCGGTGGAGGGAGTAGCCATTGAAGAACTGGGAGAAGATACCGAGTGGAGCAAAATTAAAAGAATGAACGAAGCCAATACGGAATTCATCCGCAGCATCCTGGAGTTTGCCGCGGGCAAAGGGGCGGCCTACAGGTTTGGAGAACTGTTTGAATACTTGAAAGAGCGGGAGGACATTATTGATCTGCTGACCGCAGATGACCTTATTTTTAAATCGATGCTGAAGCTTTATGATCTGAACGTTATTGACATCAAAGCCTGGAAAGAGCAGCACGATGAAGTGGTGGCCAACGCCACCGGAGAGCTGGACGTCGGGTTCTGCCTGTACTGTATTGAAGACAAACACCCTGATTTGTACGGGGTGGAAAAAATAGAGATTACAAAGCCCGACGAGAGAGTATTCGAAGAGGAGATATCATCCCGCCGGGGGGATGTCATGTTCAGCAGGCGCGTTGCCATCAGTGATTTTGTGTTCGAGGTGAGCTTTGCTTGAGCCATTTAAATACAGCAATCAAGATCTTCAGGAAATTACTGGATAAGGGGCAGTTGGACAGGGAGACTGACGGGGACCTATTTCTGGAGTTCCGCAACAGCGAGGTCCGCTCAATCCTGGCTGAGTTCGAAGAAGAAATGGACTTCAGGATCGTGGAAGCTTCCAGCGCAATCTACCTTGTTCCGGACAGCGGAAACAGCCTGCTGGGCTTTATAACCAGGGACTTCCGGGAATGGGTGGCCTCTGACGCCAGGCTGGTAGACGCCTACCTGCTCTGCTATATCTCCATGTTCATTCTTTACCTTTTCTACGGCAGCCGGAACAAGAATCCCAAGCAGCGGGAGTTTTTAAGGATCAGCAAGTTAATTGAGGAACTGGACAGGCGCTTTGCCCTGGCCCTGGAAGACAGCGCTCAGGCAACCGCGCTGGAGGAAAGGTACGCCATCAATTTTATTAGAGTGGCGGAACTGTGGGATAGCAAACAGGATTTTGAAGAAAAGGGCCGCAAGACAAAGGTAGGCACCATCCTGAACGCCTGCCGGCTGCTGGAGCGGGAGAACCTGATCAGGATTGTGGACGATGACCGGGAAATACGCACCACCAGAAAGCTCGACGACCTGATGCTGAATTATTACCTCAACGACAGCCGGGTCGGCGAAATAAACAGGTTGTTTGAAGGGGGCGCCGGGGTTAATGCCCAGGATTAACCGGATCCGGATAATAAACTTCTCTTACAATAATGATTCGCGGCACATACTTGATGAGACCTTTAACTTCCACGGCGGGGAGAACGCTCTTTTGAACCTGGCCAACGGCGGCGGCAAGAGTGTTCTGGTTCAGCTTTTTATGCAGCCGGTGGTTCCGGGCGTGACGATCCAGGGG
>LFSA01000013.1 GCA_001512635.1 Pelotomaculum sp. DTU098 | reverse complement strand
AAACTATTGGAGAGAGTTCCATAAAGTGGGAAAGGCCCACATTGACTTGACACAAACTAAACTGGTAATAAATTTGAAAATAAGAATTTAAGATGATACACTATGATCGGGTGATGAAATTGACTCTTAACTGCGGCCTGATTGGCCTGCCGATGGTCGGTAAAACAACAATCTTTAATTTATTAACAGGCGCCGGTGCACAAACATCAAATTTCTTAACAGGCAAAACAGAAACCAATGTTGGCGCGGCCAGGGTGCCCGACGCCAGGGTTGACTACCTGAGCAGCCTGTACCACCCCCGCAAAACAACCTATGCCCAGATCCAGTTCAGCGATGTGCCGGGACTGGTGCGGGGGTCAAGTGAGGGGAAAGGAGTGGGGAACCAGTTTTTAAACGCCATCCGGAATGTTGATATGCTTGTCCATGTTGTTCGCTCCTTTTCCAACCCTGACGTGCCCCATGTGGACGATACCATTAATCCATTGAGGGACATTGAGACCATAAATATGGAACTGCTCTTTGCAGATATGGAGATCATCGAAAAGAGGATCGAGCGGATCAAGTCAGGTAAAAAAATAAAAAAGGAAAATGTGCTTGAACTGGAAGTCCTGGAAAAATGCCTGCAGGCCCTGGAAGAAGAAGTTTCCCTGGGCAGGCTTGAGCTGTCGCCTGAAGAAAAGCTCATCCTGAAAAACTACAGCTTTCTCACCGAGAAGCCGCTAATGCTTGTCATCAACACTGATGAGGAGCAGTTTAAAGAGAACTATTACCCCGGCAAAGAAGAAGTTGAAAACTATGCCTCCGCAAGGAAGCTCCCCATCCTGGAAATAAGCGGCAAGATAGAGATGGAGATTAGCCAGCTCCCAGACAAAGACAGGGAGTTGTTCCTGTCCGACCTGGGCATTGCCCAGTCAGGGATTGACCGTCTGGCCAGGGCTGCCTATGACTACCTGGGCCTGATTTCCTTTTTTACGGTAGGAGATGATGAAGTTAAGGCCTGGACTATCCTGAAAGGGACCGAAGCCAGGAAGGCGGCAGGAAAAATTCACTCGGATATTGAAAGGGGCTTCATCAAAGCGGAAGTGGTGAAGTACGACGACCTCAGACAAATGGGTAGTATGGCCAAAGTAAAGGAGAAGGGTATGTTCCGCCTGGAAGGCAAGGACTACGTTGTAGCTGACGGTGATATTATTAATTTCAGGTTCAACATATAGACATACATGTCGCTGACGCTGCACCAGCAGAGGTTGAAAAATTCTATTTTCAGGAACAGTATATAACTTAGATTTTAATACTTAGAGAAATTTTTTTACTACCGCTGAGTATTTCTTGCCCGGTAACACCCGTTCCAAATCGAGCCACCACTATGGTGGTTTTTTACTATTCAGACTACTATGCCGCTCAAACCGGCACCGGCTTACCCTGATAGGCCGGCCTCCCCCAAGGCATAATACTTTAAAAGACCGAATAACCCAAGGGAGGCCGGATTATGTCAGAACAAAGGAGCGTAGCTGAAGTTATCCTGGACCAACTCTCAGCCTGGGGTGTAAAAAATATCTACGGGCTGGTGGGGGACGATATTTTTTATTTGATGGATGCCCTGGGGCGGCGTAACACAATCAAGTTTTACCAGGTAAAACATGAGGAATCCGCTGCTATTATGGCTTCGGCCCAGGCAAAATTGACCGGGGAAACGGGCGTCTGCCTTGTGGACGGGGGTCCGGGCACGGCTCATTTAATCAACGGTCTGGCCGACGCTTTTATGGACAGGGTACCCGTGCTGGCCATTACGGGGCAAGTTGCACGAAAGGACATTGGTGCAAACAAAAAACAGTATGTAGATCAACAATCTTTGCTGCGGCCGCTGGTATCCTACACAGGCCTGCTCTGCGACCCGGCTGCTGCGCCGCAGGTCCTGGAAAACGCCTGGCGGACGGCTTTTGCCGGCAAATCCGTAAGCCACTTCAGTGTGCCCATGGATGTGCTGGCCATGCCCTGTAAGGCAGCAATCATCCCGCCTGCTCCTTACCTGGGTACCCAACCCAGGTCACCTGCTGGGGTTGTCGAGGGGGCCCTGGAGCTGATGCGTGAATCACACCGTCCGGTCATCCTCGCGGGGTCAGGAAGTAGAGAGGCGGGAGGTGTTCTGGGCGAACTTTCCCTGCGCTGGGGCGCGGCCATAGTAACCACCCTTGCCGGTACGGGCGTTGTGGACAGGTATCATCCCTATTACGTCGGGGGCCTGGGGCATGCCGGCAGTCCGTCCTCTACCAGGCTTTTGAGCCAGGCGGATTTATGCCTGGTTGTGGGGGCGAACTGGTGGCCCAAGAATTATGTTCCTAAAGGTATACCTGTGATTCAAATCGATCTCAACCCTGCCCATATAGGTTCCACCATGCCGGTCGCCTACGGTCTTGTGGGGGATGCCCAGAGCATACTGGAGCAGCTTTCCGGCTCAATCATACCTGATACCAACCGGGAATGGACAGGTTTGATCCGCAAGGAAATTAACAGCTGGCTTACCCGGCTGGAGCAGGAAACATCAGTGCAAAGCTCGCCGGTCCACCCGGCCGCGTTGATCCGGTCTATCCAGGAGTTAGCGCCGGATGATGCTATCATTTGCCTGGACACCGGGGACCATACTGTCTGGTTTGGCAGGGTATTCCGCCCGGTCCGGCAACAGGTACTACTGTCCGGCAAGTGGCGGACCATGGGTTTTGGCCTGCCGGCTGCCCTGGCTGCAAAAATTAACAGGCCGGCGCAAAAGGTACTGGCCCTGGTGGGGGATGGGGGCTTTGCCATGACCATGGCTGACTTCCTGACTGCAGTAAAGTACAACCTGGACGTTACTATTGTGGTTATGAATAATTCCTGCCTGGCCATGGAAAAGAACAAGATGGTCGCCGGGGGCTTGCTGCCGGAAGGCACTTCCCTGCAAAACCCGGATTTTGCAGGTTATGCAAATAGCTGCGGGGGACTGGGTTTAAGGGTGGAGCACTCCAGGGAGCTGGTACCCGCGCTGAGGGATGCCCTGAACAACGGAGGCCCGTCCCTGGTGGATGTGAAGACCTCCGCCCTGGCTGTGCCGGGAACTACTATGCCTGTTTAAGGGCACAGGCTGAGTCTGGTTTATTTGGGAGGGATTTTCTGTGGAAAAAAGCGCGTATCGCAGGCTGGGGCTAAAAGGACTGTTAAAAAGGGCTGAGCAGGCTTTTGCCATGCTGAGGGATTGCACAGTATGCGCCCAGGCCTGCCGGGTCAACCGCCTCCGTGGTGAGCTGGGTATCTGCAGGGCAGGCAGGTACCCCGTCGTCAGCAGCTACGGCCCGCATTTTGGGGAAGAAGCCCCCCTTGTCGGCAAAAAAGGCTCCGGGACAATATTTTTTACCCACTGCAATCTCCGCTGTGAATTCTGTCAAAACTGCGATATCAGCCAGGAAGGTAAGGGGGAGGAAATATCAGCGGCCGAGCTGGCAAACCTGATGCTGCACCTGCAGGGGATGGGTTGCCACAACATCAACCTTGTTTCACCAAGCCATTACGTTCCTCAAATTCTAGAAGCCCTGGTGCTTGCCACCCTCAGGGGGTTGAAGATCCCTGTGGTTTATAATACCGGCGGGTACGATTCCCTGAAAACACTGGCTTTGCTGGATGGTGTTGTGGACATCTATATGCCGGACATCAAATTCGGGGACGATGACACCGCAAGAAAATACACCGGTGCTGCCGGCTATTTTACTGTGGTCAAGGATGTCATTAAAGAGATGCACAGACAGGTGGGAGACCTGATTATCGACGACACAGGTCTGGCTGTACAGGGTCTTTTGGTCCGCCATCTTATTCTGCCCAACAATCTGGCCGGGACAGACAAGGTGTTGGAGTTCCTGGCCAGGGAGATCTCCCCGGATACCTTTATAAATCTAATGGACCAGTATTACCCGGCTTTCAAGGCCTCTAAATATGAGGAGTTGAACAGGCGGATAACCCCCGGAGAATTCAGGGAGGCGCTGAATCTGGCAAAAAATGCCCGCTTAACCCGGATCTACACATAAGAACACAGGTTTAATATTTCATAATTCTACATATCCTGAACTTTCTTGAAGACCCTTGCCCTTGATCTATAACAGGTAGTTAAAATAAATTTGGTATTTTGATCCTTTATGTAGAACTAAAACTGTTCCGCAGACGTCATTTAATACAGGAGGTGGATCTATTTTACAGGAACATGGCTTCCGGTTTCGCTATGTATAAAAATTCCCCCGGTTGCCAAATCTTAGCGGACTTAAGTGGTTCAAAAACTGGCCTAGTTGACTGACTGGTTAAAAAATGCACGAGAATAAGACTTTAAAAGTTTCTTTGACATCTTAAGGAGGTTATCAGCTTTGTGCGGCAAACGTTCCCCAGTGAAGTTTTGGAAAATGATCATTATTGCCTTCGTGGCCCTCAACCTGGTTTTGCCTTCCTGGGCCGGCGCCTACCAGGAAATCAGCAGAAAAACCAGCGAAGAGATCCTGACCCGGGGGGCGGTTTTGCAAACCTTTGCCCTTCAAACCAGCGAGGGGCCCTTAAATGCCTATGTTCTTAAGATAGACCTGACTGATCCCTATTTGAAGGTGGATACGGTGCTCGGGGCCGACGGCACTTTAAACAAAAACCAGCCTGTACTGGAAATGGCTAGGCGCACAGGTGCGGTAGCAGCCATAAACGGCGATTTTTTCCAGATGAAAGATAGCGGAAGGCCCATCGGCCTGGTCTACCAGGACGGGCAGCTGATCGAAAGTCCCGCCCTGCGTAACGATATGTTCGGCTTTGGTCTAACAAAGGATAATACGGTGTTACTGGAGGTCTTCGAGTTTTCCGGAGAGGTTACGGCTGAAAATCAAAAAAGCTTCCCCCTGTCCGGAATCAACAAACCGGGTTACCTGTTTATGTCGGGTGTATCATCGGATAGCGAAACCCTTAACCTGTACGACCCCATGTGGGGAACCACCAGCAGGGGCAAATTGCCGGACCTCACAGGCGTGGTGGAAGCCGTTGTGAGTAAGGGGGTGGTGCAGCAAATCCTGATCGACCAGCCCGGAGTGCCTATACCAAAGGACGGATTTGTTCTTAAGGGGCATGGAGAGGCCGCTGCTTTCATTCTCGAAAACCTGCCGGTAGGTTCCAAAGTAAGCTATACATACTCGGTGCATCCCAGGGGTGAGGATCTGCTGGCTGCTGTGGGGGGACAGGCCCTACTTGTTGAAGACGGGCACCTCCCGGCCTACTTCACCCAGAATATACCCGGGAATAACGCCCGGACTGCTGTTGGGATTTCCAGGGACGGAAGCACCCTTTACCTCGTAGCTGTGGAAAAACAGACTGCACCTGACGGGAGCGTGCTGAGCAGGGGCATGACCCAGGAGGAACTGACAGAATTCTTGATCTCTCTGGGCGTTTGGCGGGCCGTTAATCTGGACGGAGGCGGCTCAACAACTCTGGCCGCCCGTCACCTGGGGGACAGCGAAGCCAGCTTGATCAACCGTCCCCAGGGCCTTTCCCAGCGTGCCGTACCCAATGCCATCGGTTTGTTTTCCACTGCTCCGGCAGGCGACTTAAAGGGCCTGTTCATAAGCGGGCCGAATACGATCCTGACCGGTACCAAAGGTGAGTTTACGGCGAAAGGTTACGATGAATACTACAATCCTTTCCGGGTTATTCCGACCCAGGTTGAGTGGACGGTTTCTCCCGCCTCAGCCGGAGCATTTGAAGGGAATACCTTTATCCCCGAGGCTGGCGGCAGCGCAACAATTACGGCGAGTTATGAAGGTGTGATTAGCCAGTCAGCCATCAGGGTTATCGGACCCGAGTCCCTGTCCAGTTTGTCGGTGCTACCTGCTTCTCTGGATCTTGAGCCCGGGCAAAGCGCCAAGTTGTCGGTGAAGGTAAGTACCCATTTCGGGGAAATCTTTGAGCTGAAGCCTGCTGACCTGAAGTGGTCCCTGGACAATAGCGATCTGGGTCAAATTGTTGACGGTAAATTTACCGCAGCAAATAAACCCGGTTCAGGGATTATCCAGGTCACCTTCCAGGGTCTAACTGCCAGCGTTCCGGTGAAGGTTCAGCCGCCCGGCTTTAAGCTGCAGGTAGTTCCGGAGGATGACTCGGAGATTAGCATCGAAAACCGGATTCAGGTCCTTTTCCCTGCCGGGAGTGTTACCAAACCAGTTGAATTCAGGTTGATGGAAGCTGAATTGCCAGCTGAGCTGCCCTCCGGCTGCCTGCCTGCCGGAGTTATCCGGATTGAACCAGCAGGAGATGAGGAAATAACCAGTACGGAGATTCCCTGGCAGCTGAACTGGCAATATGATGCGGAAACAATAACCGGTCGCCCGGCCATCTTGTTATGGGACGCTGAAGCTGCCCAGTGGCGGGAGCAACCGTCTGGAACGGAGAGCGGGGAGGAAAGCGAAAGCTCTATTAGAGCGAGGCTCTGGGAGTTTGGTACAATCGTCCTGGTGGATGACCAGCGTCCCGGCCCGTCCTTCAGCGATACAGGCAAACACTGGGCAAGAGAGGACATCTCCAGCCTGGCAGCCAGGGGAGTGGCCAAAGGTTTTCCGGATGGGAGTTTCAAACCCGACCAGGGGGTAACGCGGGCCCAGTTTGTATCCTTCCTGGCGGCCGCCCTGCAATGGCCGGCCCCTGCAAGTGCCCCCGAATTTAAGGATGATATCCCGGCCTGGGCCGAACCGGCTGTTGCTGCAGCCTTTTCCCGGGGTGTGATCACTGGTTACCCGGACGGTACCTTTAAGCCGGAGGCGCGGATCACAAGATGCGAGATGGCAGTGATGATCAGCCGGGCCCTGGGTCTGGAAGAAACTGCAGAGCAAGAAGCAATGGAGGAACCCAAGAATCAGGAAGATGCCCAGGAGCAGGTGAAATATAAAGATTCCAGTACCATTCCCGGATTTGCCCGGGATGCCGTGGCTAAAGTATCTGCGGCCGGGCTGTTCAAGGGAAGTAACGGGCTTTTCCGGCCCCTTGACGGGGCAACCCGGGCTGAAACTGCAACAGTTGTAAGCAGGGTTCTCAAATGGTGGGTAAAGTAGCTTATATTAATGCCCGGGAACAGGTTAAGCAAGGTTAAATAACCCTGGGCTTAAAAATGGTATAAGTTTTCTTAAGTGCAGGAAATTTGCTTTTTACTACGAATATATAACGATAGAAAAATAAAATATTGAATCGGTCAACAGGTGCCCGTAAAGGGAGAATAGGGAATCAGGTGCAAGGCCTGAGCGGTCCCGCCACTGTTACCGGGAGCAGCCGCATTTGCGCCACTGGTGTTAACCGGGAAGGCCGCGGCAGGCGATGAACGGAAGCCAGGAGACCTGCCTGTTGTTAAAGAAACCCCTCGGTGTATAGGGGCAACCGGTGGATGATGGAAAAATCCACGGCCTGTTAAGGCTGTGGATTTTTTTAAACTAAACACAGCCACAATTAAAAACAAGATAAAAAAGGAGTGGGTATCAATGCTGCTGCAAGAAACATTAGGAAAGATTGGCGTATTGGACAGGGGAGCAATGGAACAGGCCCAGAAACATCTGGACAGTTTGATTAAACCTCCCGGGAGCCTCGGCATCCTGGAGGAAATAGCAGTTCGCCTGGCTGGTATCACCGGTGTTCCCAGACCTACAATCGGGGACAAGGTGATAATTGTTATGGGAGGCGATCATGGTGTTGTAGAGGAAGGGGTTAGTATTGCTCCCCAGGAAGTTACCGCCCAGATGATGGAGGCTATGCTGAGAGGGGTCGCCGGGATAGGCGTTCTGGCCAAACACGCGGGGGCGCGGTTGATCGTGGTTGACGTGGGCGTCGCCGGGCCCGTTGACGACCCGGGAATACAAAAGCGTAAGGTAAGGCCGGGAACAGGCAATATTGCCGCCGGACCGGCAATGAGCAGGGAGGAAGCGATAAAGGCCCTGGAAGTAGGCATCGATATAGCCAATCAGGAAATCGACAGGGGAGCCGGCCTGCTTGCTATCGGTGACATGGGAATTGGTAACACCACCCCCAGCAGCGCCATTCTGGCAGCTCTGGGTGGTTATAAAGCTATAGAAGTAGCTGGCAGGGGGACTCTGGTTAACAATGAGGTAATGGAACGAAAGGTCAAAATTATCGACCGGGCGCTGGCAGTCAACCAGCCCGACCCGGATGACGGATTGGATGTTCTAGCCAAGGTAGGTGGGCTGGAAATTGCGGGACTTGCAGGGGTTATCCTGGCTGCTGCGGCAAGACGGGTTCCTGTTTTAATAGACGGGTTTATTACCACCGCATCAGCTCTGATTGCCAGCAAGTTACATCCAGGCGCCCGCCAGTTCATGATTGCATCCCACCTGTCCCAGGAGCAGGGGCACCGGTTAATGCTGGAGCTTTTGGGCCTTACTCCAGTTATTCATCTAAAAATGAGGCTGGGTGAAGGTACCGGGGCCGCCCTGGCCATGCACCTGATTGAAGCGTCGCTTAAAATCATGCACGAGATGGCTTCCTTCCAGGACGCAGGTGTTTCAGATCTGGATGAGCAAAAAATATTGAAAAATATAATTTCCTAAGCACAAAAAAGGACAAATCATGTGCTGGAGCAACATATTGGAATGCTGTTTAATTAAAATATGTCTGGTGGAAAGAGCAGAAGAATGGTAAGATGTTTTTTAGAGGTTATTGTTTTGAGCCTGATAGGCCTGAAAGACTTAAAACTGATGGGTGACCCGGCAAACCACGTCAGAGGTTAAGAAGTTATGAGCTGGCTCCTTACACTTTTATTGAACAGCCTGGCCCTGTTGATTGCGGACGCCCTGGTCCCGGGATTCCGCATTGAGGGCATTTTTTCTGCATTCCTGGCAGCCCTTGTATTAGGGTTGGTTAATACCTTTATCAGGCCTGTTCTGATTCTTTTTACCCTTCCCATAACTATTTTAACCCTGGGTTTCTTTATTATAATTATTAATGCTTTTGTCTTTATTATTGCTTCCTGGATTGTCCCCGGGTTTTACGTTTACAGTTTCTGGGGCGCTTTCTGGGGCGCCATCATTACCAGCCTGGCCAGCTGGCTGTTAAACAGTATTTCCACCAGGGAATTGTAAGTGAATAAGCAGGAAGTTTCGTTTTTTGCAAGAAGTACAGTTATGAAGATATTAGAATATGATTTAAAACCCATGTCTTAATTTAACTGGCAATGAACTGTGGAGAGAGGAGGTATTGTAAACTATGTTTCCAAACCTGGGTATGTCAGAGCTGATCTTAATCTTAGTTATAGCCCTGGTTGTTTTCGGGCCGCGCAAATTACCGGAAGTAGGAAGATCCCTGGGAAAAACAATCAACGAATTTCGCAGGGCTTCGGCTGCCAGCTTTGGTGAAGTAGAGGAAGCAGTTAACGAACTTAAAAACATCAAGGAAGAGGTCAAGCAAGCCACTAATATCTCTGTGGACAAGCCTGTTAAATAGGCTTAAAAAAACAACTTGGAGCAAAACCTGACCAAAAAGCGTTCTTAACACACAGATAAAAATTAATAATTTATAGATTTTATGATAGCTCTCAAAAAAAAGACCCTCAAGGGAATTAACCCCTGAGGGTTTATTATTCAATTATAACCTAAGCATGAAAGGCCTTTCCGTAAGATATGCTGCTGCCATGTCCATGTTGTTCTTCCTTGGGCAGAATCGGGAAGTTTTCCACCACAAAGCAGTAGATCAGTACGAGGGCGCTCCACATACCGATGGTAATCAGCCATTCCCAGATGCTGGGGAAGTAATGCCCTCCCATGGCATCAGCCATACCGGTAAAGACCACATTCATGCGGTTGAAGATAACACCGGCAACAACCAGGATTGAGGCTGTCAGAACGCCCCAGAGTTTGGTCCGGATGGAGTTAATGGAATACATGATGATTGGAACAATTACGAACACAATCATTTCTATTAAGAACATATTGCTTTCAAAGGACCCGTTGAAAGCCATGGAGAAGACACCCCGGTAGACCAGATCAGCAATCTTAACGATGAGGTAAATGATCATCATAACCAGGGTAACCTTGGTCAGGCTCTCAAAGACATGCAATTCCGGCTCTCTCTTGTAAGCCCTTGCCGCCAGCGTGCCTTCCACAGTGACCATGGCCGGCCCCAGGAAGAAGGCGGACCAGACAAAGAAGAACGGGAGCAGCATGGACCACCACAGGGGATAAAGCCGGTCCACCGTAACGATATAGAGCGAGCCCAGGGATGACTGGTGCAAAGATGGTAAAACAATACCCAGAATCAGCAATGGTGTCATGAGAGCGCCCAGGATCCTTTTCAGAGGGGGGCACTTAACCTTTTCAAAGAAGATATCTCCGAACTCCAGGATCTGAACCGTTGTATAGAGGGAGATACACCAGAACACCTCAAATAACACGGAGTGGTAGCCCCAGTAGAAGAAGGGCCGCCAGAAGTTAAACCACCGGCCGATATCCAGGAAAAGGCTGACCAGGGCAATGATGTAACCAATTAACGAAGTTAAAAGCGCTGCCCGGGCAATGGGGAGGTATTTGTCCTTGTGCAGGACGTGAACGATCAAAGCAGTACTGAAGCCACCGCCCGCCAGGGCGATACCGCAAAGCAGGTCAAAGCCGATCCACAATCCCCAGGGCCACTCGTCACTCAAGTTGGTAACTGAGCCCAGACCGAAAATAAACCGGTAAAGGGAAGCTCCAACAGCAATTAGTACGAAGATGATTAGGAGAATCCTGAAGGGCGTTATTTTAAATTTCCAATTTTTCCCTATCCTCACGTGTATTCACCTCCAATACCATATTATTCATCATCGACGGGAGCATACATATCTTCTTCGTGGTGGACTGCGGCGCGCCTCTTGGTATAAGCACGCATAGCCGTCAGGATGGCACCCCAGCCAAAGAAGATATATGGGGTCCACTTGAGGACGTCCCAGGTGTAGGAAGGAATGGATTTTTCCGATACATTTGTTCTGAAGCCCAGCTTATCGAAGGGAACGTCGGAGATGTAAAGCCAGGAAGTTCCCCCGTATTCTTTTTCACCATAGATATGTTTTACATAATTTGGATTCTGTTCGATTCTTGCCCTGGCTTCGGCCAGAAGCTCCTCCCTTTCACCATATTTCAGCGCTTGTGTGGGGCAGGATGTCACACAGGCAGGCTCCTTGCCTTCTTCTTTCATACGGTCATAGCAAAAGCGGCACTTTTGCACGAAGGGGAATGTTTTCTCCCACTGAAAAGACGGCACGCCAAAGGGACAGGCAATCATGCAGTAGCGACAGCCCACACAGTAATCCTTGTTCACTTCCGTTGGCTTGTAAATCACGGCGCCTTCCTTGGTCTTAACGAAGGCGTGGGTAAAGCAAGCCGATTCACAGGCTGGTTCAAGGCAGTGCATGCACTGTCTTTTAACAAAGCGCCACTTGATCTGATCGCCCTCTTCAATGATGTGATTAGTCACAACAGTCCAGTTGTTAGAATCCATCTTACCAGGGCTATCCCAGTTGTTACTGAAGCTACCTGGAATTGATGGTAAGTCGTTCCACGACTTGCATGAAACCATGCAACTTCGGCAGGCAATGCATCTAGTAATATCTACCAATACACCCTTAGACAAAGATTACACCTCCCTGCACAGGTAAAAACTTTTTCAAGATGGCTTATACCCTAAGCTATTTGAATGTTGCAAAGAAACGCTTTCGATTCCGGAATCATTGTGTTGGCGTCCCCCACGCAAGGAGTGAGATCATTTGCTGTTTCGCCTGTAACAATGCCCTGGTAACCCCAGTGCCAGGGGATGCCGATGATTTCTATTTCTTTTCCGTTAACCTTCAGAGGTTTGATGATGGGCAAAACATTGGCTTTGCATCTAATCTCGCCTCTAATTGTACTGACTTTGACCATGTCCCCGGGCTTAATTCCCAGTTTGGCAGCCAGGGTCGGAGAGATTGTGACAAACATCTCCGGCATCAACATGGCCAGAGTCGGGCAGCACCTGGTTACAGCGCCGCTCTGGTAATGCTCAACAAGGCGGTGGGTCGTTCCGATATAAGGATAATCCGGACTGGCCATCTCGGCAATTTTTGCGAATTCACCTTTATAGTAAACAGCAATGGGATTGCACTGTTGGCTGCTCATAATGTTCTTTACCGGACTTTCAACGGGTTCGTAATGTTCCGGCAAAGGACCGTCCTTCATGCCTGTGGGAGCAAAAAGGCGAGCTTGTCCCTCGGCATTCATGATGAACGGACTGGCTGCTGATACATGGGGTGGTATAAATTCGCCTGTAGCAGCATCCTTGAAAGAGAAGTCCGGCACGTCGTTGGTTACCCACTTGGAACCATCCCAGGCAACCAGCACTCTGGTGGGATCCCAGGGCTTACCGTTGGGATCGGCCGAGCAGCGGTTGTAAACGATCCGGCGGTTTGCAGGCCAGGCGAAGGACCACTTGGGGAATAGACCGAGGCCGCTCTTGTCTTCCCGGCTTCTCCTCTGGCTGGCCGGTACTTTCAGTTCCGGATCTTCATACATATAGCCGGCATAGATCCAGATCCCGCAGGCTGTGGACCCGTCGTCCTTGAGCTTTGCAAAGGAGTCCAGCAGAGAACCATCCGCTACATTATAACCGTTCATCTCTCTCGCAACGGCCATGATGTCAGGTTCGCCGTGGTGTTCCGGAAGCTCGGGATAGTCCCAGGTAATATTCAGAATGGGTTCTGGGAACTTGCCGCCGGACTGGTATTCCTTTTTAATGGCTTTCATAAGCCGGTCGGCAATCCAGAGGTCGCTCTTTGCCTCCCCGGGGGGATCAACCGCTTTCCAGCGCCATTGAATCCAGCGGGAACTGTTGGCTACGGTACCTTCCTTTTCGTAGGAAAAAGCAGTGGGCAGCAGGAAAACCTCAGTCTTAATATCGGCGGGGTTGACGCCTGGACGTTTCCAGAAGGAAACTGTTTCCGTTTCAAATAGATCGACGCCGACCATCCATTCCAGGTTTTCCAGAGCTTTTTTGGCCGCAATAGTTGAGGGACCGCCCACAGCCGGGTTTTGTCCCCAGGCGAAAAAGCCCTTAATCTTTCCTTCCGCCATCCGCTCAAAGATGGCCAGGTGGGAATGATCCTTGCCGGTATGCTTGGGTAGCCAATCGAAACAATAATCGTTTTCTGCTGTTGCTTTATCACCAAACCAGGCTTTCAACATGCTGATGATAAACTTAGGCCTGTTGGACCAGTAACCGCTCTTGGGTGTTTCTTTTTCAATATAATCTTTAAGGGTCGGATGTGCTGCCGCACTAAAGGACGGGTTGTAGCCGGGGAAGAGATGGTACAACATTGCCTGGTCAGTTGAACCCTGTACGTTTGATTCACCCCGCTGGGCGTTGACGCCCCCACCGGGAATGCCGATGTTACCCAGAAGCAGCTGGAGGATGGCCGCTGCCCGCACGTTCTGGGAGCCGTAGGTGTGCTGGGTAATACCCATGGCGTAAAGCAAGTTTCCAGCTTTATCCGGCCTGCCGGTGGAACAGTAAAGCTCACAGACCTGCCTGTAGACATCTTCCGGCGTACCGGTGATGCTGCAAACAGTTTTTATGTCGTAACGGGAAGCGTGTTTTTTCAGAATTTGAAATACACATAAGGGATCCTGCAGGGTTGGATCCTTTCTTATGGTGTCCCCGTCTTTCTGATAAGCCCAGCTGGAAGTGTCATAGCTGAACTTACCGTCTTTTTCAACCAACCCAGAAAAAACACCATCTTCGAATTTGTAATCCGGGCTGATCAGGTAGGACGCGTTGGTGTAATTAACTACGTATTCGTGGAAATAAAGATTGTTCTCGATGGCATAGTTAATCATGCCGTAAAGGAAGGCAATGTCGGTACCAGGCCGGATAGGCGCATAAATATGTGCCTTCGCGGCTGTTTTTGTAAAGCGCGGGTCTACGACGATTATTTTGGCGCCCCTGTTAGCCATGGCCATACCCGCAAAACGCATCACCTGGGGATGGTTCTCTGCGGGGTTAGCCCCGATCATCAAAAACACATCGGAGTTTTTGTAGTCGGGGAATAAATTGGTCATAACACCCCTACCAAATGTTTGGCCAAGACCGGCCACAGTGGAGGAGTGTCAGAGACGGGCATGGTGGTCTATATTGACGACACCAATTGCGCGCAGCATCTTATGCATGATGTAGTTTTCTTCGTTGTCAACAGAGGCGCTGCCCAGATGGGCAATAGCCTGGGTACGGTTCACCCGTACACCGTTTTCATCATATTCCTCAAAGGTTTCATCACGTGTCTTTTTTATCCTCTTGGCGATTTCAGACAGGGCCCAGTCCCAATCCTTTTTCTCCCAGGTGCTGCTGCCTGGGGCACGGTAAAGGACTTCTGTCAGCCGGCGGTTATTAGTAATCCGGTTGCGTTTTGCATCGACGATAGTATTGGCTTCGCCAAGGGCAATGCCCTTGCAGCACATAGAACCTTCATTGTTGGGGTTGTCGGGGTCCCCCTCAATATGAATAACCTTTTGACCATCGGAATAAACGATAAGGCCGCAGCCACAGCCGCAAAAAGCGCAGACCGAAGCTGTTTCTTTAGTCTTCTTTAGCTTGAATTCACCCAGGTCAAAGGTCGGCAAATTCTCTTCTGCCGTGCTGGCCAGGGCCGGAGCCTTGCCGGCTCCTTCAAACAAGGCCAATCCTGCTGCGCCAATGCCTAAACTTTTTAAGAAATCACGGCGACTAAGTTTTCGCATGAAGACGCATAACCCCCTTTAGTTAAACTCTGGAGTTAACTGCTTAATTATAAGGACATTTAAACAAGGTACCTGTACTCCCCTTGCGGAGAGTAACAATAAACTTAATTCCCCCTTTGAATATCCTTACCTGTAGAACAGGACTGGATACTCTAATCTCTTACCTCCCCAAACAATATTAAAAACAATTCACAACAAATTCTTTACCGTTTCCCCGGTTGCACCTGCCATGTTTGCGGGAAACATATTTAAAATCTGTTCTCATTATTTTGTCTTTTTCGCTGATTAGATTAAGATAATGGCGGCAACTGGGATATATCACTCCTTTCAGGTGTTTTTTGGTGGTAATAGATACAAAAAACTGATTCTTCTGAATAAATAAAAGACTACAACACTAAATCTGTAAAAACAATATATGCAAAAACTATTCCTATTCAAGTACTCAT
This sequence comes from Pelotomaculum sp. DTU098, assembly GCA_001512635.1. GTDB lineage: Bacteria > Bacillota > Desulfotomaculia > Desulfotomaculales > Pelotomaculaceae > DTU098. The sequence goes on along the minus strand of LFSA01000013.1, from coordinate 2,380 downwards.
TGACAGTGCAGACAGATCCTCATGTTTTTTTTTGCGCTGAATCCTTCGCTCGACAACCCGGACGATCAGTATGCTCAGTTCGTACAGCAAGTAGAGAGGTCCGCTGACAATCACACATGTAATTAGATCTGCAGTGGGTGTAATGACTGCCGCCAGCGCAACAATGATCAGGATTGCGAAACGCCGGTTTCTGGCGAAGAAAGAATATGAAACAAGTTCAAGCTTGGCAAGGAAATAGCAAACTAAAGGGAATTCAAAAACAACACCGAATGGCAGCAAAAAGCCAATTGTAAAGGATATATATTTATCAATGGTTAGCATGGGAAACAGTTGGGGGCCGGCAAACTGGAGCAGGAAGGTAATACCAAGCCGGTAAACCCCCAAAAAGCCAAAAGCAACTCCCCCTACGAAACAGAGAAAAGAAACCAGAACAAAAAGGGTAAAATAGAATCTTTCATTCTTTTTCAGGGCGGGGATGATAAAACTCCAGATCTGCCACAGGATTATCGGCATGGCAGCGAGAAACCCCATAAAAATTGACAGTTTAATTTTTACCCAGATTGCTTCCGTAACGCCTGTAAAGAAGATTTTATGGCCAAGCTTGGTAATTGGTTCCAAGAGGACAGCCAGAATCTGATCACAAAAAAAATAAGCAGCTATGGCAAATACAATAATACTGATAACAGAAACAATTAAAACCCTACGCAGTTCTTCCAGGTGCTCTATTATAGACATTTCATCAGTTTTTTTACTCACTGCTTTCCCCCGCTATGATGATGTATTGCTGCTTTTCCCGGAAAAACCTAAATCCAATTTGCCTGAAACCTGGCATAGAATAGTAAAAATATTATAAAAAATCCTAGAAGGCAAAGTTATAATACTTTGCCTTATTTTCCTTAAACAGTTTTATGGGATTATCTGTCTTTGCTGTATTAGCTTTTCACTGCTTTTGCTACTTGCGATCCTTCTTTTTGCGCTTCATTTGTTTCTGTTGACGCATCTTCCATTATTTCACGAGAAGATCGACGGAATTCACTGATGGTTTTACCCACGGCCTTTCCCAGATCAGGTAATTTACCCGGTCCAAAAATTATTAGAGCAAGGACCAATACCAATATTAATTCAGTTGCACCAATGTGTGGCATCATAACAACCCCCTTTCAATAATAATTACGACATGGCTGAACATAAATCCTGCTCTGGACAGATTATTTAACAGTATCTTTTGCGGCATCGTCAACTCTTTGGTTTGAGTAGCCTTCCTGCATGGCCAGAAGGTCCAGCTGAACTGTGTTAATATCTTCCCAGAACAAATCCAAGGTATTATGAGCAAGATAATTCTCGTCCAGTTTTCTTTCATCTATGGTTTTAATGTAACCGTGACATTTGTCACAGAAATAAACCCGATATTTTTCCATTCCTTCAACTGTAAAAAATTTGGATTCATAGTTCCCGCAATAGGGACAACCCAGGCGCTGGAAGCGCCATTTCACTTCGCATAAGCCACAAAACAGGTATCTGCCTCCGGCATCTTTATTGAGCAAAGAAAAGGTGGGTTTCCCCCCGCAGACCGGACAAATACTCTTTAACCAACCTTCCGGGTCGTAATAAGAACTCATTATTCTCCCGTACTCTTTCATAAAAGGCTTAACCGCGTGGCTTAGCAAAAAAGTCATGGTTTCAGGAGCTATATTCCCTTCAATTTTTTCTGTAAGATTTACACCGGGTGTAAAGACCTGAGAAACAAAGAGTTCCTGCGCTTCAATCTCCCCGGGTAAAGCTGCCAAATACCCGGATATTTCATCCTTAAGCTCCGGCTTATACTTCCAAATAATTTCGGCGACCTTGTTTAATACTGTAAAAAAGTCAGAGGGTCTAACCCGGGGGGGGCAAAGGTTAATAAATGGTATTCCTTTTTCTTTCGCCAATTCTAAGCTTTCTTGTGAGGGGAGATTAACGGTAAGCATATCCCCGGTCACTGTAACATTAGCAAACTCCCTGTTAAAATCAAGAAAAATTTGATGTGAGGTTTGATTTTTCATTATTTATTTCTCTCTCTTTCCATGTGGAATTTACTATGGTTATTCAAGAGAAATATTTCTTTTCCTTCTTTAAGCGAACATTTCTTTTGGCAGTCCTTTGGCAATTGTTGAAACACTGACCGTGCGTACGTTTATATGGACAAAATCAATCCGTAATAAAATCAACGCAATCTGCAGCAAAAAGGAAAAAACAAGCTACAAAATCATCAAAACTAATATATCAAATATTATTTTGTCTCACAATATGTTTCAATTGGAAGTCAAGTAATTCTCAGCAGGGTTAGTGTAAAGTTATTGTAGGAGTTTTACAGACAAAAAGAGAAGATATCACCGTCCTG
>LFSA01000074.1 GCA_001512635.1 Pelotomaculum sp. DTU098 | reverse complement strand
CGATGGTGATAAGCGGGAAAATCACCAATACAATATAATCGACAAAGCGAAAATTCAGCCTTCTAAGGTAAGTGCGCCGGGGGTAGACCCTAAAGCCGCGGGCCTCCATGGACACCGCCAGCCGTTGAGCTTTGAGCATAGCCCCGTAAATCACCGGAAACAACAAGCGCCTGTACATGGCAATTTTTTGTCCCCAGGGCACTTTCTTCAGATCTATTCCCCGCAGTTGGACCGCCGTCACTACATTGACCAGTTCGTCGCGGAAAACCGGCAAAAAACGGAGGGCGATGAAGACCATGAAGGCCAGTTCATAGGGCACTTTCCACTGCACCAGGCCCAGGATGAAATCCCTGGCGTTAAAAGTGGCCAGCAGCATGGCGGCAGCGGTGACCACCACAATGCGCAGGACCACGCCAGCCCCCGTCAGCAGCCCCCCGGTAGTTACCAGGGGAACCTGCCCCACGGCCAGCAGCACACGGCCCGACGGCGCAAAGAGACACTGGATCACAAAAAGAAACACCATCAGAGACAAGAACGGTTTCAGGTAGGACCCTATGGCGCCCAGATCAAAACGGAAGAGCAGCAGCATCGCCACCGTCACCGCCAGCAGCAACAGCAGCCTGCCGGGGGTATTATAGAGCAGGGCCAGGCCCGAAAGGCAAAGGACCATTACCATTTTAGTGCGGGGGTCAAGCTTCATCGTCGGCCTTTCCCTTCCGCCCGCTGTCTCCTATGACGCGGCCCTTCTCCAGAATAACAACCCGTTCCGCCACCCTGTCCACAAAGGCCGTGTCGTGGCTGACCAGGACCATGCCCCGGCCCGAGCGGGAAATCTTTTTCAGATAATCCTCCAACAGTCTTTTGCGGTAAGCATCCAGGCCCACGGTGGGCTCGTCCAGAACCAGGAATAAAGGCTCATTGGCCAGCACGGCGGCTATGGCCAGGCGCTGCTTTTCACCCTGGCTCAGGTGCAGGGGGAAAACACCAGCATAATCCTTCAGCTCAAAATAATCCAGATAGAAGGCTACCCTCTCCATCACAGTTTCCTGCTTACAGCCCCGGTTGGCCAGACCAAAGCCCACTTCTTCGGCCACGCTGCCGCAAAAAAGCTGCAGGTCCGGATTTTGAAAAACATAGCCCACGCGGCGTCCGATTTCCCCCAGCGAATATTCAACCAGGGGACGTCCCTCCAGCCGTATTTCCCCGCAGGAAGGCCGCAGGACACCGATCATCAGCCTAGTCAGGGTGGTTTTGCCGCTGCCGTTCGGCCCCACCAAAGCCGTTATCACACCCTGGTCAAAATGCAGGTGGACATCTGTGAGCACAGGCTTGTCGTGCCTGGGATATGTAAATGAAACATGGTCTATTTCTAAAAAAGACATTACCTTTTCTCCCTGCCATTAAGAATCTTGGGCTGAACCGGAGGGATCATAGAGCAACCCCCTGGCCTCCATAAGCTCCCGGTCGGCCAACAGTTCCGCCGTCCTGCCGCCGCTGAGCAACTCCCCCTTCTCCATCACCAACAGGCGGTCGGCGAGGGAAACAGCTTCCAGGTTGTGTTCGACGGCAATGATGGCCTTCCCCATATTGCGCAACCGCTTCAGGGCAGCGGCCACTTTTTTCTTGCCGGCCTGGTCAAGCTGTGACATCACTTCGTCCAGGACCAGCACCGGCGG
>LFSA01000017.1 GCA_001512635.1 Pelotomaculum sp. DTU098 | reverse complement strand
TGGCCGAATGTCGCAGGAATCGCGGCCGGATGTGACAGGAATCCTGCCCGGATGTCACAGGATTAGTGCCCGGATACGGCGAGAGGGCTGGCCGGATGGCGCAGGAATACTCATACTACTTGTCAGGCATTAAAGCATCCCTAATTTTTATATTATCTCGTCATTTTTATTCTACTGCTAGAGTAATTGCATGACTAAGTTTTTAAAATTAGCGTAAATGTAGAAAAATCCTTCTTGAATCAGCTGTTTCTTAAAAAAATTTATGAACATTTATAACCTAATGGAACGTCTGGCAACTTGTTTTAATGCCTTTGTTTGCATGAGTATAATTGTAACATTTCTAGTATTATTTGGGGCTTATTTATTAAAGGAAAGGAAATGGTTACGGAGCAGTAGGGCTCATGCCTGAATGAAAGTGCAGGTTTTAGATCCCCATTACCAGCCTTAGCAGGGAATTATTCCCGGCATGAAACTGAATTTTTTAGCATCTCTTGCTGGAACACAGTGGTAAGAGGCAGGTTATAAAGAACTTTTCCCTTGTCCCGCCTTATATTTAGGAAATAGGGTTAATATAACCGCCGGGGTGTCGCCATCCTGCCTGCGTAGGGGGATTCTGCCGATCCAGCACCTGCTTAGAAGGTACAATGTTTATAATGAAATCTCGTTCATAACAACGGACTATCGTTACTTTGATGTATTCTTTCTTTCAAGAAACTCCAGGTTCACCTCCCTGCCTTAACCGGCTTTGGTGGCTTTAATCAACTGCCTGCCAGCAACTTCATCCCAGGATATGTCGGAAAAACCGGCAGCAGTAAGCCATGACTGGTATTGCTCGATGGTCCATGTTCCCCCGGAGGGTGTATTAATCAGCATATTTACAGCGAATACTGCAGGCCTAACGCCAGTACCCCGGATCAGATCATTGATTACAATGCGGCCTCCCGGAACGAGTTCCTTTGCCGCGTCTATAAATAGTTTCCTGTTTTCCTGTTCGCCGTAAATGTGACATACATTACCAAGATAAACCAGATCGTATGGTCCCGCCGGGAGCTCTATAGTAAAATCGCCTTTGACCAGCTTGATGGGCAGATTCTTATCCAGTTCCGGCTGCATCATGTCGATCACTTCAGGCAGGTCAAGTACAGTTACCACAGCTCCTTTCCTGGCAAAAGCTATGGCGTAGGTTAAGGGACCGCCGCCGACATCGAGCACCCTGGAACCCGCAGGCAGGTCTTTTAAGCAATAATCGGCAATATCTGGCGCCGATTGCCTGGCATGATGGCTCATGGCCCTGATAAAGTCCTTCATGTGCCGGGGCGCATCCTTTTTGGAAACTGGCTTCCCGCTAATCATTACTTCCGGTAACTGGAGCCATGCTTTCATTAAGTTATAGGCGTGCATGAATGAAAAACCTGTGAAGTGTTCATGGTCGGGATTAAAAAAGATGTTGTCGGCTTCTTCGGTGAGCTTGATTTTATCGCCGGCATATTCAAGGTATTTTAAGGCGATCAAGGCTTCAACAACCGTCCACAGGGCCCTCTGGTCGCTTTTAGTTTTCACAGCTAATTCTTCCAGGGTACAGGGAGCGTTTTTTAACTCCTCAAATAATCCTGTTTGGACAGCTGCGCCTACAATCAAAAACTCCTGCGGCAGTTGAAATGTGGCAGTGTTTGGCATTACATCCCCCTCCTTTGCCAATAATGTTATAGGGTAAACAGAGTAACTATTTCCTCGTCCCTTCGTACCTTCTTTTTGTCCCTTTCCCAGGTTCCTTTGTCCCTTTTCAATTTTTTACTTGACCACATCAAATCTATCCTTGGAGGGCGGTGTCCGGTACAACTTTCTTGGCATAATTAAAGGTGTACGTGCCCCCAGATGAAGGACGGTCACCTCCTTTGCATTAAACATGCTTTCCTTTTTTTAAGAAAGTAATTACATTCAGACTCTGTATTGACCTGGGGTAATGCCGAATTTCTTCTAGATTTAAAATTAAATGCCCTGCTGAAATGGTTCTGTTCAGAAACCAGTTTCCAGCGCTACATTAGCAACTGACTTTCCCGAGTATAAGAGTTCCATGGTCTAATTAAGATGGAACTGAACCTGTTATACATTGGGTAGGTACTTTAATCTAAGTTCAGCAGCAAGAATTTGCAATAACTATGTTATTGAGAAATTTATAATAAGCCATAAGTCATTATACTTAATAATCACTTGCTACCATTATAAGTAAACGTAAGTCTTTATATCAACATTATCGAAAAAATAAAAAAGGAAATAGGTTTAATATGAGCGATAATGCCAGTAAAGATTTCTCTGAACAGAAAAGGCGGGTTAAATTGCCCAGGCTATGCTGCTGGTTTACAGTGCGGGCTTTGGCCTGGAGCAGGACATAGCTGTCATATTAGTCTCGTGTTGCGTGTCCGGCATGGGAGCACGGGTGATACCTGCGGAGCGATGACCGGAGTATTCATGGTGATGGAGCTGGTTTGTGAGCCAGGAAACTAAAAGCTTTTGATAAGGTTTACGCGCTGGTAAAAAGACTCAGGGACATGTTAAACCCCCGCAACGGCTCCACCAGATGCAAGGTACTCCCAGGCTATGACATGGCTCACTCGTATCCCCTATAAAACAATGTTATCCTGATAATTGTTATTATAAAAATTTTAAATTATATAAATAGAGGATTTTTATAATTAGAGAGTGAAGTGTTTTGTTAGCATTTTGACTTGGGGGTTTCAGGAATGCGTCCACAAATCATGAAAATTTTTGAGAACATGCGCAACGATAACGCACTCAGCATTCAAAGCGCCAAAAAAAACGGCTTAAAGGTCGTCGGCATGTTTTGTGCTTATGCCCCTCAGGAACTTGTGCTGGCGGCCGGAGCCATACCAGTGAGCCTCTGCGGCACCAGGCACGAGCCCATTGCTGCTGCCGAAAAAGTCTTACCGCGCAACTTGTGCCCGTTGATTAAATCAAGTTTCGGTTTTGCCCTTACCGATACCTGCCCGTACTTCCGGGCGTCCGATTTCATCATTGCGGAAACGACCTGCGACGGCAAGAAAAAAATGTTTGAGCTCCTCGGGGAGATCAAGCCGGTGCATGTGATGCACCTGCCGCAGGGGACAGACCGGAACGGCGCCCTCCAGTGGTGGCTGGAAGAACTATATTTACTCAAAGTGCGGCTGGAGGAGAACCTGGGTGTGACAATCAGCACTGATAACCTCAGGTCTGCCATTAAAGTGTGCAACAGGGAACGGAAAGCCCTGAAGGAGCTGCATGAACTGAACAGGCATGACCCGGCTCCCATGACCGGTCTGGACATGCTTACAACTATCTTTGTGAAAGGTTTTAATGTGGATAAGGAAGAAGGTACAGCGCTAATCAACCAGCTCGCTGAAGAAGTCAGAGATATTGCTGCCCGGGGGATTTCTCCCTTCGCCAATGGAGCACCCCGGATCCTCTTAACCGGATGTCCGGTGGGCATCGGTTCTGAGAAAGTAGTTCGCCTGCTGGAAGAGTGTGGCGGCAGTGTAGTATGCTTTGAGAGTTGCAGCGGCATTAAGGTGATGGAATACCTGGTGGATGAAGACGAGCATAGGGATCCCATGGAAGCAATTGCCGAGAGGTACCTGCGGATACCCTGCTCCTGCATGTCGCCGAACAAGGGGCGCCTGGAACTCCTGGGACGCCTGATCGATGACTACCGCGTGGATGGGGTGGTGGATCTCACCTGGCAGGCCTGCCATACTTATATTGTGGAGGATGAGCTTGTCCGCCGTTATGTCAGGGATAATTTCGGGTTGCCCTATCTCCAGCTAGAGACGGATTATTCCACTTCAGACATAGAGCAGTTGAAAACGAGAATTTCGGCCTTCTTAGAAATGCTCAGCGGGAGTTGTTCATCTTAATGATCACAGTTGGTATAGATGTCGGTTCCAGCACCACCAAGGCCGTGCTGCTGAACGGCAGTGACTGGTGCTGGGTAATCAGACCCACCGGCTGCAGCCCCCGGCAGGCCGGCAGGGAAGCCCTTGAGGAACTGCTGGGCCGGGCGGGCCTTAAGCGGGAAGAGGTGACCTGTATGGTGGGTACCGGTTACGGGAGGATATCCCTGCCGTTTATAGATAAGGCTGTGACGGAAATAACCTGTCATGCCAGGGGGGCGCACCACCTGCTCCAGGGGATCGATATGGTTGTGGATATCGGCGGCCAGGACAGCAAGGTCATTCTCACGGACGGGCAGGGCAATGTTGTCGATTTCGCCATGAACGACAAGTGCGCCGCCGGCACGGGCAGGTTTCTGGAAGTAATAGCCGCTGCCCTGGGCGCCGACGTCAGCGAACTGGCGGACCTGGCGAGGGGGGCCGAGCCTGTACAAATCAGCAGTATGTGTACCGTGTTCGCCGAGTCGGAGGTAATCAGCCTTTTAGCCCAGGGTGTGGAAAAGGGGAGGATTATCGCCGGCATCCACCGTGCGGTGGCCTTGAGGGTCGCAACTATGGCAGAACGTCTGGGTAAGGGCGAGCTGATCCTTTTCACCGGCGGTGTGGCTAAAAATGAGGGTGTTAGGGAATACCTGTCCAGGGAACTGGGTAGGAAAGCCGTTGTAACACCCGAATCCCAGCTTGCCGGCGCCCTCGGTGCTGCCCTGCTGGCCAGGGAAAAAGCCGGGCTGTCACGGCGGGAACGGGGTTGTTGACTTCTCCCTGACACCTGTGTATCTCCATTCAACCTTCTTTTTGTAGATTCACAGAGACAAAAACTTGTCAGGAGAACCGTCCCTCCGGTTGTGTTTGTCCAGGCCCTCCCTGGATTGTATAAAAATACGTAACATTACTTGACATGACAAAAAGCAATTAATATAATTTATATAACATAATATAACATAACGAAAAATGGTAAAAATAAAGATAAGGCTATAATGTGGCCAGTTATAAACTGGATAGCGAGTATTAATACAAGCAGCTATGGCAAATGTTCCTTTAAGAGCTCCCGGCAAACTTTGCGTTCTCTACCAATATCTACCCATACACCTTCTCTCCCTTTAAAACACCTTCATCTAAAAATGAAGGTGTTTGTATTTGATAAGGTCGTCCAGGAGGACCATCCCCCGGTTGCCCTCGTTCCCTTGGCACGTTGCTTTGCAGGTTTTCTATTCCTCTTTCGGTGTCTCGATAACCACTCCCTCCACGTGCCGTTTACTCATAAGCTTGCGTTTTTTCCTGTTTTCCTTACTTTCAAAGACGATGTCCAGATCGTATCCTTCGGGGTAAAGGTCTTTGGCTGCCACGTAAAGGGAGAGCCTCTTGTGGTTGATCTTATATTTCTTTTTCATTACCATTACCACCACTTCGCCCCTGTTGTTTTCAGGTTCGTAGACGATTCCGGTCCTGTCCATGCTGCTGATGTACACACAATCTCCTTTAACGAAATTGCTTACCGGTGTTTTCCGACCTTTTTCTTTCAAAATAGCTCCAGGCCTGGCTGCAGCTGTTTCCTTCAGCGGTGGTGAATCTTCTGTAATTAGGTCCTCGCCAATCATTGATTTGGGTTGGAGCGTCGCTTCACAGGAATAATCTTTCTTTTCTCCATAGGTTATCTCATGGGCACGCTCTATGATTTGCCTGCGCACCCCTAGCCTCAGAGCGATCAGGAAGGCGTTGCTATCGCCCGGACAGCCTATGGTCAACCTGTACAGAGGTCTCAAAGAATCGATATCGAACTCCATGCGGCCGTTTTTGAACCCATCCTTCCTGTCGGCGAATGCTTTAATTTCGCTGATATGGGTTGTTGCAACGATGGTGGCTCCCTTGTTGAAGACCTCTTCCAAAACCGCAACGGCGAAGCCCATGCCTTCACCGGGGTCTGTGCCCGCTCCCAGTTCGTCCATAAGCACCAGGGAGGAAGGGCCTGAGCATTCAATGATAGTAGATATATTCTTGACATGGGCTGAAAATGTGCTCAGAGACTGTTCGATGCTCTGACCGTCACCGATGTCCGCCAGAATGCTGGCGAAAACGGCTAACTCGCTATCCTCTTCAACAGGTACGTGCAAGCCGGACTGAGCCATCAACGTGAGCAGGCCTACCGTTTTCAGGGCCACAGTCTTACCGCCTGTATTGGGGCCGGTAATAACCAGGGCACGATAGTCCTCTCCAATCTGAAAATCCAGCGGTACGGCGCTTTTACCGAGGAAAGGATGCCTGCCGCCTTTGATCCTGATTCTGTTTTGCCCATTCAGCTTTACCGGAAGACAGTCCAGGGATTTGCTGTATTTGGCCTTGGCAAAAATAAAGTCATAATGGATAAAGGCTTCCACATTGATTGATATCTCCCTGATGGCGCCTTCCACCATTTCCGTCAGACAGGACAGGATCCGGAAGACTTCCTTTTCCTCTTCCATCTTTAACATATTGAGCTCCTCCTGGTGCCTGGCGATGGCTGCAGGCTCGATAAACAGGGTGGAACCGCTTGCTGACAGGTCCAGTACATTCCCAGTGAAGCTCCTTTTATATTCTCTCTTAACGGGAATCACGTAACGACCGTTGCGCAAGGTGACTACGGCTTCCTGGATAGCCCCTGCGAAGGAAGGCGAAGATAGAATACTGTTCAACTTTTGTTTTATTCTCTCACCGGTGACGGTAATCTTTTTTCTGATCCTGTTCAACTCCGGCGTAGCCCTGTCATCAATCCTTCCGTTGACCACGCATCTATCGATTTCATCGCTCAGGTGGGGCAGTTCCGACATGGATAGGGCATAGGAAGCCACCACCGGTGAAACAGTCTGCATCGGTCGCATAAATCTTTTAAGCTTCATGACGTTTTCCAGCAGATCTTTGACCGCTGTCAATTCATCTATTGACAGGGTGAACCCTTTCCCTGCCTTGGCCAATACCTCGTCAATATTCTCCATGGCAGTCAGCGGGACGTTGGCGTTTATGTCGATAATACGCCTGGCTTCAGTGGTCTCAAGCATCAACTGTTCAATTTTGCGAATATCAGCGGAGGGCTGAAGTTCGTCGAGCATTTTTTTAGCCTGTTCGGATATGGCATACTCTTTTAAGATTTCCTTTAGTTTGTCGTATTCCAGAATTCTCATCGCATCTGCGTTCATCCTGGCGGATACCTCCCCAAAAATAAAATAAGCTGTGATGAACACATCCGGTTCAGCACAGCCTTGAGGACACAACTTTTGCTAAAATGCGTTGTTACGTAAAAATACCGTGCTCTTGAGCACGGTACAGCATAACACGCAGTTTAGGGAAGATGAGCGGACTATACCTGTGTTCATAATTAACCAGCCGCACCGCATACCAATTAAGCCGGGCAATAATGCGCCGGCACGATGCGGGCTAACTTTATTGGATTTGGTTAATTAAGAACAACCTCAGACACAAACTCAGTCCCCTGTATTGTGAGTATTCATATTTTAGTTCATTCCGGGCCCGAAGTCAATTGGTTTTTAAGGTAGAACATGACGGATCCCTGGATAATTGTCCGTCATAAATACAATTTGTTAATAGATAACCTGTCATTAATAAAATAATCAAATGAAACGCATAAAGGATTTGATTGTCAAAAGTTGAAGATAAATAGATACTCAATAATAATTTTGGGGGAACGCCTCTTGTTGATCGAAAAAAAGCCGGCCATTTGCGGTATATGCCCCGGCGCTTGCGCGGTGGAGGTCACCCTGGAAAGCGGCAGGCTGGTGAAAGTTGAGCCGCGCCGGGGAGTTCCTTACGCAAACCTGTGTGTCAGGGGCAGGTACGCGCCGGAGATAGTCTACTCGCCGCACCGCCTGAAAACACCTCTGATCCGCACCGGTGAGCGCGGAGAAGGGAGATTCCGAGCAGCTTCCTGGGATGAAGCACTGGACCTGGCGGTGTAACCAACGAAGTGCCGGCGCCGGTTTCCAACCAGGTTATTACTTTTAAAGACATCGACGACAAACCACCCCTGGAATTTATTGTCCAGGGCATGAAGGGTTCCAATCTAGGCTACGCGATTTACCGCGTGGAAGGGAGTATTCTAGAAAATCTGTTTGGAGAGGGGATGGAAGACTGCTGCTAAGTTTTTAAACTCCGGGGAGAAATGGGGATGGCACCCCGCGGGCTTCAAACCCGTTGTCCGCCTGCCACGCAGGACTGGAGTCGTGTTCGAATCCGACTTCTCCCCATCATTTATTAATTTCTGCAAAAACAGCATGTGTAAGGGAGGCATATTTTTATAAAAAAATAACTTGGCTATTTACATGTCTGGCCCTTGCAGCCTTCCTGCTAACTGTGTTGTCCGGCTGCGGCGGAGGGCAAAAACAAACGGCGCAGGATACAACGTCTTCGATCCCTGAAAAGGACAGGGACTACGTTATAAACCTGGGCTATTACGACTGCGACCACATGACTGCGGCCTGTATCGCCAAGGACACGGGGATATTTGATGAATTGGGCATGAAGGTCAACGTTACCGGCAACGGTAAGGTGCCCTAGGCCATGGCGGCAGGCCAGATGGACGCCGGGTATGTGGGTAACAGCGGTTCAATGCGGGCTTACATAAAGGGTGCGCCCATAATCGTGGCGGCCAATAACCACATCGGAGGATCATACTACCTTGTTGCCTCCAATGATATTACTGATCCCCAGCAGCTTATTGGCAAGCAATTAGCCCTGGGTACGAATCCGGAGAAAACAAGCATTTCGTGGATAAACATGGCCAATGAGTTGGGGCTGCCCATCGAGGGTAATCATTACGAGGTATTAAAGATGTCCGATCAGGATGAGTACTTCGCGTTAAAAGCCGGGAAGTTGACTGCTTATACAACCTGCGATCCTGCGACCAGTGCGCCATGGAGCGGGGCATCGACTAGAAGCTGATCAAAGGGGCGCGGATCGGCTGTTTCCCGCAGCTTTACGCCGCACTGGGCGAGGCCGGTGTGGATCAGGTTATAACACTCTAAACAAGTGGTTTTAGAATATCCGTCATGGAGCCCGGGTTTTGCCGGGCCTGCCGGACAGGCCGGGGCAGGAAGAATTTACTTCGGAGCCATAAAATAATAGGAAAGAGAGAGGAAGAAGAAATGAGGAAAAAAGTTGTAGCCTTAATCCTGGTTCTTTTGATGACCTTTGTCTTAGCCGGGTGCGGGGAGCAGGGAGCGCAGCAGGAAAAAGAAACCCCCGGGTATAAAATAGGTGTTGTGACACCAACCCTGTCTACCAGCGAAGATGAGTTCCGGGCCGCAGACATGATGGCAAAAAAATATCCTGATATCGTCAAGCACATAACCCTGCCGGAAAACTTTTCCACTGAGATCGAAACCGGTTTGAGCCAGATTACCTCCCTGGCGGACGACCCTCAAATGAAAGCCATTATCGTGATCTCCGGTCAGGCGGGTTTGTTGCCCGCCCTGCAAAAGGTGGAGGAGAGCAGACCGGATATAATCACCATAACCGCTCCTATCTGGGATGATCCTGTCTTGATGTCAAAATATGTGGATATAAACCTGGATACCGACTGGGTCAAAAGAGGAGAGACAATCGCCCGGAAGGCCCATAGCATGGGCGCAAAAACCATGATCCACTATTCCTTCCCCACCCATTTGGCCAAGGAAGTGATCGCCCAGAGAAAGGATAAGATGCAGAAAACCAGTGAAGAACTGGGTATGCAGTGGGTTGAAATTGTTACACCCGACCCTCAAACCGGGAGCGGAACAGGACCCATGCTTCAATTCCTGAGAGAGGATATTCCCCGGCAAATAAGCAAATACGGTACGGAAACGAATATCTTCGGTACAAACTGTCCGATGTATGATGTTATAATTGATGAGGCATTGAAACTGAAATTCATGGTGGCGGAGCAGTGTTGCCCCACCCCGACCCAGGCCTATCCCACGGTGATGGGTTTGGAGATATCTGAGGAGGATGCCTGGAATTTTGAGAAAATTAACGAGATGATCCGGGCCCATGCAGCAGAAGCGCAGATGACCAACAGGCTGGGCGGCTGGCCCATGCCCGCCACTGTGTTCCTGCCCCAGTATGCCATCGAACTGGCTAAAAAACTAATTGAGGATCCATCCTTTGATTACAAAAACATCCAGCAGTTGAACCAGTTTGCCAAGGATATATCGGGATACACTGTTTACTTTGACAACTTTAAACCCGCAGAAGATAGCCCTCCCCTTGATAATTATTTCGTTATGATAATGGATTCGATCCTCTTTTAAGACATCGCAATTCATGTAAAAAAGTAAAGGCTGTCTTTACTTAAGACAGCCTTTGCGGCATTTTCGGGGTTGTTTTATGGAAAAGATTCTGGAAATTAAAAACCTGTCGAAAAGCTACAACGGAATACCTGCCTTAAAAAACGTCAGCATCTCGGTCAGGGCAGGGGAAATACATGGTATTGTCGGGGCCAATGGCTCAGGCAAGAGCACCCTGATGAATATTATTTCCGGAAACCCGGTGATCAGGGAGACCGGTGGCTACCAGGGGGAAATCATTTACAGAGGCTCCAGGCTTCAAGTAAAAAACTGTGCGGAGATAATCCGCCTGGGAGTTGGCATGGTCCATCAAGAATTTGCCTTGATCCCCGACCTGACCATTGGAGAGAATATCAAGCTGGGCCGTGAAGAAACCTGCAGGTTTACCGACCGCTTATTCGGCAGAAAATACTCGTTCATAGACAGAAGACGGAATAACGAGATTGCATCTCAAGTATTAAAGAGGCTGGGCCTGGATGTTGATGTGGGCGTAAAAATCATCGATTTATCAACAAACACCAAACAGTTTGTGGAAATAGCCAGGGAAGTAGCCCGCAGCGACCTGAAGCTATTGCTGCTGGATGAGCCCACTGCTGTTCTCAGTAAAAGCGACGCTCTAAAGCTGCTTGAGGTACTGGTGGGCATGTCAAGGGGCGGGCTGGGGATCTTATTCATTTCCCACCGGCTGGAGGAAGTGCAGTATATATGTGACAGGGTCACTGTTTTCAGGGATGGAGAAGTGGTTTCCCGGTATAAAAAGGGAGAAATAAACGTAACCAAACTGGCCGGTGATATGGTCGGCCATCAGGTGTATAAGGCAAACGCCCAGAAACGGTCAGTAAAGGCCACTCCGGTCCTCTGTTTTAAAAAGTTCTCGGTGAAAATGCCGGGCGAAGAAATCAAAAGTCTGGATTTGACCGTTTATGAGGGTGAGATCTTGGGGCTGACAGGTCTTTCCGGACATGGCAAGCTGGCTTTGGGCTATGGTCTTATGGGTATGTACCCGGTTGCCGGCGAGGTTATTTTTAAAGGACATAAACTGGACAGGATGAACGCAAGGACAAATATCATGAAAGGCATTTATGTATTGCCGGACGACAGGCAAGCCCTGGGTATCCTGCCGGAACATTCACTGGCTGAAAACATCATCTTCACGGGAGATCAGGTTAAGTATTTATTCTCCAGGAATCCCCTGGGTTTTATTGACTGGAAAGGTGCTTATGGCTATGTTGAGCAGGCTGTGCGGGATTTTGAAATAAAATGTTCATCGCCAAAGCAAAGGGTTAAAGAATTAAGCGGGGGGAACCTGCAAAAGGTTTGCATAGCCAGGGCCTTGACCGTAAATCCCCAATTGCTGTTTGTGGCGGAGCCCACCAGGGGGATTGACATTGCAGCAAAGGAAAAAATACTGAAGATGCTCATCGACATCAACCGGAGCAAGGGTACAACCATTGTGATTGCTACCAGTGAGCTGGACGAATTAAAGAGAGTATGCGACCGGATTGCCGTGCTGGTTAAGGGAAGGGTTTTTAAAATACTATACCCCGACTCACCGGATCTCGAGTTTGGCCTGGCACTGGCAGGTGAAGAAGGAGCTAATTATGAGGGAATACGTCAGGATGAGGAATTACCTGAAGGATTACCTGAGGATTTATGCGGGTAATTACAGGATTAAGCCGCCCCAGATCATAATTCTTATTTTTTTGCTGACCCTGCTGATCCTGGCCCGTGTTTTAGAGATGGATTTAGTAATTCTCTTCAATGAATCACTGGTCAAGCTAGTGATGAACGGGGTTCTGGTTTTGTCGCTGCTGCCCATGCTTAACGCGGGAGCGGGCATGAACTTCGGCATGCCGGTGGGAATTACCGGCGGCCTGGTGGCTTTGTGCATTAGCGTGAATTTCAGGCTGACCGGGTTTACGGGTTTTTTTATGTCCTTATTATTAAGCTTAGTGGTTTGCGGACTGTTCGGCTGGGTTTACGGGTTGCTTTTAAACAGGGTCAAGGGGCGGGAGGAAATTGCTGGTACCTTTATCGGTTTTTCCATAATTCCTTTGATGAACTATTTTTGGACCCTGGCGCCCTTTCAAAACAGGCAGATGCTTTATCCCATCGGGGGTCAGGGTTTAAGACCGAAAATAAGCCTTGATCCCTATTTTAGTAAGGTCCTTGATAATTTTTGTCTGCTCAAAATAGGCGGTTTTGATATTCCCCTGGGATTGTTCGCCTTTTACGCTCTGATCTGTTTATTCCTGTACCTGTTCTTCAGGACCAGGATTGGCCGGGCAACTCTCGCCGTAGGGGAAAATGAAGCCTTTGCCAGGCTGTCAGGCATTGATATAGCTAAAATCCGTTTGATTGCCATTGCCCTCTCCACCATGCTTGCCGGCATTGGGATCTGTGTCTATGCCCAGAGCTACGGCTTTATCCAGCTTTATGATGAGCCGTTATCCATGGCCTTTCCCGCTATCTCGGCGGTTTTAATCGGGGGTAGTACGGGAAGAAGGGCCTGGATCTTTGAAGCGGTGCTGGGTACTTATTTACTGCAGACTATTTACCTGCTTACCGTTCCCCTCGCCAATGAAATACTGATACCCGAGCTAACTGAAATCCTAAGGACATTTATTACCTACAGTATTATTCTCTATGCCTTATTGTACAGGAACAGACGGGGGATTGTTCATTGAAGGACAGGGAACTGAGAGACAAACTATTTAACATTGAACATCTGGTACCCGCCGTGTTTTTACTCCTCTCCATCCTGGCCTGGAAGTTTTCAGGGCTTTCCGGTACCTTTGTTATCAACCAGGTGCTCACCAGGTTTATCAGGGACGGAATTCTGGTCTTGTCGTTAATAGTACCCGTAGTTGCCGGTATGGGGCTGAATTTTGCCATTATCGTCGGCGCCATGACGGCGCAGACTGCCCTTTTATTTGTAATTAACTTTCAGGTGGCTGGAGCCCGGGGGATAGTGCTGGTTCTTGTCCTGGCCGTACTCCTGTCCGTGCTGGTGGGATTTACCATAGGCTATGTCTTAAACAGGGTTAAAGGAAAAGAAATGATTGTCACCATCGTGATCGGTTTTCTGGCCAACAGCATCTACCAGTTGATTTTTTTGGCGGGCTTCGGAAGCTTTATTCCAGTTGTCAATAAGGAAATCATTTTGTCCAGGGGCATTGGTGTGAGAAATGCTGTGGACCTGGGAATGTACCGGAATACCATCGATAAACTCTGGCTTCTCAGGTTAGGGGAGATAGAAATTCCCTTATTCATGATCCTGGTGGTTCTCTTGTTTGCGGGGATACTCTACTACCTTTTGCATACCCGCTTTGGCCAGCAGGTGAAGGCGGTGGGTTCCGGCAGTGAGAAGGCTGAACTTGCCGGAATCAATGTGGATTTGCTCCGGATCAAGGTAATTGTCCTGTCCACCGTTCTGGCTGCTCTCGGGCAACTGGCCTACCTGCAAAATATCGGCATGTTCGATGTCTATACGGCACATTTGAATGTGGATATTATTTCCTGCGCTGCCCTTCTGGCTGGCGGCGCCAGCATCAAAAGCGCGAAAATAAGGCACGCACTCACCGGGATTTTTCTCTTTCATACTCTTTTCATAGTTTCGCCCCAGGCGGGCCAGAACCTTTTCCACAATGCCGCTTTGGGGGAATACTTCCGGAGTTTTGTGGCCTATGGCACCATTGCCTTTGCCCTGGTCATAAATATCAAGAAGGAGGAAAAAGACCAGGAACAAGGCTAAGGAATGTTTAAGCAACGGGTCCTTTGTTGCCTTAAAGAGCAGAATATTAACAGGCAAGTGTTTTTCCGGTATATACGGCTTTTAATTAGGATTAAAACCAAAAATGCAATGCTGGATGCAGGCAATAGTAAATTTATAGTATTACTGGTTTTCTTTGCTGATTAACTGGACAATAACGGTGTTAATTTGGTATAATCTCATTGTGACAACTTTTTTATATGCATAAAGTTGTCATATCGAGATTGTTTCTTTTTGTTGGAGCTTTTTGAAAGGATGTCCTTAAATGAGCAAAATAGTTGTTAAAGACCTGGTGAAGATTTTTGGGGATCACCCTGAAAAGGCCCTGAAGATGTTGCAAGAAGGTTACAGCAAAGAAGAAATACTGAAGAAGACCAGACAGACCGTAGGAATATATAATATCAACTTTTCCGTAAACGAGGGAGAAGTATTTGTGCTTATGGGCTTATCAGGAAGCGGCAAATCTACTTTGTTACGATGTATCAACCGCTTAATTGAACCCACCAGTGGTACCATTACCATCGACGGTGAGGATATAACCCGGGCTGGACCTGAGGTTATAAGAGAAATACGCAGGAAAAAGGTCAGTATGGTTTTTCAGCGCTTCGCTTTATTTCCCCACCGGACAGTGCTGGATAATGTAGCTTACGGCCTGGAGGTACATGGTGTTCCCACGGTTCAGCGCCGGGAGAAAGCAGCTCAGATCATAGAAACGGTTGGTTTAAAGGGCTGGGAATACAGCATGCCGGACCAGCTTAGCGGTGGTATGCAGCAGCGGGTAGGGCTTGCCAGAGCCCTTTGCAACAACCCTGATATTCTCCTTATGGACGAAGCTTTTAGCGCCCTTGATCCGCTTATCCGCAAAAGTATGCAGGACGAGCTCATTTCCCTGCAAAACTCACTCAACAAGACCATCGTATTTGTAACCCATGATCTTGATGAAGCCTTGAAAATTGGAGACCGTATAGCTTTGATGAACAACGGAACCATTGTTCAAATCGGCACGGCTGAGGAAATCCTCACAAGACCTGCGAACGATTACGTGGAGAAATTCGTTGAAGACGTGGACAGAACAAAGGTGCTGACAGCAGAGGGAGTAATGAAACCACCGGATCCGGTTATTTTTTTGAAGGACGGGCCTCATGTGGCTCTACGACAGATGAAGGAGCACGGTATCTCAAGTATTTTTGTTGTCACTAGGGACCTCAGGCTGGTAGGTATTGTTCTTGCTGAAGACGCTCTCCGGGCTGTGAAAGAACAGAGGGAAGATTTAAAGGACATAATAATTGAAGGTGTACCCAAAGTCAGTATTGACACTCCGGTAATAGATATCATTCCTGTACTGGCGGAGACGAGGCTTCCCGTTGCCGTGACCAGGGATGACAATAAACTGGTAGGTATTCTTGTAAAGGGTTCGGTGCTGGCGGGTATGGTAAGGAAGGGAGAAAATATTGCCTAAACTACCAATTGGTTTATGGGTGGAAATGGCAGTTGGCTGGGCACAAGTCAACTTAGATACATTATTTGATTTTATTACGCTGATTATAAGTGCATTGGTTACTGGTATCGAAAAGATTTTTTTAGCCTTCCACCCGTTGATTATTATAGCTGTGGTTTTCGTCTTGTTCTGGTTTATTGCCAACCGGAGGATAGCCGTTGGTACGGCCATCGGCCTTTACCTTATCTACAATATGCAGTTATGGAAACCTTCCATTGAAACACTAGCCCTGGTCCTTGCTGCTGCTGCTCTTGCGCTGTTGCTGGGCATACCTCTGGGTATTCTGACAGCCAGGAGCAACCTTGCCCATAAAATAATAATGCCTTTGCTGGACTTTATGCAGACCATGCCTGCCTTTGTCTACCTGATTCCGGCGGTATTGTTCTTTGGTCTCGGCCAGGTGCCGGGTCTAATTGCCACGGTGGTTTTTGCCATGCCGCCGACGATACGCCTTACCGGATTGGGCATCAGGCAGGTCCCGGTCCAGCTGGTGGAGGCTTCTGATGCCTTTGGTTCTACTGAATGGCAGAAGCTGATCAAGGTACAGATACCCCTGGCGCTGCCCACTATTATGGCTGGTGTCAACCAGTGTATTATGCTGTCCCTTTCCATGGTTGTCATCGCTGCCATGATTGGAGCCGGCGGACTGGGCAACGAGGTGCTGACGGGCATTTCCAGGCTTGACATTGCCAAGGGATTCGAAGGGGGACTGGCCATTGTACTCATGGCCATCATTCTTGATCGGGTAACACAAAGTATTAGTGAAAAGCACAAGGTGAAGATATAGCGCGTTTAGTAAACTATGCCGCAAACTTGGGGATCAAGAAATGTTTGGCTGATGGGTGCAAGGGTATTAATAAAAAATTAAATAAGGAGGTAAGTAAATGATTAAAAAGGTGTCGAAGTTGGTAGTCTTGTTAGCTGTTATGGCCCTGTTTGCCGGGGTAATAGCCGGCTGCGGGCAGCAGGCGCAGCAACAACAAGGCCAGGAAAGCAAGGGAACAGTGGAATTGGGCTATGTGCAGTGGGATTCGGAGATCGCCAGTACCAATGTCATTAAAAAAGTGCTGGAAGACCAGGGCTATGAAGTGAAAATTACTGCAGTAGATGCATCTCCCATGTGGCTGGGCGTAAGCGAGGGTAATTTTGATGGTATTGTTGCCGCCTGGCTGCCTGCGACACACAAGGATTACTATGCACAGGTAAAAGATAAAGTGGAAGATCTGGGCCCCAATCTGCAAGGCGCCAAGATCGGTCTTGTGGTTCCGGAATACGTTACTATTAACTCCATCGAAGAGCTTAACAGCGTTAAAGATAAATTCCAGGGAAAAATAATAGGCATTGAGCCGGGCGCCGGTATAATGAAGGCCACGGAACAGGCAATCAAGGATTACAACCTGGACTTCGAATTGCAGAGCAGCAGCAGCGCCGGCATGGCGGCAGCACTGAAAAAGGCGGAAGACAACGGGGATTGGATCGTAGTAACCGGCTGGACTCCCCATTGGAAGTTTGCCAAGTGGGACCTCAAATACCTGGAAGATCCAAAAGGAGTTTACGGTGCTGAAGAATTCATTCACACAATCGTGCGCAAGGGATTGAAGGAAGAAAAGCCGGAGGTTTACGATATACTGGATAGATTCAATTGGACCGCATCCGATATGGAGGCAGTTATGCTGGATATTGAAGACGGCATGGATCCTGCTGAGGCAGCAGCCAAGTGGGTGGAGGCAAACCAGGAAAAAGTTAAAGAGTGGGTCGGAAAATAGGAACACAAAGCTAAAAGCCGGGCCTTTGATGGGCACCGGCTTTTTTGCGTGCGCCCGGCATGGGCGTTGGGCTGGTGAATTTATAGAAACCCTGTCACCTCATGTCACCTTTGGCCAACGTCGCCTTTTCCAATTCTAAAAGATACGCCTTTAAATGGAGCCCACCTCCATAACCGGTCAGCTTTCCATTGGCGCCGATTACCCGGTGGCAGGGTATAAAAATCGGAATGGGGTTGCGGTTGTTAGCCTGTCCAACCGCTCTTGAAGCCTTCTTATTACCTATGCTCTGAGCTATTTCCTGATAACTACGTGTTTCGCCGTAGGGGATGGTCAGCAAGCTCTTCCAGACGCGCTGCATAAATTCAGTGCCGGAAGGGGCGAGGGGCAGTGTAAAATTTCTCAGCTTTCCTGCCAGGTAAGCACGCAGTTGCCGGCCAGCCTCTTTGAGGATTTCGGTTTCGGTTACGACTGCATCTTCAGGTGTTTGTTCGCCCTGGAAATACAAGTTTGTAACGGCCTTACCGTCTTCGGCTATTCCAATTAACCCGATATCGGTATGATAGAAAAAAATATTTTTCATAATTACTCTCCCATCACTAGCATTACTGTAATTTAAGTATAGCAAAGATTAGATTGGTTGTCCTGGGCTGGGACAGGGGGGACTACATATCGATATAAACCGGGCAGGTTTTTTCCAATCCCTGGTGATAATATCAGTGTGGATAAACTTTGTTTTCATGGTCTACCCCTCCTGCTAATTAAGTTTAACTGGGTAAATAAACATAAGTATCCCCTAATAGTTAGGAAGTATTTGGGAAAAGAGAACCATCCCCCTTGTTTTGGGATGGTGTCAGGTTTAAAGAAATTGAATTGGAATTTTTAGATATGCTGCTTGACTTGTGCTGAAAAATGGGAGCCTGTTTTGGGTGGCCGGATAGCGCAGGTAAGCCGCGGGTGCATGTTTCTTTCCTAAATTATGTGATTTAATGAAATCAGCACTTGATGCGATCGGGTGTAAATAACCGCTGGCCGTACAACCTTACCCCAAAATCGCAAATAATCCGTTGGGTTGCTGGGGAGATCATGAACTCTACGAATTTTCTGCCGCCTTCCGCGTTAACATTAGGAAATCTCTCCGGATTAACCTGGCTGACATGGTATATGTTCAACAGATTTGGGTCTCCTTCTAATAAAATCTGCAGATTTATGTTTCTCCTCATTGCCAGGTAAGTACCTCGATCTGATAAAGTATAGCCCCTGCCTGCTGAAGCTTCTAAAAGCGTTTCTGCCATTCCCTTGCCGGTTTTATGATACCAGGGGCCGGATGGCTTTGTCCTTGCCCTTGACCAAATCTCCAGTTCCCGTTGGTTGGTGCCTGATTTATCTCCCCTTGAATAAAAGGGCGCTTGACTTTCAGCAATTTTTCTAAAAGCCTCAGTGGCTGATTTGGTTCCGGATATCTTTGCCGGATCCGAAGAAGGCCCTACGATCACAAAGTCATTATGCATGACCTGCTGGTAATTAGTAATGATTCCCCTGTTTAACAATCCCTGTTCAGCATCAGGGGCGTGAGTTAACAGGACATCTGCCCTACCCTGTTCCCCCAAAGCCAGCGCCTCTCCCGACCCCACAGACCTCACATCAACCTGGTAGCCGGTTGCTTCGCTGAATCTGGGAAGTAAAAACTCAAGTAAACCCGTGTCAACTGCACTTGTTGTGGTGGCCAGTGTAATTCTCTCCCCGGCCGGGACCTCTGGGGCCGGGACCTCTGGGGCAGTGGGGACACAAATTACGTCACCAGGATAAATAAGATCGGGATTTGTAATATGCGGGTTGGCTGCAACCAAAGTCGCCACATTGATTCCGTATCTTTGGGCGATTTTAAACAATGTGTCGCCGGATACAATAGTATAACGTTCCGTAAACCCCACCGGACAACTTGTCGGTACTCTGGGTTGCTGATTTGCCATTGGATCCACCTCCAGCTTGTCAGATCATCCTCAATGTTGGTTAATTTAACTTATGCTGGCAGGTAGTATTTGGTTAAACATGTAAGATTTAATAATCTGTGAAATAAATCCTAATAACATAAAATTGTCTGTTTGTAAATAACCGGGGAAATTATGGTTGTAACCAGCTGATAATTGAGGTGTACTAATGGAGGGTGAAGCAGGTTATTTAATTTCCCCTTGACCTTAAAGTTTGGAAAAAAAGAGCTGGGATGAGGTGCCTTTCCCCCTATCCCAGCTCATGGTTAGTCTTATTTGCAATCCGGCGCTACAACTTTAAACGGGCTAATCATATCATAATCTTCATGCTCCAGAATATGGTAATGGCATACATACCATCCTGTGAAGGATCAAACCGCATAATAAACCGGGTCACAAAACCAGGAGTTGCCTGGACAGTACACTTCCATGTCTTTCCAATAAGATTTTTGACTATCAATTGCCTCCGGGTTCTTCCACTGCCTGCAATGCCCTTTACCTTTTATGCAGATGGCAGGCATTGAAGTAGATGAGAATTTAATTTGAGCAGACAAAAATACCAATAATTATGAACCAGGAAAAAGCGAACCTTTTTGAGTTGCTAGACGTCTTTTTTTAAGAGACCTTAGTGAGGAATCAGCTCAGCCAGGCTTTATAATTACCTGTCATTTTATTAAAAAAAATAATTAAGTTGGGAGTGGATGTATTGAAATTTTGGAAACATATTATTATTTTAACAACAATATTCATGTCGTTCGCCTTTACGGGATGTAGCGGTAAGATGACTGCTCCAGGTGATAATGAGATTCCGGAAGTACCCCTGGAAGAGTTAACAAAAAAATTTGAAGAGGGCATATATCAAGATGTAGATGAAGATAGTAGAAGGGTAATAAATTTTAACAGCAAGGCCCAATGGGTCCAGCACATGTCAGAAATAATGGATGAGGATTTGGCCCGTTCCTACGCCGATGAATTTTTCTACGAAAAGGATGGCGGGCTCTATCTCCTTTCCAGGGAAGGGCCTATTATGCTAATCCTCGATCAACCCTATGAGCTGAAAAAGATTGACGAAACTAAAGTTCAGGTTACTCAAACCAGCGAAAACGTGATGACCGGGAAATATGAATTAACCATTACCTATGAATATAGAGACGGCCGTTGGATTATTCAGGATCAAGAGTTCAATATTCTTGATATTGATAAGGAAGAGGTGTCCTATACACCGGAGGAAGCGGAAAAAATTATATCCGAACGGGCTGAAAAAGTCTTGAATCTTATAGCCGGCAGGAATATGAAAGGACTAATTGATTATGTTCACCCGGTCAAAGGTGTGAGATTTAGCCCTTACAGCTATGTGGACCTTGAGAATAACGTCGTCTTCATGCCCTCTGATTTTGAGGATTTCTTTTCATCCTCTATTGAATATAACTGGGGGAGCTATGATGGAACCGGTGAGCCTATAATTCTGACCCCTGCAGCTTATTATGACATTTTCATTTATGATCAGGATTTTAGAAATGCTGAGAAGATCAGCTATAATAAACAATTATTTCATGGCAATGCGATTAACAATGCGCCTGATGTTTATCCCGGATCGATCATTGTTGAATACCATTTTAGTGGGTTTGATCCAATGTACGAGGGAATGGATTGGCGGAGTTTGCGTTTAGTGTTTGAAGAGTTTGGGGGTGACTGGTTACTGGTGGGGATCATTCATGATCAATGGACAATCTAGAAAAAAGTTTTCAAAAAATTTAAGTGAGGTTATTGCCAATGAAAAAGAAATGGTTGGTTGTTGCCTGTGCTGTTCTCCTGCTCGCTATCCTGGCAACGATAGCTTTTGCAGGTAACCCCGTCAATCTGTTTGTGAATTGCCGGGAAGGTGACATTAAAGGTGAAAACGAGCAGGCGGAAGTTGTGAAGCTGGTTGAAGATTTCGGCCAAAAGCTGAAATCAGTCTCGTTGCTGGCCCCACAGGAGGTTTTGAACCAGAGTTTGCAGGAGAACTACGGCGGTTTAGTAGCCCCCGCGCTTCTGGCGGAATGGCAGGAGGAGGATCCTCAAAATATTCCGGGAAGGGTGCTTTCCAGTCCGTGGCCGGAACGGATAGAGGTATTAAATGTGGAGAAGTTGGCTGGTTCCGGGTACAGGATCAAGGGCGAGATCATCGAAGTAACCAGTGTGGAATTGGCGGAGGGCGGTGCTGCAGCCAGGCGCCCCATTACTCTTGATGTAGATAAAATAGAAGGTAGCTGGCTCATTACTGCCGTGCAGTTGGGTCCCTATGAGGAAGCCGGCTCTCATTGATGGGAAAATATGCTGAGCCAGTAAAACGAGTATAGACTATTGTAACTAGGGAGCAAGTAAGAAGGTAATTCAACTTGCTTCCTTATTTTATGGGTAACCGTAACCAAAATAATATATATACCGGAGCCGGGCTGCGGATGCAAATGGCTCCCGGGGCACCTTATTTTTAGGACAGCAGGGTGTCCTCTTTGTTTCCTCTTAATGTGATATATGGAAAGAAACTTTGTCTGAATAGTCACTTTACTTATCTGGATATAAAATATTGTTGCAATAAGCTTGTAAAAATGTAATTCTATTAATGTAATTCTATTAATGTATTGAATCTGGGTTGTTCTTTCGCTTGCGGTTGACTTTTGACCAGTTATAGATGGAGCAACCTTGATTAAATTAAGGGGTGTAATATCCGTGGGTGGATTATTTGGTGTTGTTTCCAAAGAGGATTGTGTAATGGATGTATATTTCGGTACGGATTACCATTCGCACCTGGGAACCAGCAGGGGAGGAATGGCCATATGGAACGGTAGTTGTTTCAACAGGTCAATCCATAATATTGAGAACACACAATTCAGAGCAAAATTTGCCGATGAGATTACTAAAGTAAAGGGCAATATGGGTATAGGTTGTATTAGTGATACAGAACCCCAGCCCTTGACAGTGCTTTCCCACCTTGGGCAATATGCCATAACTACAGTGGGAAGAATAAACAATTTGCACGAGATCGCTGATAAGGCCTTTTCCAGTTTAAGAAATGTCCATTTTCTGGAAACCAACAGGGGTACTATTAATCCGACTGAGCTTGTGTCTGTAATTATAGATCACCAAAACTCATTTAAGGATGGTTTGTTGGAAGCCCAGGAGTTAATTGAAGGCTCCTGTTCGATTTTGCTCCTGACGCCCCGGGGGATTTATGCTTCGAGGGACAAGCTGGGCAGGACTCCTTTAGTTGTTGGTAAGAAAGAGAATTCTTACTGCGTTTCCCTGGAATCCTGTACCTTTGCGAACCTCGGCTACAGCTTCCACTATGAACTAGGCCCGGGAGAAATAATTTTCTTGACGCCGGAAGGTATTGAGAAGATTGCGCCGCCCAGAGATAAAATGAAAATCTGTGCTTTTTTGTGGGTCTATTATGGTTACCCCTCCTCAACCTATGAGGGAGTAAACGTTGAGGTCATGCGTTATAGAAATGGCGCCGCAATGGCCAAAAACGACGATGTTGAAATTGACATGGTTGCCGGATTGCCTGACTCGGGTGTCGGACATGCCATCGGTTACTCGAATCAATCCAAAATACCATATGGGCGTCCTTTTATTAAATATACCCCGACCTGGTCAAGGAGTTTTATACCACCGAACCAGGAGATCAGGAATCTTGTTGCAAGGTTAAAGCTGATGCCCATTCATGCACTTGTTTCCGGCAAACGCCTGCTCTTTTGCGATGATTCAATTGTCCGCGGCACACAGATTTCAGAAACTGTGAACCTGCTTTATAAATGCAATGCCAGTGAAGTCCATGTCCGGGCGGCTTGCCCTCCAATTGTTTACATTTGTAAGTACCTGAACTTCTCAAGATCCAGATCGGTAATGGAACTTGCGGCTAGACGGGCGATCATCCAGCTTGAGGGTAAAGAACCAGAGTCACTTGAAGCTTATTGTGATCCCGCAACGGAGCAGTACAAATCTATGGTTAATTGCATCGGCAAACGACTCAACCTTTCAACATTGAAATACCAGAATATCCATGACATGATTGAGGCAATCGGTATAGGCGAGGATAAGATCTGTACGTATTGCTGGAATGGTAAAGAATTGTAATAGATCTTGTACCTAGCTGCGGTGAACAGGGAAGCAAAGGGGGAAACTCTTTTTGCTTCCTTATTTATCTTGTATGAGATAGAATAGTTAAGAAATCGATGTGA
Organism: Pelotomaculum sp. DTU098; assembly: GCA_001512635.1. Lineage (GTDB taxonomy): Bacteria > Bacillota > Desulfotomaculia > Desulfotomaculales > Pelotomaculaceae > DTU098. Next base: position 3,728 of record LFSA01000017.1, on the reverse strand, counting down.
TGGCGAGACAATGGGAAAGGGACGGCGCCGGACAAGGGGCAGTTCAGGTACCATGTTCTACCCCGGTGGCTGGGACAAGGGGCGATACCTTGTCTCACCTGCACCTGCATAGGTCACTGGGGGTTGCCGTGACAGGGAATGGGGGAGGTACCTTTCCTACCCCCGACTATTTTAAGGTGATTTAGAGAATCTGGAAGAGTAGGGAGATGTTTTAATGTTCAACAAAAGAATAATTGGGTTGCTGGGACTAATACTTTGTTTTATGATGATTGCTTTTGTAGGCTGCGGTGAGAGGGAGAAAATTACTGACCTTTCCCAATTGGAGGGTAAGGTATTTGCAGTTCCTACCGGTACAGTGGCGGATCAACTGGTTTTATCCAGGTTCCCAGATGCCAGGTTCCAGTATTATAACACTGTGCTGGATTGCTGCATGGCTGTAAAGTCCGGTAAAGCTGATGCTGCGGCTGATGACGAGCCAATTCTGAAAAATATAGCAGCTAAGAACCAGGGTCTTAAGGTTTTACCCGATATGATTACCGTAGACAACTATGGCTTCGCTGTACATCCCGGCAATAAAGAACTGAAGGTTGCAATTGACGAAGTTATTGCCGAGCTGAAGAATACCGGTAAATATGATGAAATGTTAAAACGGTGGATTCCTGAAGATGGGGCTCCAGCAGCCATGCCGGATATAACTCTTACCGGTGACAGGGGTGTCCTGAGGTTCGGGACGGCGGCAGTGACGGAACCTTTTTCCTTTGTAGACGGAAGCCAGGAAATCGTCGGTTTTGATATTGAACTGGCTAAGTATATTGCCCGCCACCTGGGTATGCAACTGGAAATCGTCGACATGGATTTTGGCGGGTTGATCCCGGCCTTGATCGCGGGTAAGGTTGACCTGATCGGCGCCTGCATTACCATCACGGATGAAAGAGCTAAAAACGTCCTGTTCTCTGAACCCTACTATACAGGCGGTATAGCAGCCCTGGTCAGGGAATAGAGATGAGCATACCCGCATTGTGAAAAATGGCTGAACACTTCGACGGATAGCAGTGGTTCGCCGGAAGTAGAGGTAGTACTGAAGCTAAAGATGGAAATGACTTACCTTTACTCTTAAGAACGTCTATCTGCTTCCTTGCTTGATTTACATTAATGGTATTGGGTATCTTTACCACAGGATATGGTCAAGGTACCTGTCCCTTTGGTCCACCCTGCTCCTGTCCCTCTTTCCGTCCATTTTTCTATGTCCCATCAGTACCTGTCCCATACTTTCCAGGAAAGGATGGCAAGTTATGAAACGTGTTTTATTGTTATTTTTGTTGTCGATATCATTATTTCTATTTCCAGTTTTGTTTACTGCCTGTGACAGGGTAACCAAAGGGGATGTTGTCTATGAAAATGAGAAGTTTGGTTTCTCTCTAAACTTGCCCGGCGATTTTGCAGAAAAAGTAGAGATCAGGGAAGACGGCAATTTTGTATACTTTGTTGCTAAAGAGGTGCAGGCAGCGTATCCGGAACAGATATTTGGCGTGATCGGCAGAATCGAAATCTATGATAAAAGGGAAATCACACGGGAAAGCTTAAAAGAGCTGGAAGATATGTACGGTTTCAAGTACCTGGGGGAATCAGTTGACTATTATTTCGGCTGGGCTCATGCTACCGATGTTCAGGTTCCACCGGATGCTTCCGAAAAAACAGAACAGGACTTCAGAGCCCTGGAAAAAGAATTTGACGCGGTTATTGAGAGCTTTTCCCTTAAGAAGTCCGCAGGGGAAGAACCGGCTGGTACAACCACCGGTCAAAACGCACCAGAGAGTGTTGGCGAGTATTCTTTGATCTCGGACAGGGGGCAGCTATCTTTAAGAAACTGGTATGACCAGGCGGAGTTGAGCGCTGTCCTTGGCGAACCAGTAGCAGAGACCAATGAGGTGCTGGGAAGGGAAGCTGACACACACGCTGGTTCTCACCTGAAAACCCTGAAATATGAAGGTCTTGTGGTGCAAATGTTCTCACCCCGGGACAACGGAAAAGACTTCTGGCTCATGAGCATGGATTTAACAAGCCCAAAACTGCAAACAACCCGGGGCATTACTGTCGGCTCCCCCCTCACCGAGTTGAAAGAAGCTTATACTGGCCTCGAAATGGTGCCCGACGGGAGATCCGATCCTAATAACTGTGCATATTGGATTAACAGGGAAAGGTATGAGTATATGACCTTTGAAGTTGAAAAGGGAATTATAAAAGAAATTAAGCTCTATGTGGAGTTGCCCTAGATGGAGAGCGGGAGTAATTATGGACAGGCGGGGGCTGCAGTATGGAAGGCCGCCAGGATCTAAGGACTTCGGACAAGATCAAGCTACAAATAAACGGGCTTACCCACGCTGGTGAAGGAGTGGGACGGCACAACGGGATGGCTGTATTTGTCCCCGGTACAGCGCCGGGTGACAGGATTCTGGCCGAGATAGTCAATATAAAGAGGAACTACGCCCGCGGCAGGTTGCTGGAGGTGCTCGAGCAGTCCCCTGCCCGGTGTCAGCCTGCCTGCGCCAGTTACGGCACCTGCGGCGGCTGCCATCTCCAGCATATTGAGTACACAGAGCAGTTGAAGCTGAAAACGGAGCTGGTGAGGGACAGCCTGTCCCGCCTGGCCGGGTTGAACGATATAAAGGTCCTGGATACCATCGGTATGGATTACCCCTGGCACTACCGCAACAAGGCCAGCTTTCACGTGCGCTTTGCCGAGGGCTGTTATGAGCTCGGCTATTACGAAGAGGGTTCCCGCACCCTGACCGGTTTTTTTAAAGAAGGCGCAGCCGCAGACGCCGGTTGCCTGCTTGTGGACAGGGATTTAAACGGGGCCGCGGCCTTCATTAAAAATCTTCTTGATAAGTACGGCAGTTCTGCTCCGGTCAAAGATGGCCGGTTTTTTCGCCATGTAGTCCTGCGCAAGGCTTTTTCCAGCGGTGAGATAATGGCCGTGCTGGTGACCAGGAGCGGGCGGTGGCTGGCGGAAAAAGAATTTGCTGCCGAGCTCATGTCCGGTTGTCCCGGGCTTGTTTCGGTGGTGCGCAGTATTAATAATAAGCCTTCCGGGGCTGTCATAGGAAGGCATAACCGCACCCTGGGCGGCCGTGCTTATATTACCGACTATCTTGGACACCTTGCTTTTAGAATTTCTCCCTCTTCTTTCTACCAGGTAAACCCGGTCCAGACCCTGGTGCTCTATAAAAAAGCGCTGGCCTACGCGGGGCTGAGCGGGGCGGAAACGGTGGTGGACGCCTTCTGCGGGGTCGGCACAATCGCCCTCTTTCTGGCCGAGCAAGCCCGAAAGGTGTACGGCCTGGAGGTGGTACCCCAGGCAGTGGAGGACGCCCGCCGGAATGCTGACTTAAATGGAATCAGCAATGTTGAGTTCCACACGGGGGACGTGGCAAAGCTCCTTCCCAGGCTGGCGGCGCAAGGGCTACGTCCGGATGTGGTGGTGCTGGACCCACCCCGGGCAGGCTGCAGTAGGGAAACACTGGATGCGGTGGCTGCGCTGTCACCGAAACGGGTGGTTTATGTCTCCTGTGACCCCGGCACCCTGGCCAGGGATCTTGGCCGTCTTACGGAGAGGGGATACCTGACGCGGGAAGTTCAGCCGGTGGATATGTTCCCCTGGACCCGCCATGTTGAGTGCGTAGTATTGATGACGCGGCTGTAAGCCTTGATTTTACTGGATTTTCGGA
>LFSA01000009.1 GCA_001512635.1 Pelotomaculum sp. DTU098 | reverse complement strand
AGATGTGTATAAGAGACAGGGGCAGGCAACGGCAAGCGTTCCCACGGCGACGGCAAGATGAAGGTCGGCCATCAGATGGCCAACATGGCAGGCGTCCGCGCCATGCAGCCCAACCTGAGGAATGTTCCTTTTGTAATCGATCCCTTTAAGATCCAGGGTCTGGACGCAGTTCTGGCAACCCACCTGCATCAGGACCACATGAGCGCTGAGCTGGCGGCCCAGGTCGTCAACACCGGCATGACCACTGTCAACGATAAGGGCGAGACCATTCCCACACCTTTCATCGGTCCCGCGAAGTGCGTCGACATCTGGGTAGGCTGGGGCGTTCCGCGCGAGCAGTGTATCGTTGTTAAGCCCGGCGACAGCGTCAAGATCAAAGACCTCGAGATCGTAGCTCTGGACGCTTTTGACAGGACCATCCTTGTTACCACAGACTCCACAGGCGCTGACCGTGAAGAGCTTTACGGCAAATGCCCTCTGGATATGGATGAGAAGGCTGTTAACTTCCTGATCAAGACACCCGGCGGCAACATCTATCATTCCGGCGATTCCCATTATTCCATCTACTTCGCGAAACACGGCAAGGACTACGACATTGACGTCGCTACCGCGGCTTTCGGTCTGAACCCTGTAGGCATCCAGGACAAGATGGAGTGCACAGACGTTCTTCGTATGGCGGAAGCTCTCAACTGCAAGGTCGTCATCCCAATCCATCACGATGTATGGAGCAACTTCCAGGCGGATGTCAACGAGATCAAGGTCATCTGGGAGATGAGAAAAGACCGTCTGGACTACAAGTTCCATCCTTTCTTCTGGGAAGTCGGCGGCCACTATGTATATCCGGATGACAAGGATAAATTCGCTTATCATCACGACAGAGGATTCCATGACTGCTTCGAATATCCTCAGAATGTTCCTTTCAGATCCGTTCTGTAATCGAAACAGGCAGACTGCTTATTTTTACTGAATGAAAGGGGTTCCGAATGGGTACAGTTTTACAGGACATCGTGGAAAAGAAACATTACAGATTCGTTGATGAGGAAATGACCTGGCAGGAAGCGGTCCGCCAGAGCTGCCTTTCCCTCGTTGACGACGGCAGCGTTGATGCCGACTATTACAAGGAAATCGTCGCCTGCGTCGAGAAATACGGCCCTTACGTAGTATTTGACCACTATGTAGCCATGCCGCACTCTCAGGAGAACGCAGCGGGCGTCCATAAGACCGGAATCGGTTTTATGGTCAACAAACAGATCGTCGACTTCGGTGAGGACGACGGCGAGCAGAAGGTGGCAAAGCTCTTCTTCACACTGGCCGCGTGCAATCCGGATGAACATATGAACAATATTGAGCAGCTGACCCAGATTTTCATGAATGAGCCTCTGCTGGACGCTCTTATGGCGGCCACTACACCGGAAGAGATTCTGGAGGCAGATGCGAAATATCCGTTCGAAGACGATTACTGCTAATATATTTCATATTTAGAAAGAGGGGAAACTAATGAACATTTTATTCACCATCTGGTCGTTCTTCGCGACCTACATTCTGCAGAAAGCGCCTTACATGGTCGGCTTCCTGACACTGCTGGGCTATTGCCTGATGGGCAAGAAATGGTATGACACGCTTGGCGGCACACTGAAGGCTATCATCGGTATGCTGATCCTGAACGCAGGTTCCGGCGGACTGACATCCAACTTCCGTCCCATCCTGGCAGGTCTGAAAGACCGTTTCGGCCTGACTGCCGCGGTCATCGATCCTTATTATGGCCAGAACGCGGTTACAGAAGGCGTTGAGGAAGTTTTCGGCAAGGGCTTCTCACAGGCTATGACCCTGCTGCTGATCGCTTTCATCGTTAACATCCTTCTGGTCCGTTTCAACAAGATCACCAAGTGCCGTGTTCTGTTCACGACCGGTCACGTACAGGTCCAGCAGGCCGCTACCGC
>LFSA01000046.1 GCA_001512635.1 Pelotomaculum sp. DTU098 | reverse complement strand
GGGGACAACAACCATATTCGTAAACCTCCTGTAGTTTCGTAATTAGGTCGCTGCGGCGGGTATAGCCCCGGGCCGTATTACCTGTAAGGGTGCCCCTCCAGCACGACCAGCAACACCTGGTCACCGCTTTCCAAATAACACCTCCCATCATAATATGCGTCTGTGATCCTAGTCGCAGGGGGCTGCACGATGCCCCCTTCACCCTTTCCAACATGGTCCGGGTATCGGGTTGCAGATAATTGATATAATTATCCTTATACTTCAAAAAAAACCGCTTTCATCCATCAGTAGTTTTTTATAAATATTTTTATCCACCGCCCTTTCACGAAGGTATATTGGGTATAAAAATAAAGCACAGCTTTTCACGGTTCGTTGCACCACTGGTTCAGCACAGTCAAACACCCCATCATGATTTGCGCCTCATTATTCCAGTTGTATATTTGCTGGCAGGCAAGCAGTCCCCATCATTTACTGCAATTCCAGGCTCACAAGCCACATGGCAAAGCGTTGTCCGTAAACATCGTTACAAATGATGAGGCGCATGCTGCCTTCCCTGCCAGTCTTAGTTTTCAGCGGCTTGCCGTAATCGGCGTAGGCGATATAAACATTATCCGGCTGCAAAACTTCTGACATATTAAGTCCCGAGGTGTAATTATCCACGCCTTTGGTAAGGATCTTTTCATATCTTAGGGTCAGTTCCGGGTCGATACTGTTCAGGACATCCAGCAAAGGCACACAGGTAAAGTCGTGCTCGGTATTACCCTGGGAGGAATGAATGGTCATCTTCTTTTCCACCGCCGGCAATTGCCGGATGTCGGCGAGGGTAAAACTTCCCACTGTAGTGCCGCCGGCTTTAATGACCACCGTTCCTTCCTGCAGAGCGGTTTCGTTGCGGTTTAAAAAGGAAAAAACGGTGACAACCACGACCAGCAGCACGAACCCCAGGGCCAGTATTGTTTTTGAATTGAAAAACAATTTTTTTTCCGGATTTGTTTCAGCCATATTTCCTCCTGATTTCAATAAATTTCTTCCATCAATCTACTGCAACTTAAAACGGGCGGCTGCGATTTTATTCGCGCCCTTTTTTCATAGATATCGCAAATATTGCCAGGGTTTATTGAACTCACTGGTAAGAAGATGTTTTTATTAAGCGGCAAAAGAGCTTGAGCGATTCAAGACAGATATAAACTAAAGAAAAATAACATAAAATTATATAACATAACTAAAATAATTAGTTGATTTACATAATATAACTTTAACCATATACGTAAAGCAACATAGCAACACATAAATAATAATACACACTTCCAACAATGTCAATAGTTGGTCAAACTAGAATTTTCATTACCATTTATTAACATCACACTATCGTTATTTACCCTTATGTTGTGTATTGTTAAGTTATGTTAATTGGTGTCAATACTTGAATTCCGTACTCAAATTGTTTACAACCGTGTAGTAGTCACAAACCACTATGTTCAGACATCTTGACACAAAAAGGAACACCACCCTCATCAGTGCGTCGGTAAAGCAACCAAGCAGCACCATACCGGAGGAAGGTGTCCTCATAATTGCGTATTAAACATTTTACTGAGATTTGATTTGATAAATGCTGCAAACATCCATACCCTACAGTGACGCCTTTGCCAACGAATTGTCTTCCCGCTGGTTGGGCGACAGGGTTTCTTTCAACCCACCGGCTCGGTAGACATACCGGGTGAACAGATAAGCCTTCGGGATGATCTTCCCGAAGGCTATTTTTTTATTCATATACAGGCTTAACCTTTGTCTTTTCTTTCAATTCCAGGCCGCCGTCCCGGACAACCACGTCCCCTTCCTCCAGCCCTCCTGTAATTTCAATCATGACCTGGTCGCTCAGCCCGGTCTGCACAGGCCGGTGCTCAACCCGATCCTTTACTACAACAGATACTTCCCTTTGGCCATCCCCTGTGGTGCGCACCGCTTCCCTGGGCAGCACCAGGACCCTGTCCAGGGTCTGGGTCTCGATGGCCACCCTGACTTCATAGCCCGGTTTTAAAGGACCGGGGTCCGGGAGGGAAATGATAACCGGTACCCGCCGCTGAATCACACCCAAAGCCGATATTTTTTCTTCAGCCCGTGGATATATTTTTTTAACTTCACCGGTAAGTGTCTCCTGGCCCAGTACAGGTGCAGAGATCACAGCCTTTTGCCCAATTCTCACTTCTCCCAGGTCGTCGCTCAAGATGTCGGCTTTTACTTCAAGCTGGCCTGCTGCGGCCACAGTTGCCAACAGGGTCATGGGACCCACCACCTCCTCGCGCTTGACAGGCAGGTCCAGCACTATCCCGTCAATGGGGCTTTCAACCACCAACTGCCCCTCTTTGGCCTCTAAACGGCTCAGTGATTCCCTGCAGCCGGCCTCCTGGGCCAGGGCGCTGTCCAGCCGGGCGCTTTGCTCGTATAAAGTCTGCCTGCAGGTTTCCACCTGCAGTACAGCCTTTTCATACACCGCCCGGGAAACAGCGCCTGCACCGTACAGTTCCTCCATTCGTTTCAAGTTGTCGCTGGCCTCAACAAGCTCCAGCCTGATTCTCTCCAGGGCGGCCCTGGCGCTTTCGGCAGCAGTTTGCGCCTGGGATAGATGGGACCGCACTTCGCTGATCTGTAAAGAAAGGTCCAGATTTTCCAGAGTAACAAGGATTTGGCCAGCTTTAACAGCCTGACCCGTTTCTACCAGCACTTCAGCCACCCTGGCGCTCTGGGTGGCATGGATATCAAAATCTGAAGCCGGCTGCACATAACCGCTGTCTGTAACATACCGGGTAATGGTACCCGGCCGGACCTGCCATACCTCCACTTCCTGGCCGCCCCAGAGCATCTTCATGGCAGCCGCCGCCAGCACCACCAAAACGATAGCGCTGATCAGATAAACCTTTTTTTTCCGCTTCATCTTACCCCCCCGTTAATCGCTGTTCTTGAGAACTTCTACCAGTTCTAGCCGGCTTATCCCCCGGGCCGCCAGGAAATGAGCGGCCATGATAAACACAATCCCCCCCAGGGCGGCAAAAAGGTACGTCTGGGGGTAGATAACAATGGGCAAGGTATATAAATCGGTGCTGACTCCCTGAATAAACCATTCCGTCAAGAAGCGTCCGAAGGGCAGTCCCAGGGCCACACCCAGCAACGACTGCAGCAGGTTTTCCTTAAATAGCAGGCTGGAAACTTCCTTGTTGGTAAAGCCCGCCACCCGCAGTGTGGCCAGTTCCCTCCGTCGCTCGGCAAAACTGATTACAGAGGCATTGTAGACTATGGCAAAACCAAGCAGGACAGCAAAGACAACCATCATCGCAACGGAATAAATCATGCTGTCCATGCTATTTTTCAAGTTGTCAAGCTCCTTGCGCTTGCTGGAGATGGAAGAAACACCGGTCATGTCACTCAATTCCTGCTCAACCCTGCCGGCTTGACCGGGGTCGACTTTAAGCATGGCGCCTGACATAACGCCGCTCTCCTGCATCACCTGGTTGGCCAGGTTCAGGGAAATATAGGACCCGCCCCCCACAAACTGCCGGTTCACGCCAGCTACTGTGAGACTTGTCCTGCGGGTAGGCCCGATCCCCAGGAGCGTTTCCACCTCAACACGGTCGCCTATTTTTACGCCCAGCCTTTTCGCTGTCCTGGCACTTATTAAAAAGCCGTTTTCCGGCAAGGTTAGGGGTTTTTCATCATTTCCCACCAGTTTCTTCATGGTTGTGTCCGGGGACAAGCCCAGGAGCAGTTCATCTTCCGAACGCCCGTTAAGGTGGATTCTCACCGGAATTTCAAACAGGGGCTCCGTTTTGACAACACCTTCGAGGCGGGAAATGTTGTATAGTTCATGCTCTTTTACAGGTTGGTTAAAACGGACCAGTAAATCGTAGTTCTGTTCCTCGAAAAAATGTTTCTGAATCATATAGTCAACTGCATCATTCGTAAAGAGGGACAAGACCAGGAGTCCCACCGCAAAGATCACCCCCAGCAGGGTAATCCCGAAACGTCCCCGTTTGCGGTTGATAGTTCTAAGGCTCAATTTCCAGGTTGTGTCTAACCTTTGCCAGAACCAGGGCCATTTCTCCAGGAACATGCGGCTGGTTCCCCCGGGAGGCTCGGGACGCATGGACTCGGCCGGTCTGACCTTAACCACCCCCCTGACCGCCAGGAGACCGGCGGCAAGGCTTACAACCACCGCAAGGAGTAGCCCGTAGAAAACCGCCCTGTAGTTTGCCCCGCTGATGGTTTCCGGGAGGTTAAAGAACTGGGCGTAAGTCCTGGACAAAACCGAAGCCAGTCCGAGACCCAGCAGGATTCCCAGCAACGCCCCTGCCAGCGCTACTGCCAGAGCATAGCCCGTATAGTGAAACATAATCTGCTCGCTGGAATAGCCCATGGCCTTCATGACCCCGATTTGCAGGCGCTGGGCTTTGACCATACGCCCCAGCATGACAAACTGGATGGCAGCGGCAATGCCCAGGAAAATAGCCGGCATGAAGCCGGCGATTGCCTTAAGTGAATCAATCTCGCCCTGCAGGATGGCATGGCTGAGCTGATCCTTGCGCGGGTAACTGGCCAGGTTGCCGTAGGGCTCCAGGACCTTCTTGACCTGGTCAGCCACGGCCTTTTCATCCGCGCCGGGAGCAAAGGTAATCACCACCTGGTTGATCTCGCCGTCAAGACCCAGAATTTGCTCAGCCTGATTATGGGGCATCATGATTATGCCGAAGGTTGCCGGGTCCGGCATCATAGTGCTGGCATCTTTCATGGTTACAATTGTTTCAGGACTGACGGCNNTTGGCGTCAAAATATTTGGGGTCCACCAGCACTTCAATTCCCCCACCCTGGGGATATTTCTCAAAAAGCCTCCCCTTTTCCAGGCGAAAGCGGTTGATTTCATTATCTACGGGTAGGGGGTAACTGATGAGCCGGGCTGTGGCCCTCTGATGGTCTTCTTTCAGGATGGAGACATCCTTTTGAATCCGGCCGGTGACCTTCTCTACCCCGGGAATGGCCTCCACCTGCCTGATTATCTGCTGGGGCGCCCTAACCACATGAAAATAATAGTCGACGAAGTCGTTTTCGGCGTAAAAAGCCGCCTGGGAGCGGTTCAGGTTGTAATAAGCGGTGGACATGGCGATGTAGACGGTAATACCAACAGTTACTACTGCCACTACTGCCAGGAACTGACCCCTGGTGCTCCCAATGGTGCGCCATAATTTCTTGATTAAGACGCTCATTACCATTCAATCCTCTCGGCTGGCAGCGGGTTTTTATTTTCGATGATTTCCGTGACAGTGCCGCTGCTCATGCGGATAACCCGGTGGGCCATGGCGCTGATGGGGGTGTTGTGCGTGACGATCACCACCGTGCTGCCCTGCTCCCGGTTGATTCTATCCAGCAAACCCAGCACAACCTGGCCGATCTTCTGGTCCAGGGCCCCGGTGGGTTCATCGCACAGAAGCAGGCGGGGCCTCTTAACCGCAGCCCGGGCGATGGCCACACGCTGCTGTTCGCCGCCGCTTAGCTGGGAAGGAAAGTGGTCCATCCTGTCCTCAAGGCCCACTTCTCTTAATACTTGCGTAACAGAAAGCGGATTTTCGACCAGTCCGGCAGCCAGTTCCACGTTTTCTTTCGCTGTCAAATCGGGAATCAAATTGTAGAACTGAAATACAAATCCCACTTCTTCCCGCCTGTACCGGGTTAATCGCTGCTCTCCGGCAGTGGCTAAATTCTCCTTGCCAAAGAATAATCCGCCGCTGGAAGGCGAGTCCATCCCGCCGATAATGTTGAGCAGGGTACTTTTGCCGGACCCACTGGGACCCAAAATTACCAGCAGTTCCCCCTCCAGGATGTCCAGGGATGTTTCCTTTAAGGCATGGACGGCAACTTCACCCATCTGGTAAGTCCGTGTAATTCTATCCAGCTTCATCAGCACATTTTTCTTCATAACGCGCTTCCTTTAATACTTTTTAATCACCTTTGGGGATTTCGCCCTTTTTCCAGCGTCTGTACTGCTCGTCAAGGTCCGAAAAGTACCAGCGCAGAAAATTAAAGTAATCTTTCATCTCCTGGAGGTTTTCAAGGGCGGCTTTATTCCGGGGATCTATCAGGCCAAGTCCCTTTTCAACCAACTCCTCCCATTCCTTGAGAGAATCGATCTTTTGGGACATCGAGCCGATCCAGAAACCGGCATTAGCCTGGTAGTGATCCTTTCGCTCGCCGGGAATGCTGATCTTCTCAAAAAAGTGCAGAAATAAACCCTGACGGACTGTAAGGGAGGCCGTGGCCTTGCTGAAAAGCAGGCCCTCAGCGATTTCATCCAGGGTTTTGGGTTCACCTGACAGCAGCAGGTAGCCAAAAACCCTGCCCAGAGTTCTTGAGGCCCCCGACCTTTCAAAGAGCAGGCCCATGTTTTCGACAAACTGAAATCTTTCTGATTCTGTGCCTGTCATTTTCTGTACTCCTATTTTGTAATAGAAATCTAAGTTGTGCTTTAACCTTACTAAACTACTCTAAAAATAAATATTTTCATCCTTCGTGGTGTCGCTGGCAGCATTGGGGAACTACTCTGAAAACATACATTTTTCATCCTCCTGCTGGTGCCGCGTCAGCGGCATGAATGTCTAACTCTCCGCTTCCAGCAAGCTCTCCAGGGAGCACCTCCAGGACCTTTGCCAGGATGAAAAACGCAAGCAGCAGCCCATGGATATATCAACGCTCAATATCAGAATAATATTAATCATATTATATCAATTAATCATTTAATTGTAATTAAACAAATTAAAACATAATTCGGCATCCACAGCCAACCATTATCAGGAAAACACCGGTCTGAAAAACCAAACACAATAAAAACTCCCTGGTGGAAAGGGAGCAATTCTTAACTACAGCACCCGACCCAACCAGGGAGTCCACGGTGCTCACAAACCTATTTATTTTTCCTGTGAAAACTGCTAACTGGAAAAGGACAATCTTTTCCCCTACACCACACTTGAGGAAATCCGGGAAACACCGGCTGGGAGATTATTCAAAGTGAATACCCGCTTTATCCGGCTTTTTACCGCCGAACTGTCTGCAAAGGTATCCTCTCACAGGGTGTGGTTTTTTTACCGCCAGGGTTCGTCTGTACCGCCATCACTGGTTACATCAGCCCTGACGCCGTACCGTGAGAGGACCTCAGTGTAGGCCCGGGCGGCTTGAAAGAAGGAACCATAGCGCCCCAGGACGACCCTCGTCAGGTTGCCGTCCCTGGAAAGGGCAATACTCGAGCCGGCAAGGGGTTGACTCCTGTTATAAAGTTCCAGTGACCTGGCCAAGCTGGTTGTATGGGACAACTCGAACTGGTGCGACCTATACAACCTGCCGGAGGAATATGATAAACTCCGGTCGCTGATGCCGCCAAAACTGTACCAGGTATAAGCAACCTTACCCAGATTTTTCAGGACAGTTTTCTCACGGGACTTTTCTGATAAATCCAGCCTTTTTATTTTGTAGATATTGTATTCAAATCCCCCTTCATACACTGTCACGATGGCATAGGCGCAGGGAAACTGCACGGTGGCCGGGACCGTGACGTAGGGGCGGGAACCCGTCAATAAATTATTGGTGGTAACCTTGCACCGGTGCATGTGGCCGTAAAATATGCCCTTAATACCGGGGAAGGGCCGGATTGCCTGCTGCAACTCCCTGTAATTCTTAACCCCAAACCAGAGATCGGGACCGTTGCAGGGGTGGTGCAGAAACAAAAAGGCAGGCTTTCCCCGGCTGTCTTGCAAGATCTTCTGGAGCCACCGGATCTGACCGGGTTCGACATAGCCCCAATTGTCGTCCTGCCTGCAGGAGTCCAACAGCAAAAAGAGGTGGTCCTTAAAGACGACGTG
>LFSA01000032.1 GCA_001512635.1 Pelotomaculum sp. DTU098 | reverse complement strand
GCCACAAAGACCACTCCGCCCTCAACCATTTGCGGCTTGCTAAAAGAATAAGGGCGGCTATGTACAATAACCTGTAACAGCTCCGGGTATTGCCACGGGCTTATGTTTCACAACACGGCTGCACTCCCCGGACTGCCGGTTATTATCGCCGGATCAGTGTTTTTATTTTGGCTTGTCCAGTATGCCAGCGCTGCTTACCTGTTCATGATCATAATAATATTACCGGGCGGCAGGTACCTGGCGCAGCTGGCAAAACAGCAACCATAATGCTTAACATAATCAATATTCAACCTATGTTCGACCATTGCCGGCTTATGGCAGGCCTTACTTCCCCCAGAGACCCCAGAGATATAAGTAAACTGGACGGCTCGCACTCACATTTAAATACTTCACAGGATAAAATTTTAGGTTATTTTAAGAGCTTGTTTTCATTTTATTTTCAGAAAAGAAGGCTATACTACAATCAAAAAATAAGAAAGAGGTGGTTTTTCTTGAGAACAGGTAAGTGGCGGGTAGGTGGGTTCTTGCTGGCGCTTGTCCTTCTAGTTGGAGCCGTGACAGGTACTGCTTTTGCCACAACAGACCAAAAGTCTGATTCGCCGATGGCAACTTTCTGCCAGGATTTTCTGGCCAGATTGGCCGCTAACCTCGGTATAGAACAGGATGTATTAACAAATGCAATTGAGACCACCAAAAAGCAGATGCTCGACGAAGCAGTGCAGGAAGGCAAAATTACCCAGGAGCAGGCTGACAGGATAGCAGCCCGTAAAGGTTTTTGTGGGTTCGGCTTCAACTATGGCAGAATGGGCATTGAAGGCAAGCCAGGCGGCCGCCACCTTGATGACATGGCGAGCATCCTGGGCATCACCAGCGAGGAACTCAAAGCTAAGCTGGAATCAGGTAAAACTATGCAGGATATCCTGAGCGAGCACGGCCTGACGTTTGAGGAATTCAAGCAGAAGATGCAGGAACTAAGAAAAGAACAAATTGCCCGGGATGTTGCTGAGGGTAAGATTACCCAAGAACAAGCCGACAAATTGCTGCAAAACAAAGGACCGCACTTCTTTAAGCGTTTCAACTGCGAATTAAAAGATAGCGAACAAGCGGAATAAGCAACCAATGCTAACCGGTGGTTGCAGGTATATAAGAAGGGTTGGGGGTGCAAAGCTCCCAACCCTTTTGTTGCCCGGGTGTTTAAGGTTCTGTCAGGGGTTTTAACTGTTTACAGCACTTTTTAAAACGGAAGAAAACTTGCAATACTATTCTTTTTTCAGAATGACTACCTCGTCACCGTCATTCACCGCATTTAAATTACTTAAATCGCCTTCTACACGCCCGAACACATTGACAGCGCTGGCCGCTCTGATTTCTTCACCCCTGCTGACCGGCGTCGGCCCGAAGAAGATACAAAAGGCATTACCGGTAGGCCAGTAACCCAGATCACCCCTGGAGACTACATCGGAGGCACCGGGCTCAAGGTCGGCCTGGACAGGTATCCTGAAGTAAATCTCCTCGCCCCAGCGGTTGGCCGCCCCTTTAAGCGGAAGGGCCTGGTAAATAAGTTTTCCCGTAGGGGTATCGTAAATGGTGGCCTCCCAGGAAAAGGAACCGGATTTGATTAAAGCTTTCATTAGTTATTTCACCCCTTTTTAGAAAAATTCTTATCTTTAATCTTACCACACTTGCAGCTAGTATTAATCCTGCCCCGCCTTGAAAAAACCGGGGTTTCCGTAAATTTCACAACTGCTTTTTATTTTTAATCACTCATTTAATGACCTAAATTCTCACCTGACATTGTCTCCCTGGCCCTCCGGCCAGTTTAAACAGGAAAAATTCTTAAATAAATACAACAGCCCCGCTCCATCTTAAATCCCGGAGCGGGGCATTCCATTAAAATGTATTTCTCCACAACCTACGCACGGGAAGGCGAAGCTGTCAGCCTGGACTTCGCATTCCGGTGAGGTGTATATCTACCCAACCAACAGCAATACCTAAACAAAAAAGCTGGAACCCGGGAGCCAGCCGGGTTCTTAGCTTTACTGGGGATTATACATCCCGTTTTGCTGCATGTAGTTAAAGAGCCCTTCTCCGTGCTGCTGTTCTTCCTTCTGGATATGCTGCAAAGCCTGGCGGACCTGGGCATTTGCAGATTCAAAAATTGCTGTGTCGTAAGCGCTGGAGACAAATTTTTCGGTCATCAACATGTCGGTGCAGAGGGCAGCGTCCCCCTGGCCAGCCATTCCCGCCCCGGTCCGGCTTTGTAATTGCTGCCCCTGTCTCTGTTGGGCTTGCTGCTGATAACCCTGGTTACCGCCAATCATGGGTTGTTGCCCCTGAAGAAGTTGATTGATGGTATTATAGTGCTGCTGTTCCTGGGACGCATACTGGTTGAAAAGCTGTTTGAGCTGAGGGTCTTCGGCCTGCTGGGCGTAATTGGTATACTTCTGGATACAGATCTCTTCGTGCTTCTTTTGATCCTCGAGGAGCGACCTTTCCTTCTGGGTTAATTGCAAATTCATCTTGATTCCTCCCTTTATTATACTCTCAGAGTTATTTTGTCTAGGATTCCCAAGATTATTCGCAATTAAGCCGGGCAGTTCTCCTCCTGCAGCCGGAGCGGCAAAAAGATGGGATCCCGTGGCAACCAGGGAACCCGTAAAGTCATCTCTCTTAGCTGGCTTCCCCTGCCTTTTCAGCTTATCCAGCACATTCAGGATATCGTCAACTACCGTTTCGGCAGCTCTGGGCCTTTGCAGCGACTTTACTGACGCCCTCATCCGGGACATTTTTTCCCCGTTGGATAGCAGGTCCGAGACTTGCCTGTATAGTTCCCCGGCCTCATTAACAACAACAGCGGCCCCTTTCCGTGCGAAATAAAGGGCATTATCCCTCTCCTGGCCGGGAACCGGACGGAAAATGACAATGGGAAGCTGGGCGGCAACTGCCTCCGAGAGGGTAACCCCCCCTGCCTTTGTGATTATACAGCAGGCGATTTTCATTAATTCGTGGACGTCTTCAACAAAGCCAAAAACATGAATCGACCTGCAACCCTGAAAACTGTTCTTCAATAGTTTTTCCGTGGTTTCGTCCTTTCCGCAGACCACAGCTATTTCAGAATCAGGTATTTCCAAAAGGCTCTGGCAGATTTCATTTATTTTTTGCAGCCCTCCATAGGCGCCGGACATCACCAGAATGGTTTTTTTGGCCGGGTCCAAACCGTACTTTTGGTGCAGCCCGGTAACGTCCGGAGAGCAGTTGAAGGTTTCCCGCAGGGGAATACCGCTGACCTTGATCCGCTCCGGGGGAATGCCCGCCTTGACCATCTCGTTTTTTAAATCGTCGGATGCTACATAATATTTATCAATTTCTGGCTGGATCCAGCGGTTGTGAAGGGCATAATCAGTTATTACAGTGAAAGTGGGAATACTGGCTCCTGTTTTCTTGAGGAACGCAGACATGGCTGGATGGGGAAAAGTGTTGATCACCGCGTGAGGCTTTTCGGTCTCGATGATCTCTTCCAGCTTTTTTAAGCCAAAGGACATCATCACCCTGGAGAATAACGTGTCAGGCCCCATTTGCTTGCTGCTGTAGTAAAGCCAGCCGTAAACAGAAGGGGCTACGTAGTAACTTTTCAAATACATATACCGTGTAATCGCATTTATTACAGGATGGGCTTCCCCGATTAAATCTACAATCTTAACATCCTCTATCCCCCTGCTTTGAAAACACCTTTGCAGGACGCGGGACACCTGGGCATGTCCCTCACCGTAGCCAGCAGAAAGGACCAGTATTCTAAGAGTTCTCAACAATTACCCCTAACACTCCCGTTCTTTATTTCCCGGGACCAGGTCAAAACAGGACCGGGTCCGGCGCAGCCGGACTAAAGCCTGTCCGCCTGCTGCCTGTTCATGCTAAAAGGACTTGAGCTCGGTGCTGGTCTTGGTTTCCTGCTCCTTCTAACTCCCATTATATCCAAAAAAACCAATCAACCAAACCCCTGCAGGTTACGGCCGGATTAGTCGGTCCACCCGGAATCTCAACCAGGCAGCTATTTAATTATAAAGCTAATTATAAAGGCTCCGGGCTTGCCTATTCTTTAACAGGGAATTCCAGATTTAATCAGGGAATAAAGCCGCCGGCTTCCACGCGCCAAAGGAACGAGCTAGACGATTCTTACCCTTACCCTTTTACACCGCACAGCAAGATGTTCTTACCGTTCTCATACTTATACTGAATACTGTCACACCTGCTCTTGATCAGGATTATCCCGAGATCATCCTCCCGCTCACCCTCTTCGAGGGGATTTGCGGGCTCCCCTGCGCTTTCAAAGATAAATTCCAACCTGTCGTCTTTTTCTGAGTAAGCCAGGGACAGGGTAATGTCCGAGAAATCCCTCTGCAGCCCCAGTACTTCTTCTGCCAGGAGCAGGACATTGTGACATATCCTTCTGGATAAGAGGTGTTTCTCACAAAATGCTTCGATTTCTGCGTTCATGGCGTATAAATCGTAATCTTTGCTGGTAATCCGGTAGGTATACCTGCGCACCCTGTTAATAAATTCCCTGGTTTTTTCCCTCTGGGGGTTCTCAAAAATTTGCTGTGGCGTACCCTCCTCGTAAATAAACCCTTCGTCCATGTAAAACACGCGGGTTGAAATATTGCGGGCGATTTCCATTTCATGGGTGACTATCACCATGGTCATACCCTCTTTGGCAAGACGGCGGATCACGGCCAGGACCTCGCTGGTCATTGTGGGATCCAGAGCCGACGTGGGCTCGTCAAAGAGTATGACCTCGGGTTCCATGGCTAGGCAGCGGGCTATGGCCACCCTCTGCTTCTGCCCGCCCGAGAGCTCGTCGGGAAAGCTGGCAGCCTTTTCAGCAAGCCCCACCAGCTTTAACAACTCCATGGCTTTAAGCTCTGCTTCAGCTTTGCTTTTACGCAAGAGCTTGACAGGCCCAAGGGTGAGGTTATCCAGCACAGAAAGGTGATTGTAAAGATTAAAGGACTGAAAAACCATCCCAATTCTTTGCCGTATTTTTGTTATATTCGTGGTCCTGGCCAGCAAATCAAGATCATTAAAAAATATTCTGCCGCCGCTGGGCATTTCCAGTAAGTTGAGGCAACGCAGCAAGGTGCTTTTACCTGTACCTGAAGGCCCTATAATGGAAATGATCTCGCCTTTCTCGATGGTGGTGGTTATGTCCTTCAGTACTGTTAATTCTCCAAAGCTCTTACTGAGGTGTTCTATCCTGAAAACAGACATTTTCATCCTCCTGCCGGTGCCGCGTCAGCGGCATGAATGTCTTACCCAGTTATACCTGTTGCAGCCTCGTTCTGCGTTTTCTTTTTGGATCAGTCCTAAATCCAATATAGTCCAGGACTAGGGCCAGCGACCACGAGAGCAGGAAATAAAGGACGGCCACCATAATTAGTGGGAAAAAGGCGTCATAGGTGCGGCTCCTGATAATATCACTGGCCTTGGTCAAGTCCTGCACAGCTATATAACCCACCACAGAGGTCATCTTGACCAGGGAGATAAACTCACCCTTGTAGACTGGCAGCACATGCCTGAGGGCCTGGGGCATGATAATATAGATGAATGTTTGGACCCTGGTAAAGCCTGCGGCGATTCCTGCTTCCTTCTGGCCTTTATCCACGCTTTCAATGGATGTCCTGAACATTTCAGAAACATAAGCTGCAAAATTAGCCCCAAAGGCTATAATGGCTGCAATGACGGGGTTCACGTTTACCGAAGCAAAAACCACATAAAAGATGATCATAAGCAGCACCAGCACCGGGGTCCCCCGCATGATGGAGATGTAAAACCTGCTTATGTTAACCAGGATTTTGTTTTTGCTCATGCGCATAAAACAGATTAAAGCACCCAGCAATGTTCCAAAAACAACGGATACCAGTGAGATGATGGCTGTAACCTTCAGACCGTCAACAATAAGCAGATAGCGTTTTTCATGGATAAGGTTATTGTGAAACCTGTCAGCTATATTTTGTAGAAACGGTATAGTAACTGCCGCACCTGCTTGCTCATCTTCATAGCTGGCGATATTCTTTTTCAGAGCAAGGACAGCAGTCTTAAAATCAACATAGCTGTCCGAAAAGTCGATTTGCTTGCTTCTCTCCTCAGTAATCGCTATACCGTCTGCAATCATGTCAACCTTGCCGGAACTAAGGGCAGCAACAAGGGAGGAAAACTCCATTGTAATTATTTCCAGGGGCAGCTCCTCGTGGGCCGCAAATCTTTTAACCATTTCAATATCGAAACCCACGTACTCCCCGTTCACATAGGCAACATAGGGCAGATCCGCCACCGCAACACCCAGGATTATTTTTTGGCCCGTGCCTTTATTAACAATCTCCGGCATCACCGCCTTTTCGGGATCGTTCTCAAACCACCGGTTGTACATTTCTTCATAAGTCCCGTCAGATTTGATTTCTCTTAGAAAGTTATTGAACTTCTCACGTAAGGCCGGGTTGTTTTTATTAAAACCAATCCCCAGGGGCAAGGTCAGGGCATCATCCGTCAAGATACCTATGTCATTATTGCTCGGATTCTTTAGAATCACCTTTGCGCTTGTATAGTCAAGCATGGCCACATCAATCTTATTGCTTTTCAGGGCAAGGATCATATCGGCAGTGCTGTCATACCTGAAGATCTTCGCCTGGGGGTAGTTTTCCGCTACGAAGGCGTCATGGACCGTTCCCGAATAAACACCCACCCGTTTGTCGGCTATGTCGTCAAGGGTTCTTAATTTTGTGCCGTCATTCCCCGGAGCAGGCGCTGCAAAGGCTTTCCCGCCCCAAAGCATTGTTGCTTCCGGAACATTTTTGTCCCCGACGGCAAATCCTGCGCCAAGTATTAGAACAAGGGAAATCAACACCAGTATGTATGCTTTGCTGTTCATATGCCACCCCTCGTATAGGTTATTCTGTAATCCGGAACTGCTGCCGGAGAGTTCATCCCTCCAGCAGCCATAAAAAGACCAGCTGGCCTGCCCGCCTTCTATGGTGAAAAACTCTTTTTCGTTTTTCAGTCAGTCATGTCGGTACTGCTCGAATTTAAACTAATTAAATGATAGTTTGACTAATTAGAACACGTTTCCTGCATGGTGTTTAGAGTCAATTCACTTTTTCCAACCTTTGAACCAGCAGTAAAACTGCTGTTAAAGGTCTTAAACGTCTTTAGTGTCTAACAAAGCCCTGGCATCAGCCGCGTCCTCAGGCCAAACCTGGATTTCCACCAGTGAGTTGAAAGCACCGCTTTGCACAGGTAGAATAGCTTGAATCAGCTCATTCCTGACAAAATATTTTATGCCGGCCCCGTCCAGGATGGACTTGACCACTGCCAGGAGCCCGGCATCAGCTGTTGCAAAAACCGTAACGGGTTTAGAATACCCAGGTTTCAGTTGTGGTTCACTAATCTGTGCCGGCTCAAGGTCCTGGTTTAATTCTTCGACCAGCGCTTCCCGGCACTTTGGACATTCCTTGATACCGGCAACATATTCGTAGCGGCACTTCGGACAGAACATCCCAAAACCCCCTTCATCAAAAAGATTTTTTCCCAGTCATTTGATATAGTTAGAAATAGGCTATGTATTTGAGGCAAGGCATGGATTTATTCTGCATTTTATTTTGAAAGGAAAATAAGTCCTTACCATTTATGATTCCCGCCAGAGCCTGTAAATACCTTTACCCCCTGGTAATTCTAATAGACAAATCTTATCAACAGCCGTATCAATAGTGAATCCCTGGGGGAACAATACCGTTGGTTTTCAACTAAATTCTATCAATAATATGTTTTACATAGGAGTTGAAAGAGCAGCCGTCGTAAATTACCATGACGGCCTGTTGACAGTCAAATAAGCAGTCCCTGGGAAGTAAAACACCGCTTTACAAAAAACTTTTATGGTTGTTCAACAGTGCCGGACATATATAATCAGGATACCTTTCAACAAAGATAATATGTAATGTTTGAGGAGCGTGAAGTATGGTCAAAGATCTGTTTAATTTAACCGGCAGGTTGGCCCTGGTAACCGGCGCGGGACAGGGTCTGGGCAGGGCCTATGCCGGAGCGCTGGCGGGCGCAGGCGCAGCAGTGGTTTGTCTGGACAGGAATCAGGAGTCAGCCGCTGAGACCAGGGAGATTATTATCCAGAAAAATGCCCTGGCCGAAGCGGTCCAATGCGATGTAACCGATCTGTCCGGTGTCAAGGAGGTACTGAAAAGCATCAAAAACCGTTATGGCCGGCTGGACATCCTCGTCAACAACGCCGGCGTGGAAATTGCCGAGGACTTTTTGGATGTTACTCCGGAACACTACGACCAGATCATGGCCGTAAATTTAAAAGGCCTGTTCTTTATGGCCCAGGAAGCAGCCAGGTATATGGTTGAGCAGAAGAGCGGGAAGATTATCAACCAGGGGTCCCTGGGCAGTTTTATCGGCCTGAGTGGTTCAGCTGTTTATTGTTCTTCCAAAGGCGGCGTCCTGCTTTTTACCAGGACCCTGGCCCTGGAACTGGCCAGATACAATATTCAGGTCAACGCCATTATCCCCGGCTATTTTCGGACAAGCATGACCGAACCCTTTTTCCAGGATCCGGAGCACCGCAAATGGATCGAAGAGCGGATCCCTGCCGGAAGGGTTGGTACAGGGGAGGACCTGGCGGGAACAGTAATTTTTTTGGCCAGCGACGCTTCCAATTATATTACCGGACAGACCATTGTCGTGGACGGAGGGTGGCTGGCCGGTTAGCTTTATCAAAAGTAAAAAAGCAAATCTATTTTCATCTTACCTATTGCTGCATGGATATTATGTTATTATAATTTATATACCAATATAATTGACATGCCAATTATTATTGCGGCAAGTTTTATACTATAAAACCTGAAGGCCTCTTTGTTAATAATAACTGAGAAAGGGAGGGTTCTAAATGTTAGAATTATCTGAACAGCAGGAGCTGATGAGAAAAGTAGTAAGGGACTTTGTCGAAAAAGAGATAGCTCCCATTGCCAGGCAGATCGACGAGGAGGACACCTGCCCGGTTGAGCTGTTTCAAAAAATGGCCCCGCTGGGCATCAACGGAGTTTTTGTGCCGGCCAAATACGGCGGCGCAGGCCTGGGCTTCACCGAAATGGTCCTCGTACTCGAAGAAATAGCCCGGCATGCCGCGGGTCTCGCCCTGGGCCTGGTGGCCCATTACATGGGTGTCTACGCAATCATGACCTGGGGCAGCGAAGAGCAAAAACAGAAGTACCTGCCCAGAATCTGCTCCGGAGGCTTCAGCGGCCTTTCCATAACCGAACCGGGAGGCGGCTCGGACTTTACCGGGCAAAAATCAACCGGTCAGCTGGTGGACGGGGAATGGGTTTTGAACGGCCGCAAGTGCTTCATCACCAACTCCCACTGCATGAGCGTCAACGTGGTAACGGTCCGTACCGGGGAAGACGCCAAAGGGCGCCCTCAAATCTCAGCCTTTATAATTGAAGGGGACACACCTGGTCACACTCCCGGCCGGAAGGAGAAAAAGGCAGGCCTCAGGGGTTCTTATACAGGTGAAATCATTCTGAACAATGTCCGGCTGAGTCCAGACAATTTACTGGGCAAACCCGGTGACGGCGCTAAAATCAGCCTCGGTACCCTGGGTGAAATGGGCAGGACCGGGACCGCCGCGGCTGCCCTGGGAATCCTGCGGGGCTGCCTGGAAGAATCGGTAAAATACGCTAAGGAGCGGATTATTTACGGAAAACCCCTTTCCAACCTGGTCAATATCCAGATGATTATCGCCCAGAACCGCACCGATTACGAAGCTGCCCGGCTTCTGACCTATAATGCCGCCGGGCTGAAGGACGCTGGCAAACCCTGTGCCCAGGAAGTTTCCATGGCCAAGTTCTTCGCCACCGAAGCCTCCGTCAAGGCTGCCAAGCGGACCATGGACCTGATGGGCGGTTACGGAGTAATTACCGACTACCCGGTCAGCCGCTTCCTGAGAGATGCGGTAGCAACCATTCCTGCCTGTGGGACTTCTCACATCATGCAGGTTATTATTGCCGGCGCTGAATTAAGAAAGTAGTTTCTTGTTGAAAGGAACCTCCTATGAATATAGCAGTCTGTGTAAAGCCGGTCCCTGATCCCGGCCATTATAACAGAATAAACATCAACCCTGAAACAAAACTGCTGGACCGCAAAGGGATACCCGTGATTATTAACCCTGTGGACAAAAACGCCATAGAAGCCGCCCTCCAGCTGAAGGAACAATGCGGGGGGAAGGTTGTCCTGGTCAGCATGGCTCCGCCGGATACCGTGGAAACGCTCAAAGAAGCCCTGGCCATGGGAGTTGACGAGGCCTACCTTTTAAGCGACCGGGCCTTTGCCGGATCCGATACCCTGGCCACAGCAAAAATCCTGGCCGCCGGCCTGAAGAAAATCGGCCAGCTGGACTTGATTCTGACCGGCTCAGAAAGCGCCGACAGCGGTACAAGCCATGTACCCTCCCAGCTGGGCGAGTTACTGGGGCTTCCCCACCTGAACCATATTACGGAATTGAGCCTGGAATTGCCTGTCATAAAAATGAAGGCAAAGATTGAAAACGGTTATGTTGAATACGAGGGCAGGCTTCCTATGGTCCTGGGCGTTGCCAGGGAAATCAATACACCCCGCTATACTACCCTGATGGGTGTGGTCATGGCTCAAAACAAGCCCATCACCATCTGGGGTCTGAACGACCTGGGGCTAGACCCAGCCGGGACCGGTTTGTCCGGGTCTCCCACTCAACCCGGAGACCTGCATTTCCCCCGGCATGGACGAAAATCAGAGATCCTAAAGGGTGAACCCGAAGCAATTGCCGGAAAGATTATCGCCATTCTGCGAAGCGCGGGGGTACTTGCCTAGGAAAGGAGAATTAACTTGCCTGAAAAGCCAGGTTCGGTTTGGGTAATAGCAGAAAAAAGCAGGGATAAAATCGCCGAGGTAAGCCTGGAGCTCCTGGGAAAAGCCCGGGAAATTGCAGCCCAAACAGGCAGCCCCCTGACCACGGCCGTACTCCTGGGCAAAGATGCCGGCCTTTTGGCTGCAGAACTAATCGCCCACGGCGCGGACCAGGTTATTCTGGTGGAAGACCCGCGGCTGGAGTCTTACCAGAACGATACCTATGCCCTTGTCTTGGAAGAACTGATTAAAAAACACCGCCCGGAGATTATCCTTTTCGGTGCCTCCTACCGGGGCAGTGAACTTTCCGCTACGGTTGCGGCCAGGCTGCAAACAGGGCTTTCCGCCCACTGTATAGACCTGAAGGTAGATGACCGCAAAGGGCTCGTCCAGGTGGTTCCTGCTTTTGGAGGTATGGTTTACAGCGAGATTCTCTGTCCTGAAGCGCGCCCCCAGATGGCCAGCGTCAAACCAGGAGTTTTCCCAAAACCGGAAAGGGACGCTACCCGTACCGGTACTGTACTCAAAGAGAGCGCAACCGTACTGGATGGTTACCAGTCACCCCTGAAGGTTGTCGGCGTTGTCCAGCAGCAGCCGTCGGATCTTCCCCTGGAAAAAGCTGAAACCATAGTCGTGGGCGGCTGGGGCGTGGGACCGGACATGTGGGATTACCTCGAACAGATAGCCGGGGAACTGGGAGGTGCGGTGGGCTGTACCAGGCCCGCCCTTGACGAGGGCTGGACCAGGGGTGAGCACACCATGATCGGGACCAGCGGAAAAACCGTACGGCCCCGGGTTTACATGGGTTTTGGAGTTTCCGGCTCAGCGCACCATGTGGTTGGCATGAAAGACAGCGGTATAATCATCAACGTCAACATCGACCCCGAGGCCCCGGTCTTTCAGGTTTCTGACTACGGCGTAATAGCCGACGCCCGGGTCATTCTCCCGGTGCTGCTGGAAAAAATAAGAGAACATAAAGGAGTTTGAACAGTTTATTGTCGCCGCCTTCCAAAGGGGCTGAAAAACCCTATAACTCGGGAGGGCTGAATTCCGGCTGGATTCTTAACTACCGGTTTCACCCGGCCCGGGGGCAGCTCTATTATTTACGAATGCTATTTATCAATACGAGAATATTGATGCTTAACAAACAACCAGCCCTGCTGGTTGCTCTTTTTTTCAGCAGATTTTTACCTCACTACTCACCCGGCGGCTTTAGATGCCCGTACTTTTGACAGTGCCCAAAGTAAAAAAGGTATTCCATATTCAATGGGAATGCTATATACAGGCCAAATATTCGATGAGAAATGTGATTCTTCAATAGTATTTTGAAAAACGGATACAGAAAGCGCTGTTATAATGACACCTAATGGTATAACTATAGAACTGTTTTTCTTTAAACCCAGAAACTGTCCCAGGCCAAAATTAAGTGCATAATAACAAATGACAAATTTTACAAACATGATTAAGTACCAGTTAATAGTCAGCATCATTTGTACAATAAAACTGGCAGGTACTTCCCCTACAACTTCTAATGCCGGGTAAATATACCTTGCACTACCACATACCCCGATCACTGTTATTGAGCGGAAGGTGGCCAGGGCTAAGATCGCAAAGCCGATTAATACACCCAGCGTGGCAGGTTTTCTTATTTTTTTGGCATCAATATGGGCAAAGATTACGGCGCATACCGCAATCTCGCCAAAGGGA
Organism: Pelotomaculum sp. DTU098; assembly: GCA_001512635.1. Classification (GTDB taxonomy): domain Bacteria; phylum Bacillota; class Desulfotomaculia; order Desulfotomaculales; family Pelotomaculaceae; genus DTU098. The sequence continues at coordinate 65,894 of LFSA01000032.1, read as the reverse complement.
AATGATGCTGTAGTAATTGCTGTTTTTATTATTGGTTTCAGTCCGGTTCCCAGGAATGGTAACATACGGGAAAAATCCGCGCTGGATATAACCATAACGTTTATAATCATAAAAAAAGTAATTACCAGAGTTACAATTATAAATGTTACCCTGGTGATAACTTCGATACCGGACCTTACAGCATAAGCGGCAATTATTGCCACCATTGCTTGAATAACCTCTATCGGGGTTCTGGGTAAAACTGCTAAGCTGATGAAATCCCCTGTATTCCTAAGGACCAGGACAGACAGGTGAAAAACCAACCAGAGGTAAATAATACCAACTAACTTTCCCAAATACGGCCCGAGTATTTCATCACTATACTGGATTATGGTTTTACCCGGGAATTTGCTTTGTAAAGAAGAAAGCATAAAAATCAGAAGGATAGAGGGCAACATCCCTAAAAATAGAGCAACTATTGCGTCCTGTCTCGCAACGGCTATAACAGCTGTGGGTATTAGTAACAGGGCAGTGCCGATTACAAAACCGGAGATCGCAAGCATAAAGTTAATCTGAGAGATATACTGGCGGCTCATATCTTCATCTTTTCCTAAATAAATAAGGATATTCCATTTGGAATAAATAAGGATATTCCATTTGGCGGACGGCCCCGTCAGTCATATTTTACATAAAAATAATAAAGATATACCAAGAGCCTTTTATCAGTTAACTCTTCCTTTGATCCCGGCTAATTGATTTTTTTGCCTCCAGTCTTATACCAGTCCCTATCACCTTGAATGCCACCATGCACGCCATAAAACCATACCCGTGGTAAGGTGAACTAGCCCTATATATTTAACTGAACAAACCAAGGGAAATCCAGTAAGGTACCGCAATAGCCAGGGTAACCAGACAGGCCAAGCCGTAAACAATACCGTATAAACTCATCTGGCCTGGTGTCCAGGACCTTTCCTTTGCTATGGACTCGGCCACCATGGCGAACATATTGGTGTAATTCAAGAAGAAGCAGTTTGTCGCCATAACGAAGAGAGGTACCCAGGCCAGGGGACTAATACTGAAATGAGAAGCTATTTCTGGAAGGACCGGTATAAAAACAGCCATAGTTGGCACAAACACCGCAACGTCGAAGAACCTCAAGATGAAGAACAGAATCATAATTGAGTAAGCAAAGGTCCAGGGACTGGATGTCAAGGGCGCAATTACCGGAACAAGAACGCTCACCAGCCACTTGGTTACTTCGGTAGCAGCGAAGACACCGCTGATGCTCATGGCCACACCGATAAACAGGATTAAATCCCAGCTAATCCCGGAACTGATTTCCGGGCCTTTTATAACACCGGCCAGGGTCAGCAGGAAGAGCCCTCCCAGCACAGTTGCCCCATCGGGGATACCGTGAATCCGGTTGGTAAAGAACATCAAGAAACAAATTACAAGTATTACAGCACTGACAATTTCATCCCTGCTAAAGGCACCAAGCTTTCTGTATTCTTCCTTGAAATATTCCTTTTCCACCGCCAAAGGCTGGTCCGGCTTCAAGGCAAAATAACCGCCCACAATCAGCAGTGCAGCCAAGACTAAAGTAGGCATAAACATCACTTGAAGATATGAACCGAAATTCAACATACCCTTCAAACCCGGAACCGCCTCAAACATACCCAGGATGATCGGGCCATGCAGGGCGCCGGTTAGCCAACCGCTTCCCGGTATAACAGCCATTGCCCAGGCTGATAAAAGCAATAAGGCGCTGCCCCTGGACTTCAACTCCAGATTGCAGGCCTCGATAACGCTTACAGCAATGGGTACAACGATCACGCAACGCACCACAATGGAAGGTGTAAGGGCTGATAAGGCAAGTCCGATCATAACAAAGGCCAGGATCAGCATCGGGTAGGAAGGTTTGAACAATTGAATTACCAGGTAGCCAATCCGCTTACCCAACCCTGTCTTAACCAGCACGAACCCGAAGAAAAGCGCCGGGATTAGTGTCCACAGGGCACTGCTGGTAAACCCGGAAAACACGTTAGGGGCAGGAACTTTTATGGCCAGCGCAAACATTAAAAAGAAACACCCTGAAATGCCGTTGGGCATGTCCAAGGGCTTAAAGATCCACATGCCGACTGTGATAATAAGTGCAAACAGCACCAGGTGCCCCTGCGCTGTCAATTCGGGTACCCAGGGTTTGACAATAGCTACATAAAGACCAATAGAAAGCATCAATAAAAAACCTAAATCAGCCCCTTTAAATCTCGTCCCGGGTGCTGCTGTGGACATTTGCGGGTATTCCTCCTCTCAGGTTTAAAGTCATTTTCGAAACTCTCTTAATTAAGGTTACTTCTTAAGGTTTTCATTAAGGTGACTTCGTCTTTTTTCACAAAATCACCTCCCTTTGGAGGAGGAGGTAGTGAGGAATTTGTCCAGGAAACCACCAGAAAGCCAGGAACCTGAGACATATGGGGGAAATGGCGGTCAAGGGGACTGTTAAATCTTGTATTGACTTATAAACTTTTCATAGGTTTCCGGAGTATCTATATCAAAGATTGCCGCTTCATCCTGCACCGGCAAATACTCTACCCTGCTCCCAAGCTGTTGCAGCACCTTGCGCAAGCCTTCATCACCTTTTAGCTCTACCGCCTCCGCCCTCAAGGCGCGGTCCAGAATAACAGGATGACCGGGTTTGCCCTGGTAAACCGGACGCAGGGCCAGACAGTTTCTTTTTTTAAACTCATCAATCACCATGTTTATCAGCGATGCTGTGATGAGCGGCTGGTCTGCCATAAACACCAGAAAAGCAGTTGTGCCGTCATTGATTGCTCCGGCCCCCAGGGCCAGGGAGGTGCCCTGCCCCTGGACATAATTGGGGTTAAAGAGAATTTTCACCGGCAACTGGCCAATTTCGGCCCGTATTTCCTGCTCCCTGTGACCTGTCACAACCAGCACTTCATCAACCTTTGATGCAAGTACATTTTCCGTTACTATTCTAACCATTGTCTTGCCGCCTAATTTGAGCAGCTGCTTGGGCATGCCCATGCGGGAAGACAGCCCTGCGGCCAGAATAATTGCTGAGATCATTTTTCAGGCATACTCCAATTTTTATGAATACTCCAGGACATCCAGCACAGGGTTTACCCCTTTTGCCGAGCCCAGGAGAACCTTTCGTATTTTTTCACTTAAGAGCAACCCGCCCAGACGACGCCCCTCAGCAGGATTTTTCAAACAATCCAGCTTGTTTATAAAGGCTACAACCTTTGCTCCTGAAGGGCAGTCCCGCAGCAATTCTTCCGGGTGGTTAATTAAATCCGCTATTATTTCAGGGTCAATTAGAGAACCCTCTTTCCGCCCTGTCCGTTGAGAAACAATATAGCTGCGGTGCACGTATTCGTCATCCAGGGTTTTGCCTAAAACATCAGCTCCGATTACAACCACCAGCACAGTGGTTAGAGCGGGGATAACCGGCTCAAAATCCAGATGCCCCTTTAGGGAACGCCCTTTTGAGCCATCTGCCTCAACCAGGATATAGTCCGCGTATTTCGCCAGCATGTTCAATTGACCGCCTGTTATCCCGTCTACTTTTTTATTCTGCAAAAGCTCCGAGCCTACCACAGGTATTAAGCCTGACTGGAGATAGCCCGCCAGCTCCTTTTTCTCTTTTTCCTTCTGTTCATCCCTTCCCAGCAACAATAAGGGATATTTGTCCGGCGAAGGCCTGTATATTTTTGTTGTCGTCGTGATAATGACTTTTTTTTGAAGGGCCAGTTCCCCGGCCAGACGAAACATGAGGGTGGTCTTGCCACCCCCTCCCACCAGGGATATTATTTCTCGTTCTTGAAGGCCCATGGCCCTGCTGATCTTCATAGGCTCTTTCCCTTAGTTATTACTTTCCTCCTGCGCGGCCAAAAAGTGAAAAACCGCTTCCAATACACCGCCGCCTACAGCCAGCGCCTTGTCTGAAATAGTATCATACTCGGCGTCCTCCCGTGGATCTATGTCACCTATCTTAGTACCCTTGGGCACCCAGACGCCTTCTTTAAGCATCCCTCTGATTAATCCGGATATTCCTGCCCGGACCGGTTCTGTATCCACGTAGGCCACCACATCCCCTTCTTTCACCCTTTCCCCGATGGACCGGCAGGGTCGCATGGTCCCGTCCACCGGCGCTTTCAAGAGTCTACCCCAGGTGTGACCATCGATAGACCCCGGACGGCCTGTGTCCGGTAGGGCGCTGCCGCTGTAGATTGCCCGGCCCAGGCGGTGCCCCCTGCAGGTTTCGATAACCACATCAACATCCATCCCGGCTGTAAAGCCGGGACCCAGTCCTATCACCAGAGGAGCGTCATTGATGGTGGTACCCAGGTTCCGCTTGGCCATTATGGCATCCACCACTACTGTGGGGCGCAGTTGCTTAATTACCGTTCCTTCCGGGTCAATCAGTACGGGTATGACCCTATCCTTTAGCAGCTCCAGGGCATGTTCCACATTTTCAGCCAGACGGGCCTCAACACCCTCAACAATGGCGGTTCCTTCCCAAACCGCCCTGGCAAAGGACACCGTACTCCTGACAACCAGGGGCTTGCTTATTTCGGTCATAAGCACGTCCAGGCCGCATTTAAAAAGACGGTAGGCGACGCCTGAGGCAAGGTCTCCGGCACCCCTGACAACAACCAATGGTTTATTCTGATTCGGGTATTTCAAGATTATTTAACCCCCTGGTTCTATTTTAACATTAACACGATCCTTTGCCAAAGGTACAGTTGGGATAACCACACTGGGGACAAGCCCTGCAGAGCCCGCCATGGCCAAGGGTTACAATATCCTTCCGGGTTATCCTTTCACCCGCCAGAAGCCTGGGAAGCAGTATATCTACTATGGTTATCTTGAAAAACATCCCGCAGGCCGGTATGCCCATAACAGGCACATCACCAAGGTAAGCCAGCATAAACATAGCCCCGGGAAGCGCGGGTGCGCCGTATTTTATTACTTCGGCCCCGGTAAGCTGAATAGCCTTGGGGGTAACGTCATCGGGATCGACAGACATGCCTCCGGTGACAATGATGATATCCGCCCCGTCCCCTGCCATTTTTTTGATTTTGGCAGCAATTACTTCCGCGTCATCGGGCGCGTAATCAAGGCCCAGGACGCTGGAGCCGAAGGCTTCTACTTTCTCGGTAATAACCGGTCCGAAACCGTCCCGGATCCGCTTCTTAAAAACTTCGCTGCCGGTTATGACAGCCCCGACTTTTAACTTCTGGAAGGGAGTCACCTTTATTACCCAGTCTGCCTCCCGGCAGATGCTTTCAGCCGCTAAAACCGTCTGTTCGGGAACTACCAGGGGAATTACCTTTGTTCCCGCCAGCAGTTCGCCTTTTTCTACAACTGTATTGTTGGGCAGGGTGGCCAAGACTACGTCGGGCAAATCATTGAGCCTTTCCAGGGCAGGTACATTTATTTTCAACAACCCGTCGCAAGCGGCGAAAAGATTCACCCGGCTTTCCCTGGGCTCGGTCCAGGTCACATTGTCGCCGGCAACGGCCTCTGCCAAACGGATGCCGGCTGTATCTTCATGGACATCACCCGGATCAAGTTCCAGGATATAGATGTTTTCCTTGCCCATCTTCAGGAGCTCGGAAATGTCTTCTTCTGTGATAATATGACCTTTTTTAAAGGGGGCTCCCTTAAACTCCCCCCTCACCACCTGGGTCAGATCATGGCTAAGTATACATCCCACAGCATCCTCAACTTTAACTGCCTGGATCTTCATTGCTACACCTCTGTATGTCACTTATTTTGGGACAGGTTAATTAAAAAAAAGGTTTTCTGCCGTGATCTTGCACGTGCACGCTTGTAACCGCTATGCCGTATGCAGCCTAGCGCTGCGCATAAAAAAACGCACATACATTCTATATATAGTAATGCATAATTGCCTGCTTAGGCAATTACTATTATATATAATAGTATAGTTAAAGTTCAAGGCTATATTTATAATCTGAAGCGGTTGTTATATTTTTCAAGTCGCTAAACCAACCCATTAAGCAAAAGGATTCACTATGTATACTGAGTATCTCCTCAACTCTGGCTGAAGAACCTGTATTTCCCCCGCACTTTATTACTTCTCAATCCGGAAAGGGAACAACTCCGGGAAACCTTTCCAGCAACAAGCTTTAGTTTTTTCTCAAAGAACTCGTACTGGTACAAGCAGCTTCCGTTGTTAATTCTTTTATGATTTGCTGCAAATACCTTTCTTCAGCTTCCCGGAAAGAAATCAAATACCTTGCTACAGCGCTTTCCTTAAAATCCCTGGGGTTGGAAGCAATTTCTCTCAACCTCCTGAGACTTGCCCTGCCTCTGGCCAGCCTTTCCATTAAACAATCAGCTATTTCCCCAGGTGATAAGAGATCGGAAGTTTCAAGACCGACAGTCAGGTCAAAGTAAAACCACTCGAAGCTGGAAAGAAGTCTTTTAGCTGCTTCTTTCAAGGCTATTTTTCCTGCTTCTGTAATATAGTATCTTTTCCTGTCGGGCATTCTGCCCTTCTTTTCCCTTTTAGAATAAACCAGTTCCCTTTCCTCAAGTCTTTTCAACACCTGATAGATGGAAGCTACCCCAATCCTGACCCATTTTCTCATGTCCCTACTGTCAATTATTTTGTCAATTTCATAGGCATAGGTGGGTTTTTCATTTACAATACTGAGCAAAATTACCTCAATATTCGATAATTCTTGCACATTCTCCACCCCTTAATGCAGCATTCTTACATCTTAACAACTAAACATCCTTACTATATTATATAGTAGCATGTTTAAAAAATAAATATTGATTTAGCCTGGCATTGGTTTATATTTTACATGTTAAACTTGAAATTATAAATATTAGCATGTTTTTAGGATTTGTATCTAAATTTAAAGGTTGCAAGATCCCAGCCGTAAGATCAATGATTTAATTCTACCTAATCATAAACAAGCAGGGTTTAATACACCCTGCCTGTTTATGATCAAGTCCCATGGGTACATAACAAACCCGGTCATTCCCAGCTGTGCCTCAAATGCAAGAGGTCCTGCTGCTGTATTAGATCAGAACTAACAGGCAGTTTCAACCTCATTTTTCAACTCTCGACAATAGAGAACAAAGGCTTCAACAGGGCCGGGGTTTTATTCTGACATCCTTTTATGTTCCCGGGCTACTTCCGGAAAGGATTTTTTAATCATTTCCCTTACCCTTTCAATCCTGTTTCTAACCTCCCTGCTGTAAAACAATGCCATTTCCCTTACAGGTGTCTCGCCCCTGATAATTAAGGCCAGGTTATTTATTCCGGCAATTTCGTCATGATTGACTATCCAGCGGTACAGTTCCATTAATTCGTATATCAGTTTTTGATGTTTTACCGGACTGAAGAAATTGTACCGCAGCATCATTTCCAGATTATGCAGGTGGATCCTGATTACCCAAAGATCATCTTCAATGAATAAATCCTTATTACCAATACATTGCGTTTCATTTAAAAATTGGAGCAATATGATTTCCTTGAATTTTTTTTCTTTATATATATCGCTCGCCCTGAAAAGCGACCAGGTTAAAACACCACCCAGCAGGGCAATAAAAATCTGGTGATATTCCACTAAGATTTTGAGAAGGTAGGCAGGGAAATCCAACACAATTCCACCGTTGTAAATTTTTGTCCATAGAAAAGCAGTTGTGGCATATACCTATTATACCCTGGAATTTTTTTTAAATGCCAAAACCGGCCGGTCTTTCCTTTACCTCAGTCCGCCCTTCACCTCCGGCCTTACCCTGGCTGGTATTATATTCGAAAATCTACTCGGATTAGGATATTTCCCTTTTATAGTGCCGGTCTTTTTTTTCCCGGGGCTGGTCTAATCCCTGGGGCAACAGCTCCGGAGCCTGGATCAGGCGCGTAGCTTTTTCCACAAGGTCTGGAGCTTCGATGTCGGCACCCGTGGAGGCGCCCAGTTCCTTGAATTTCCGGGCCGTTACCAGAACCCTCCGCTCAAGTGTGCCCACGGCCTTGTTATAGGCCTCCACAGAATGCTCCAGACCTTTTTTTAAGTCGTGGAAGTGGCCGGTCAGGTTTTGAATACGCTCGTACAATGTTTTTCCCAGACTGCTGATAGCCTGGGCGTTTTCAGCAACCTTTTCCTGTCTCCAGCTGTAGGCCACTGTCCTCAGCAGGGCAATTAGTGTGGTGGGGGTTGCCAGGATCACCTTCTGCTCGACACCATACTCAATCAGGGCAGGGTCCTGTTCCAGGGCTGCGCTGTAAAAAGTCTCCCCGGGCAAGAACATAACGACAAACTCCGGCGACGGCGCAAACTGCCCCCAGTAGGCCTTGCTGCCCAGCTGGGAAAGGTGCTTCCGGATCTGCCTGGCATGGTCCTTTAATTTCGCTGCCCTCTCAGTTTCATCCCGGGCCTCCAGGGCTTCCAGGTAGGCCTGCAGGGGGGCTTTGGAATCAACCACGATATTCTTACGGTTGGGCAAACGGACGACCAGGTCCGGGCGCAAACTGCCGGCTCCGGACCCGGCGGATTCCTGCTGGTGAAAATCGCAATACTCCACCATTCCGGCCAGCTCGACAACCCGCTTCAGCTGGATCTCTCCCCAGCGACCCCGGACCGCCGGCGACCTCAAGGCCTTGACCAGATTTGCGGTCTCAGCCTGCAGCCTGGCCTGGCTGGAAGACATCAATTTTACCTGTTCTAAAAGACTGGCATAAGCATCTATGCGGGATTTTTCAATATCCTGAATTGTATTTTCCACCTTTACCAGGGATTCCTTGAGGGGCTTAATTAGTTCGTCAACAGCCTTTTGCCTGGCCTCAAGGTCGCCCCTGGCATGGTCCTGAAATTTCTCCAGTGTTGTCTGGGCCAGTTCCAGAAAAGCCCGGTTGTTGCTCTTAAGGGCATCGGCGGACAGGGCTTTAAAGGCGTCAGTTAGCTGCTGCCGCGCCTCCTCCAAAAGAGCCAGTTTTTCTGCTGTCCCCCTGCGCTCTTCCTGCAGCTTTGTTTCCAGTTCCGATACTTTTTTTGTCTCCTCTATGTACTGGTTTTTAAGACGTTCGATCTCGCCGGCATGGTTTGTAAGAACTGCCCTCAGCTCGCTGAGCTGTAAATCCCTGCCCTGGATCCGCTCCTGGAGAACTGCACACTCAGCTTCCACCTCTACCCTGGATTTTATAACCTGCTGGAGCCTGCCCCGGAGCACCAAAAAGACAGCCAATCCTCCTGTCAAAAAGCCCACCATTAGATATAGCAATACGTCCATCCTGTTTTCACCCTACCTTATTAATAATTCTTAATTAATAATTCCTAAAACTTTTTTCTAGCCAGCGCATGAAAAAAATTTTTCGGCTAAAAATATTTATTATGGTATAAATATCCAAAGAGATTTTAAAAAATTCTTAAAATTATTGCCTGGATTTTAACTGCCATTTTCTTTCGCTTGCAGGAACAAATGGAAGGCATGTCAAATAAACATTAGTCCCTTTTTGTTAAAAAAAGGCCAATACTTTAGAAGGTTGGAGGTAACCAGATGTTAGTCAATCAACTTATCTCACGGGGCGCAGCCGGTAAAGTCGCCCTTATCGAAAAAGAGGCTGTTTACAGCTATGCCCAGCTTCAAGCCCGGACAGAAAGTTTTCGGGATTATTTATATGCCCGGGGAATCCGGGAAAGGGATAACGTCGCCCTTTTTGCCAAAAACTCGGCTGATTTTGTGATCAGCTATATGGCAATAATCAGCCTGGGCGCCGTGGTGGTTCCGCTCAACACAATGCTGACCCCCCGGGAAATAGCCTTCATTTTGAAAGACTCCCGGGTCAAGCACGTCATAACGGACAAAGAACTGAATTTAGCCGGGCAGTATCAGGACGGCCAGCTGCCGCCGGAACAGTTGTTAACCTCCCGGATCAACCAGGAAGTGAACAGGGCAACCTATCCGGCCGCCCCCGAAATCTCTGTCCCGGAAACAGATCCCTGTGTAATCCTGTATACATCCGGCACCACAGGCCGCCCCAAGGGTGCCCTCCTGAGCCACCGCAACCTGATTAGTAACGTCCGCTCTTTTACAATAGCCACAGAGACCAGCGCCGCGGATAACATTCTCTGCGTGCTGCCGATGTTTCATAGCTTCGGCATGACCTGCTGCGTGCTTGGCGCCCTCTACAACGGTGCTTCCCTGACCATCCTGGAATCTTTCCAGCCCAGGGAGGTAATCGCTACAATCAGGGAAAAGGGTGTTACCGTAGTCATGGGTGTGCCGGCCATGTACGGTTTCTATGCTTCAATGGCCACGTCAGCTGACCTGGCCGGGGTGCGTTTGTTTGCTTCGGGCGGTGCTTCCCTGCCCCTGGAGATCCTGAACAGCTTCTACGAAAAAACCGGGAAACGGGTTATTGAAGGATACGGCCTTTCTGAGGCCTCTCCTGCCGTTTGCTTCAATCCCTTGGATGCCACGAAACCAGGCTCAGTGGGCCTGCCCCTCCCGGACGTGGAAGTAAAGGTGGTAAGGGATGACGGGAGCGAAGCCGCTTGCCGGGAAGTAGGTGAGCTGATCGTCCGGGGGTCAAACGTCATGCTGGGCTATTACGGGCTGCCCGATGAAACTGCCGAAGCCCTCAAGGACGGCTGGCTCCATACAGGCGACCTGGCTTATCGCGATGAAGATGGTTATATTTATATCGTAGATCGTAAAAAGGACATAATCATCGTCAGCGGCCTCAATGTCTATCCCAGGGAAGTGGAAGAGGTTCTCTACCAGTACCCTGCCGTGAAAGAAGCGGCTGTGATCGGAAAGCCGGATAAAAAACGCGGCGAAATTGTCTGCGCTTACGTGGTGGCTAAAGAGGGGCAGAAATTAAATAAAAAGGACCTGATTGTTTTTCTCAAGGCCAACCTGGCTGCTTACAAATTGCCCAGGGATATTATCGAAATGGAATCCTTACCAAAAAATGCCACGGGGAAAATCCTTAAAAAAGAATTACGGGAATTCTAAACACATATGGTTAATCAAAAAAAAGCACTGATGCCGTGCCGGGTTTTTCCCGGTTAACGGTATTAGCGCTTTTCTTTCTTTTCCTTTACTTTGTTTTCCTGCCCTGCCTGGCCTTCTACCCCCTTTTTAGCTACCCAGGCATGCTTACAGTCCAGGCACCGCCAGGAAACCTTGCCAATTAAGACATAAAGTGAAAAAAGAAGCACTATTCCCGCTAAAATCCAGAGCGGTGGAAACATGGTTGCCAGCCAGACCAGGCATCCTCCACTGGCAAGGAGGGTCAGGAACATGGACGAGGAGCTGATTTTTTGCACATCATGGGAGCCACAGCGCGGACACTGGGACAAGGCCACTACCTCCTGTTCAGGTTTATAACCCGTACCTCAAAATAAACAAAAACGACACTTCCGGGAGGCTGAATTTAGCAGGTAGAAGAATAACCCAGGTAATTTTATCATATTTCGCGAAAATAATCTATTATTGATGAAAACAGGCACTGCATCTTTTCCCGAACGGCGGTGCCTGGCTTTAAGATTACAGTTGGGTTAGTAACTTGGGGTCTTAATCAATTAGTTAATGTTTTCCCAGCTTCAGGAGGGCATGATATGTATAAAAGGCATTCCCCCGTCCTGACCTGCGGTTGCTGCAGCTACAGGGGCACTATGAAATTCCTTGTTAATTACTGTGAAAGGGACCTGGAGACGGTAAAAAGCCCCTGCGGCTACCTTGTTCACGACATTTTACAGCCCTGGGGCGTTGCCTACGAACTCTTACAGTGCCCGTCATGCGGCACAGTCCTTTTAATCAAAATTGAATGGCATGACGCCTGGGAGCCGGAAGACTACATCGTCACGGTTTTGTATCCCAATTGCCCCGGCTCCTAAGCCACCCGGTCCAAAACAGGTCTGTGAAGTTAAACTTTTTCAAAAGCTCTCCCTGAAAAAAAGGGCATAAACCGCCAGGGCCATGGTAAAGGCTGCCAGCATAAAAACTCCAACGGCCCCCCGGCGGTACCCTTTTTTCAGGGCCCAGTGCCCGTAGGTAATAGTGTAGTAACAAACGACCAGGGGCACAATGAGCAGGAACCATTTCATCCCTATCCTCCTCCTTTATGGGGCATGGTTTTTAACTGGAGCCCGGTCCTCCGGATTTTGCTGTGAACAGTCACATTCACCTCAGCCTCCGGGTAATGCTCCAGCCAGCGGAATTCTTCCCAGGCCGGTAATGTCCAGAAATGATACCTGACCTTCCTGCCGAAACCGACGATGTCGGACCTGAACTCCTCCTGGGTGCGCCGGATCAATTCCTGGCACCCCCTCTGGATTTCAAGGGAAACGGCTTCCTCCAGAAGAGCTTTGTTTTCTTCAGTTTCATAGTTAATACCGCTCATAATCCCGATAATTTCCGGCTCCAGGTAGATATCAACATCAATGGCCACATTCCCTTCCGGATCAATCTCAGTCCTTATTTTTGGGTTGCGCGCCTGTTTTACGAGAAGTCCCACCATTGTCCCGGCCGCCAGGGGATCCGCTACTGTCATTTTCCCCTCACGGAATTTCCCCTGGAGCATCAGGAGGTATCTTACCTCTTCCCCCCCTATGACGCCCACCATCCGGTCCCCCCGGAACACCGCGTTTCCTATGATTTGCGCCGGATTCCCCCCCGTGATGGGCACCTCCCCGGCTTCGTAATAACCCAGGACATGTCCCCCGCTGTCCCCTGCCACCTGTCCGGCACTTCCCTGGCCACCCTGCCTGATTGCTACCAGGGGGATAGTTCCATCCACTGCAAAGGACTTTAAATCATTGTAAAAGTTATGAAAGAGGGTAACGGCGTAAAGACCGTGGGTCCCGGTTAGTTGCCTCATCAGCTCAAACTGCTTGGTGGGACTCAGTTCCAACAAAGGCTTGTTCTTGTCAATAAATTCCCTGGCGCTCCCCTTACTGATCAGGACCAGGGCCGTTCCCCGCAGCTCGCGGTAGCGGATCAGGGGAAGCAGCAGGTCGTGCAGCCCTTCCCTGGCCAGTTCTTCCGAAATAATATAGGCTTTGGTGTGCAGAAGCGACAGCTTCCGGTCGACGCTGGTGTCGAATAAGTTCAGAGAGGGGATAATAGCGCTGCTTTCCACGCTCATGATCACCGAACTGCCCAGGCCTCCCTCACCGGCGCTGCCACCGCTGGAACCGCCACCGGCACCTGCCCCGGCTATGTTCTGGGGATTGGCTATGCTGATGGTTACCAGAAACCTTTCCTTTTCCCCCCGGTCCAAACCAATGGACAATATATAGGCTACTTCGTCCGTCTCCCGGCTGCCCCAGCACCCGCCAGCTGTGAACACAACCATCAATGTTAAAAGACTGAGGATAAGGATCCTAACTACCGGCACGTCGGCCTCTCCCCCTCAACCAGTAAACTGCCAGCACAAGGAGCGGGATTAAATAGTTGGGAACCAGGGCAAAGGGCCTCAGAAAAACTAAATCCAGCCTGACCGAAGCGGGCATATCCGGCGGTAGCAGGCTGACTATGAACATGACCAGACCCAGGGGCCAGAGTAGCGGGCGATAATCCGGCAGCTTCAGCAACCTGGTCAGGGAAACCGTGGCCCCGTAAAGGGTGAGGGCGATCTTCAGGGCTCCCACCACACTCCAGATAATTACGAAAACAGCCTCAACCCGCTGAAAGAACCGGCCCAGATAGATCAGCTTGGCCAGCTGGTAGAAAGGCAGGGTAAACTCGGCCAGGGATTGGTAATGAATGGTCATGACCAGGGTTACCATTAGCGCCAGCGCAATCCCGTATGCCAGCAGCATGGCCCGGAAGCCGATGCTGAGGAAGTTCCCGGCTCCGCCCATGGCCTGGACCAGCACCCCTGCCAGGATAATTTCAGTGACACCGGCGGTACTGAGGGAGCCATTCCCTAAAACCTGAAGAGGTCCCCTGCCCAAAAGGGGAAAAAGGTTATCCAGATTACACTGGGGGATCATGGCCAGGAGGAGGAGGACAATACCCCCCAGCACGTACAGGTAGGAAAGACGGGACGCCCGGGCCAGGGCCTCGATGCCCAGGTAGGCTCCTGCCAGGCCCATGGCCAGAAAAGCCACAGTGATAACGCTGATGGGTGTTTCAGGCAGGGCGGTGATAATCATGGCCTCGGCGAACTCCCTTGTAAACAGGGCACCTACGGCTAAAAAGAAGGAGAAGGTAACCAGATTAAAAACAGTACCCAGCACCGGCCCGAAAACCTCTTCGATAATTTCAATAATGGTTTTTCCAGGATATTTGTTTAAAATAACCGACATTACGTATACACCGGCCAGGACTATGAGCAGTCCCCCCGGCAACGTCAGCCAGGCGGCTGGTCCCCCAATTTCAGCAAGACTTCTTGGGTACGGTAAAAAAAACCTGGCGATGTTGGAGATGGCCAGCAGGATCACCGCCTCTGCCGGTCCGAAGCTGCCTTCCCTGATCATCTTCGCTCACCCCTGTCCCTCTTAAGCCAGGTCCTGGAAACTTTTGGAGCCCGGGTTGCATCCTGGGGATTGACGTAATCGGGGCGGCTTTCGTGAAAGAAAATCGGCAGCCGGGTGACTACATCGGCCCCGGCTGACGTCCGAGGACCGGTTGGGACGAGATAGGGAACTCCGAAGGACTTCAGATTAGACGTGAGCAGGACCTGGATAAAAAGGCCGATGGAAATCCCGAAAAAGCCCAGCGTGGCGCCCAGGGCAATGTAAATAAAGCGATAGATGCGCGTTGTAAAAGCCAGGGAATAGTAGGGAATGGCAAAGGAGGCCAGCCCTGTTACGGACACAAGGATGACCAGGATGGGGCTGACGATGTTGGCCTGCACGGCAGCCTGGCCCAGGATCAGAGCGCCCACGATGCCGATAGTGGTACCCATTACGCCGGGTACGCGCAGACCGGCCTCACGGATAAACTCCAGGGCAAACTCCATCATCAGCACCTCCATGATTGAGGGAAAGGGTACCCTTTCCCGGTTTCCGGCAATGGCCAGGAGCAGTTCCGTGGGCAGCATTTCGTGATGGAAGAGGACCAGGGAAAGATATAACCCTGGCAGTAAAAAGGAAGCCAGAAAGGAGAGAGCACGCAGGTAGCGGACATAGGTCCCGAACTGCCAGCGCCTGTATATTTCTTCCCCTGTGTGAAGCTGCTCGTACATGGTGGAGGGAACAACCAGGACAAAGGGGCTCCCGTCCACAAGGATGGCCACTTTCCCCTCCATGATTTTTGAGGCCACCCTGTCCGGGCGTTCCGTGGCCAGAGTGGTTGGGTTCAAACTGTACGGGTGGTCCTCGATGAACTGCTCCAGGACACCGCTGTCCGCAAGGTAGTCCACCTTGACGCCCTCAATGCGCCTTTTGACCTCGGCAACCAGATCCGGGTTGGCCAGGTCCCGCAGGTACATGACGGCAACGTAGGTCCTGACGCGGCAACCCACCGTCAGCAGTTCCGTGGTGAGCTGCTCGCTTTTCAATAATTTCCTTATGAGGGACGTATTGGTGCGCAGGGTCTCCGTAAAAGCCTCCTGCGGCCCGTTAATTGTCTGCTCGCTCTGGGGCCTGTCAACAGTGCGGTGCTCCCAGCCCTTGGTTTCCACCAGCAATACTTTACCGCAGCCTTCCAGAAATAGGGCCGTCCCTCCATAGTTTACACCGTCTAAGAACTCGCGAAAGCTGGCAGTCACCGAAACCTGGTTGCCGGGCATCAGGCTATCCTTAACCAGGTCAACAAGTTTTTCCCCGCTGGCCGGGGCAGCCTGCCCGGCAAAGGCCATCAAAGCCTGAAACAGGAGGTCCTGGACAACCTTGTCCGTCAGGCCATCGATAAAAACAGCGAAGCACCGGACAGGGGGAACCGTATTTATTGTAAAATCCCTTATGATCACATCTTTATTGCCGGGCAAACCATATAACTGGCGGATGGACTCCCTGTTTTCCTCGAGGGAAGCGCTGACCTCCCCGTCCTCTGCAGCCCTATGGGCGCTTGTGCCGGAGGAGGGAACGGGCTTACGGAAAGAACGGCGGCTCCTACTCCTTTTGTTCTGGTCCGCCGCCCCTTCGTCCTCTCCGCCGGACACCTGATTCTGCCCATCCTTCCCGGCCTGCTGCTCAACCTTCCCGTCATCTTTCTGGGCATCTGCCCCGGCCTGTTGTTGCCCTGCACCGCTTCTTTGTTTACTATCCGCAGCGGCCTGCCCCTGATCTTTTTTGCCGGCTTTTTGTTGATCATCCTTTGTCTCTTTCAGGATAAAACCTTCGGTGTCGAGGTTTTCCTGGTAGGAGATTATTTGCAATAACTGTTTCAGGTTAAACATGCCGCACCTTCCAGCAATCGTCGTTGATCCTTATTGTATCCATGTTAAATAGGGCCTATGCGGGGATTACGATCAGGCCGGGAGGTGAGCGGGTACAGTGGCCTGCGCCACATTTGGCCTGTGATTATGAAAAAAGTGACCGGGTTAAAGCATCGGCGAAGTATCCGGAGGGCTTTGGAGCATTATCCATGAATGCCGTACTAATCCAAGATAAAGGCTGAAAATAACGCCTGTACGCTCGATGGGGTCTGAGATCAAAGCCCTGCTTAATAGACATAAAAGGATAATATTGTTATAATTATACAGACAACTTTAATAACTACTACAAGTTGTCTGGATATCGCCCTATGTCGGCGTATTGCCAGGCTAATTTACACCGTGTGGTTCAAAATATTGAATTTAAAAAAGGAGGTATCGAGTTATTCAAGCAAAAATACTGAACCTGCAACCCAGAGACAAGGAAGATTGGAATGATTGGCGCTGGCATTTGAAGAACCGTGTTTTGACAGTGCCTGAACTTGCCAGGCATATCCCTCTACAAGATGAAACAAAAAAGGATATTCAAAAGGCTGCAGAAATTTTTCCCATGGCCGTTACGCCTTATTACGCCTCCCTGATCCGCAAGGATGACCCGGCCTGTCCCATCCGGGCGCAGTGCCTGCCCGATCCCCGGGAGTTAATCAGCGGCTGCGGCGACATGGAGGACCCCCTGCACGAGGAAGGCGATTCTCCCGTGCCGGGTTTGACCCATCGCTATCCCGACCGTGTGCTACTCCTTGTTACCAATGAGTGTGCAGTATACTGCCGCCACTGTACCCGCAAGCGCAAAGTAGGGGATAATAACAGAGGAGTTACCGATCATGATCTTGAACGGGCCGTTCAATACATAAAAGCGCATCATGAAATACGGGACGTCCTTCTGTCCGGAGGTGACCCGTTTATTCTGTCAACAGCCCGCCTGGAACGAATCATCCGTAGAATAAAGGATATCTCCCACGTCCAGGTGGTCCGCATTGGCACCCGGACACCGGTTGTCATGCCCCAGCGCATCACCGAAGAACTGGTCCAGATGCTGAAGAAATACCATCCCATTTGGATTAACACGCATTTTAACCACCCCCGGGAGTTTACAGCCGAGTCCGTCAAGGCTCTGGCCAGGTTAGTTGATGCCGGCATTCCCCTGGGAAACCAGACCGTCCTGTTGAGGGGGGTAAACGACTGCCCCCACATTATCAAGAAGCTTGTTCATCTCCTGGTACAAAACCGGGTCCGGCCATACTACCTTTACCAGTGCGACCTATCCCGGGGCATCGAACATTTCCGCACACCGGTTGCCAAGGGAATAGAAATTATGGAGTCGCTGATAGGTCACACTTCCGGCTTCGCCGTACCCAATTATGTTGTAGATGCGCCGGGAGGCGGCGGTAAAATTCCGCTTCTACCCAACTATTTGCTTTCCTTAACTGCTAATAAAACAATCTTGCGCAACTATGAAGGCGTTATCTGCGTTTATGAAGAACCTGTGAATCCAACCTCCGGCTGCCCTGCTACCTGCACGATCTGTAGAAGCGACGGAGTAGAGCAGGAGCCTGTGGGTCTGCAGAAACTGGTTAACCCGGGTTTCCCCGCGGTCAGTCTTGTGCCTGAGGGCAACCGCCGCAAAGCCAGACACCTGGAAAGAGAGGACAAGGCCTGTGGCTGTTAATCAAAAAAGAGTAAAATCGCAGGAAGGCTGGCGGCAGGACCGGTGGGAGACACTACAGGAACCGGGCTTCAACTGCCGGGTCTTAATCTCACCATACAACCTTCGAATTACTGTTGATGAGTTTTTATTGGTAAAAGAAGAAAATGCCGTGGAAATGGTTCGCGCCCTTGAGAAAAAAGCTGCTGCATCCGGCCTGGACAAAATCTGGCTAAAATCCCCGGCCAAATGGAAGCATGCCTTTACGGCAGCCGGGATGAGCCTGGAAGCAACTATACCTGGTTACTACCTGGGCCGGGAAACAGCTCTAGTCTTTTCTAAATATTTGAGTGCTAAAAGAAAAACCCCATCCCTGAACAAGCGAGTTAAACCACCGGTTTTATCCTCAGTTTCAGGCAAGGCTAAAAACAAACGTGAGCTACCGCAGGGAATTCAATTAAAATGGGGCCGGAAAGAAGACAGCAGGATACTGGCGGACCTTTATCACAATACTTTCCCAACTTACCCTTTTCCGGTCTCAGACCCCGCTTACCTTGAATACAGCATGCGTCAAAATGTTATCTATATAACAGCCTGGTTTGGCGATGAACTTGTTGCCGCGGCCTCTGCAGAGATAAATAGCCGGATGAAAAACGCGGAAATGACAGATTTCGCTACAATACCGGGGTGGAGAGGACACGGTCTGGCTGGCTGCCTTCTGGGAAAATTGGAAGACCGTTTGAGGCAGGAAGGCCTGCGTTGTTTTTACACCATCTCCCGCAGCAGTTCTACCGGAATGAACAGGGTATTTGCAGGCGCCGGCTATCATTTTTACGGAGTACTGATCAATAACTGTAATATCGGCGGCGGCTTTGAGGATATGTACCTTTGGGCTAAACTAGCATTTAATCAGGAAAAATAAAAAAGAACGGGAGCCCCTTTAGTGGGTTCCCGTCACTTTGACCGAAATATTATTCGGAGGGATTTACTAATTCTCCGTCGTTTTTCTGGTTTTTTCCCTGCTTAGCTTTATAACACAGGGCTGCCGCAACAAAAAATGGGAGAGCGGCTACCGGAAGGCCGGAGAGTAATATGATGATGCCGCCCAGGGAAAAAAACCAGCAGGAAAGTCCTAAATTATGAAAAAGGCTGAAGGAGCCGCCCAGGGCAGACACTGCCGCCAGCACCAGCCCTTCTGTGACAATCTTCTCCATTGCTCCTCCTCCTTTCTCTTCCTTTAGAACCTCTTACCATTTAGACGCATAATTACCTGATTTGGTTCTGCCAGGCAACGTAAAATATAAAAATTTTTTGTAATTTATTGCTGCTTTACCAGTGCACCTGTTTTTTGTTACTGCCTTCAGCACCCTGTTTTCCTACCTTTTCGGACAACCTTGTTTAATGTGAAGTTTACCTGCGCCAAGTAATTCTTTAATTTTGCCGATAGCCTCCTCCACGCTCTGCACATAGTGCAAAAGGGTTTCCCCCGCGCATGCCTGAAATAGCGCGCGGACATCAAAATTCAGCAAAATAACAGGTTTTTTATATTTCAAGGCCAGGGCAATTTCAGAAATTGTACCAGCTTTACCGGGCATAGCTACAACTATGTCGCTGGAAAGGACGTTAATCACATTCCGTGCTCCTCCCATATTTGTTACAATCGCAACATCTATATAACGGGAGGCCTGTTCTGTGTCGGCGCCGGGAAGAATACCGACAGTCAATCCCCCTCCATCCCTGGCTCCCCTGGCAGAAGCATCCATGATTCCGGCATTGCGGCCCCCGTTCAGCAAAACCCAGCCCTCCGCAGCAATTAAAGCGCCAAGACGGTAAGCCAGCCTGCAATCCTCAGTAGATGCCGACTCCCCGCCACCCATAACACCGATAACAGGCTTTCGCACTTAATACCCCCCTCTAACCTGTTGATCCTTCCTTATTATTATAAAAACATAAACCGCCCGGTTGCAGGCGATTTTATCAAAAAAAACAACCGGTAAAACTTAGCCGGTCCACGATTCCAGGAACTATTTCTAAAGGCGGGGACCAGGTCCAGCCTGTCAAAGCCCGCCCCGGAAACAGGTAATAATACCCGGGGCAGGCACAGCCCCATACCTGTAAGTGAAAGAGTGGCTGTTAACAGCCTTTCCTACGAATGCAGAGAAGATTCTTTGTTGTAGAGGAAAACATTCTCCCCTTGCTCTGCCCATTGTTTTTCAAAGGCAGCCCCGGGCAATGCCTGCCCGGCCTGCTCCTGAATCTCAGCCTCAGCCGGGTATTCCTCCTCCTGGTAGATGAGGTCATAATACTCCCTGATCATCCGCCGGGATGAAAACTGCCAGTGGGCCATATCGATGCTTGCAAACATCATCTCAACCCAGCGGGTGCGGTCGTTATAAAAGGTCTGGATAACTTCCCCTGTAAGGACTTCATAAAGCGCTTTCAAGTCTTCTTCATCCTGACCCGGATCGGAATCACCCCGGTTGGGGCTCTCTATAAGCCAGCCGCTCACACCGTGCTGGGGCCCTTCCCCCACCCATCCGTCCACGATAGACAGGTTGAGCACACCGTTGATGGCTGCTTTCATACCCGAGGTGCCGCTGGCCTCCATGGGTCTACGTGGGTTGTTGAGCCAGAGGTCGCAGCCCTGCACCAGCAAGCGGGCCAGCTCCATGTTGTAGTTTTCTAGGAAGACGATGCTGTCCCTGTACTTGCGGTCCATTTCAACGAGAGACTTGATGATTTCTTTACCCATCCTGTCTTCAGGATGAGCCTTACCGGAGAAAACCAGTTGTATTTTTTTATCCCTTAAGAGTGGGGCGATGATTTCTTCGTTCCTAAAAATTAAATCGCTTCGCTTATAGGGAGCAGCCCGGCGGGCAAAGCCGATGGTCAGGGCATTTTCACTCATCCTCGTACCTGTATGTTTTTTAATATATTCCAGCAGTCTTCTTTTTAACTTCATGTGCGGCTCCCAGATATCTCCCCCGGTTTTAAAGGCCTTTTTAATACCCGGGTCCTGCCAGGTGTCAATATGTACGCCGTTGGTAATGGAAATAATGGGAGATGCATGGTAAACGCCTCTCCACATGTTTCTTGCCGTTTTACCGTGGGTTTTGGACACAGCGTTGGTAATCCGGGAAAGTCTCAGGGCTGCTACGGTGAGATTAAAGGGATCACCGCCCAGAAACTTCATCTGGTTGTAATCAAGCCCGTTATAGGCACCCATATGTTTGAGGAGCTCGTGATCATGAGATTCATTGCCGGCCGCCACAGGGGTATGGGTGGTAAAAACAACCTCTTTCCGGGTCTCCCGCCAGGCGTCCTCGAAGGACATTCCCCTTTCGGTCATCTTTTCCCTGATCAGCTCGATACCCGCCAGAACAGCGTGGCCCTCATTGAAGTGGTACACATCCACAGGTATTTTCAATGCTCTCAGGGCCCGGATACCCCCAATACCAAGGATGATCTCCGCCGCCACCCTTTCCTGGGGGCCACTGGCATAAAGTCGGTTCGTCATCCAGCCGTGGGGGCTTCCTGGATAATTGGTGTCCAGGAGATAGAGGGGAACATTCCCATACTGGTCCACCAGGCGAACCTTACATTGCACCTCTTCACCACGGACCTGTACTGTAACTGTTACACCGGTATCCTTTAAAAACTTGTAATCCAGGTTGGGGAACATATCATAGGGCATCAGGTCTTCGCCTATAAACTGGTGAGTATAGTCCTGCCTCCACAGAATTCCCAGTGCCACCATGGGAAATCCTTCGTCTTTGGCAGCCTTGATATAATCACCGGCAAGTACGCCAAGACCACCTGCGTAGATTTGAAGTCTCTCATTAAGTCCGTATTCCATACAAAAATAAGCTACCCTTGGTAAGTTACTGCGGTTACGCGCCAATCTAAATTACCTCCCCGCAAAACATCGCTGTTATATTTTGTGAAACCGTTTTTGGAGGAAAATGCTCTTAACCTTATATTCTGTTCAAGAGGCGATATTTATACCACTTTCTCTTCTGTGTTATATTTTTCGCTCATAATTGAAATCTTCGGGTTCTCTTCTTTATAAATGAAAAAAACGCCCCTGGCTGGTATGCAGGGCGTATAAATTATGGGTTTAGGATTTTTTACTTCCTTCCAGTTGTTTACGATAATAAAAGGCTAAAACTGCTTCAGCAAAGCCCACCATCCGCTTGGTCATGTTCCCCCCTATCCGGCCGAGCTGCCGGGAGGTAAGCTCTCCTTTGTCAATGAGATCGTAATCCGGAATGCCCAATTCGGCTGCCAGCTCTACTTTGAACTGGTCCAGAGCCGGTTTGACAAACCTCTGTAACTCCCTGGGAACCAGAGCCGGATTGGTTATCTCCACAAGTTTGCCGGACAAAATCCATAACCCCCTTAATAAGGATAAAAAATAATTATAACCATTTTCTAAAGCTATTATTCCCGTGATTTTTAATTATTATTTTTACAAAATTAAGCTTTAGAACCGGTCAACTTCATAATTAAGAAACTAAATTAAAAACTAAGAAAGTTTAAAACCAAAGAAGCAACTTAGTTACTTGTCCAGGGAAGGAATCTGTTCCAGTACCGTCAAAATTAATCCCAGAGAAAAACTAATGGGGGTTTTCCAGCCTTGAGATTTTGTACTCTTTCTTCCTGCAGCTATGCCAACAGCATTGTTGTTCAGGACCGGCAAACATGTGTACTGGTGGACTGCGGGCTTAGAAAGAGAGACATAAAACCTTTTCTGGCCGAGGTGGGGCTGACGCCGGGTGATCTCGACGCGGTTCTGATAACCCACTGCCATGTCGACCACGTCTACGGGCTCAAGTATTTGCTAAAAGAAAGGACAATACCGGTCTACTCTTCCAGTCCCGTTTTAAAACAGCTTCGCGCCAGGACCTCATTCTGCGGACAACAGGACTTCCGCGCCCTTTCCCCGGTTACCCCGGAAAAAATCGGTACCCTTACCGTAAATCACTTTAGACTCTCCCATGACGTGGAAACAATCGGCTTTACCATTTGCGGCGACGGCGAAAAGATGGGTTTCATCACCGATACCGGATTTGTGCCGGATTATTGCCTGCAGGCTTTTAAAACAGTTGATTACTTGTATATTGAATCCAACCATGACCTGGAGATGTATAAATACTCCAAAAAACCTCCCCATGTCATCCGCCGCAACCTGGGTTCCAGCGGCCATCTTTCCAATGACCAGTGCGGTCAGGCCCTGAAGTCCATGGGGCTCTCCAATTGCAAGCTGGTGGTCCTGGGCCACCTCAGTGAAGAAGACAACGAACCTCGCCGGGCCATCGCCAGCGCCAGACGATTTCTGCCCCCGGGCATACCCCTCCGGTGCGCTCCCTCCCGCATTCCCGGCCCGTGGTCCTAAGCAGGGCTTCTAATGAAGAGCCTGGAGAAACAAAAAGTCCCCGTCTGAAATGAATCAGATGGGGACTTTTTCTTACTGGTTAGCGAAGAGGGTTAACTAGCACTCTTCTGACGGGTAATTGCTCCTCTTCGTGTAATGGGTGTGCAGCAGTTCGTGTGATTTATGGCCCAGCGGTTTCTCCAGGAACTCTTTATAGAGCTCTTGAACTGCCGGGTTCTCATGGGACTTGCGCAGAGTCATACGCTCGTCCTCTGTATAGACGGCGTCAATCCTCTTAAGGCGGATTTCAGTGTTGGTGGGAATGGGTGACCCGCCGCCACCGATGCAACCGCCTGGGCAGCACATGATCTCGATGAAGTGGTAATCGGCCTCGCCGGCACGGATCTTATCCAGCACCTTGCGGGCATTGCCAAGGCCGTTGGTAATGGCTATTTTAACCGGCAGGTCGCCCACCTGGACGGTTGCTTCCTTAACTCCAGTAAGGCCACGGCACTCCGTAAAGTTAATGTTGGGAAGCTCCTTACCGGTGACAACCTCGTAAACAGTCCGCAGGGCAGCTTCCATCACGCCGCCGGAGGCGCCGAAGATTTCACCGGCACCGGTGGAAATCCCGAGAGGCGGATCATACTCTTCCTCGGGCAGGTTGGTTATATCCAACCCGGCCTGCTTGAACATACGTCCCAGTTCGCGGGAGGTGAGAACCACGTCCACGTCCTGGTAGCCGCTGCTCTTCATCTCAGGCCTGGTGCACTCGTACTTCTTGGCGGTGCAGGGCATGATCGAGACGCTGAAGATATTCGCAGGGTCAATGCCGGCTTTCTGGGCATAATAGGTCTTGGCCAGGGCGCCGAACATCTGCTGCGGCGACTTGCAGGTGGAGAGATGTGGGAGCAGGTCCGGATAGAAGTGCTCGGCGAATTTAATCCAGCCGGGGCTGCAGGAGGTAATCATGGGCAGGGTGCCGCCGGTTTTAATCCGCTCGAGCAGCTCGTTCCCCTCTTCAATAATGGTCAGGTCAGCGGTAAAGTCGGTGTCAAAGACCTTGTCAAAGCCCAGGCGGCGTAACCCGGCAACCAGCTGGCCGGTAACGATGCTGCCCGGCTCGGCTCCGATGGTTTCACCCACCTGTACCCGGGTCGCAGGTGCAGTCTGGACGATTACATGCTTATTGGGATCAGCAAGGGCTTCCCATACTCTCTGGGTATCGTCCACTTCGTGGATGGCCGCAGTGGGGCAGACCAGGGAGCACTGGCCGCACTGGACGCACTCTACATTAGCCAGCTTTTCGTTGAAGGCCGGAGCGATCAGGGTATTGAAACCTCTCTCCTGAGCCTGGATGGCGTTGACTGTCTGGATATTTGTGCAAACCGATACACAGCGGCGGCAGAGCACGCACTTGCGGGGATCCCGCACAATGGCAGGGCTGGAATCATCAATGGGATAAGAGGTTTTTTCGCCTTCAAAGCGGACTTCCGTAATCCCGAAGGCCTCCGCCAGCTTCTGCAGTTCGCAGTTCTGGTTACGCACACAGGTGAGGCACTCCATTGGGTGGTCGGAAAGGATCAGTTCAAGGATCAGCTTGCGGGCTTTAATCACAGCCGGTGTGTTGGTACGGACAACCATGCCCTCGGCAACCGGAGCGACACAGGCCGGCACAAAAGCCTTGGCTCCCTGTACTTCGACAACGCAAATCCGGCAGGCGCCGATCACGTTAATTTCTTTTAAATAGCAAAGGGTCGGGATTTTAATTCCTAGCTTCTCGGCAGCTTCGAGGATAGTTGTCCCCTCTTCCACTGCTACCTTCTGGTTATCAATTGTCAATGTTATCATGTTTTTATTTCCCCTCCAAACTCCCGTATTTTTTCCATATCCTCTTAACGCCGGGAGCGGCTTTATTCCTTCTTAAGCTCGCAGACTCCGGAGCGGCACTTACACTCCTTGATGTGCTCCTCGTATTCATGCCTGAAGTAACGGATTGTGCTCAATACAGGGTTCGGCGCGGTCTGTCCCAGGCCACACAAAGCGGTGGACTTAATTGTTTTAGCCAGTTCCTCTAACAGCTCGATGTCTCCTTCTCTTCCTTCGCCGTTAGTAATCCGTTCCAGGATTTCCAGCATCCGCTTGGTTCCGATCCGGCAGGGTGAGCACTTACCGCAGGATTCATCAACACAGAAATCAATGAAGAATTTGGCGATGTCCACCATGCAGGTGTCCTCGTCCATAACAATCATTCCGCCAGAACCCATGATGGCGCCCAGGGCTCCGAGGGAATCATAATCCACAGGGGTGTCCAGGTATTCCGCAGGAATGCAGCCGCCGGAGGGTCCGCCGGTCTGGACAGCTTTAAAGTTCTTCTTCCTGGGAATTCCGCCGCCGATTTCATAAACGATTTCCCGCAGGGTGGTGCCCATGGGGACTTCCACGATACCGGTGTTGTTAATCCGGCCAGCCAGCGCGAAGACTTTGGTACCCTTGCTCTTTTCAGTACCGATGCTGGCAAACCAGTCTGCGCCCTTGAGAATAATCTCCGGAATGTTCGCCCATGTTTCCACGTTGTTCAATACGGTTGGTTTACCCCATACACCAGCGTTGGCCGGGAAGGGAGGTCTCGGCCTTGGCTCGCCGCGCTTACCTTCGATGGAGTGCAGCAGCGCCGTCTCCTCACCGCATACGAAGGCGCCGGCTCCAATCCTGATCTCAATATCAAAATTAAAGCCAGTTCCGAAAATGTCTTTCCCTAGCAGGCCATACTTGCGGGCTTCTTCAATAGCGTGAGACAATCTTTCAATGGCCAGGGGATATTCCGCCCGAACGTAGACGTAACCCTGTTCGGCCCCGATGGCCCGGCCGCAAATGGCCATACCTTCAATTATGCTGTGGGGGTCGCCTTCCAGGACGGACCTGTCCATAAAAGCACCGGGGTCGCCCTCGTCACCGTTGCACACAACATATTTCGGGCTTCCTTTGGCAGCAGCGGTGAAACCCCACTTCATGCCTGTTGAGAATCCAGCGCCGCCCCGGCCGCGCAGACCGGATTTCTTTACTTCCTCAATGATTTCAGCGGGCTGCATCTCGGTAAGGGCCTTGGCTAAGGCAGCATAGCCGTCTCGGGCAATGTAATCCTCGATGGAAGTGGGATCGATATAGAAGTTATTCCGCAAAACAATCTTTTTCTGTTTCTTAAACAGGTCGATATCGTGTACACACCGGGTGGGCTCCTTCGCGCCGGGTGATCTGTACAACAAGCGCTGTACGGGATTCCCCTTGAGGATGTGCTCCTCGACAATGGCCTCGGCATCCTTCACCCTCAACCTGCGGTAGAAAGTAGCGTCAGGATAAATAATCGCCACAGGACCCATGTCGCAAGGTCCCATGCAACCTGTCAGAATTATTTTAACCTGGTCGGCAATGCCGTGCTTGGCCAGGCACTCCTTCATGGCGTCTACCACATCGGTACACTTGGATGAGATACAGCCCGCCCCGCCGCACATCATAATGTGAGCTTTTTCAGTGGCGGAGGGCACACCTTCCCGGATTTTAAGGGCAGCTCGTCTGCTATCCCTAATCTTTGCTAATTCGTCAACAGACTTCAATTAATCACACCTCCGTTTAAATCCTCCAGCCATATCTGCCCATGATCTCCCCATCAGGCAGCTTGTCCTGTAGCGCTATCCTGATAAGTAAGGAATTGTGAACAAAATTCACTGGTAAGGAATGAGCAACCCGCGATAACGGGTATTAGGCATATTGTTCCAGAATTTGTGGAATTTGTTCCGGTTCCAGACGGCCATGGACATCCTTGCCGTCGATAATCATGGCCGGTGCAAGGCCGCAGGCGCCGATGCAGCGGACAATTTCCAGGGTAAAGCGGCTGTCGGGAGTAGTCTGGCCGGGTTTGATACCAAGATGTCCCCGGATTGTTTTGACAACCATATTGGTTCCTTTTACGTAACAGGCTGTCCCAGCACAAACGCTGATCTTGTGCCTGCCCCGTGGAATCAGTGAGAAGAACGCGTAGAATGTAGCAACACCGTATACATCCTGAAGAGACAATCCCAAAGCTTTAGCAATTCTGATCAAGGTCCATTTGGGCAGATAGCCGATTAATTCCTGGGCTCTGGTCAGAACCTGAATCAAGCCACCAGGCTGCCCTCTGTAAGGATCAATAATTTTATCTAGTTGTTTGGTCAGTTCGTCTTCTCCGCAACCGCATGAGCATGTTGCCATGGGTTAAGACCCCCCTTGCTTTAGATGCTTAATTGTAAAATATTTCACATTTTAGCACAAAAAAATCCCCTTCTCCACTACAAAACACCGACATCTACTCTGACCTTGACCGAAAACCACCTCCTATAACAGGAAACACAAATTAAACCAAACATAACCTATCCTTATAACTAGAAAACTGAACATAAAAAAATCTTTTTAATAGATCTTTTGTTCTTTTTGGAACGATAATTTGATAGGTCAGTTTGATTTTCTTTGTGGTTATTATAGCATAACAATTTATTTAATTGCAATTCCAAGTGAAAAAGAAAGACTCGGAATGACTGTGTTTTTATTGGCATATTCCGAGTCTTTTTGGCAAATTTCTATACACATTTCCTGTAGGTTACGTCATTCTGGAACTTTGCGAATAACTCTTTCTCAAGCTTCTCAATTCTTTTCAGAAACAGGTTTACGTTAATCCAGCCGTGTTCCTCGTCGTATACCCAGGCTACACTCCCTGCGCCGGCGTTCTCAATTTTTTGCTTTTGAGTATTCACAAGTACCACCTGTCAAAATTAATTTAACCTAATATTCATGCAAATAGCTTGCCAGCCCAAAACCAGGGAGTTGAATACCATTTCGCAACACCCGCATATAATTATTCTGTTATTTTTCGGTATAACGTGCCGTTTAAAGACTCCCTTCTTGTACTATTTTGTAACAAAATGTAGTTTTCTGCCGCGACTTATACCCGCTTCATAAACAGAGGGGCTTCCTTCAGGGATGCTCAGCGATTTCTCCGGCTATATACCCGTTAAAGCCAAAATGAGGTGCCGCCCTGCACCCCGCTGCGCCAGTCACCTGGTCCCCGTGAAGAACCCGCGTCCCCCAGGCCAATATCGAACACCGCCTTGACCACAACGGCGTCTTCTTCTATCATCCCGGCGGCACTTAAAACAGGCGGCTGACAATTTGCCGGCATCAATCCAAACCGGGAGGCACGTCTATTATTAAGACGTGCCGTTATTATTAAAATTGGATTGGATTCATTTAAACCCGGAACCATTTTTTTATTCCTTCATATTATGAATTAGAAAAAACAAAGGGATTTCGCTGTTATCCAACAAAAACCGCCGGCAAGCAGTCTTAATTATTTTAAGACAGGTGGGGAAAGGTCCTGCCAGGCGGTGGGTAAGGCCGGCAAACAATCTAATCGGACATCATCAAATGAAAGTATTGCTCCTGCTCCATTATTAACTCTTAATCCTGGTTGTACTTAGCCAATGGGGAAAACTTTAAAAGGAGGTTAAAAAAATGACTGATGTGTTAGCAAAAAAAGATGGTTTTAACAACATTGCCTTCGCCCTGTTCCTGATCCTCATTCTTCTGGTTTTAGCCTTTGGTTTCTTCTTTATTTAAATAATAATTTAAATAATAATGTGCTCAGGGAGGTTAAAAAATGACTGATGTGGCAGCTGAAAAAGTACAAGGTGATGGTTTCAACAACATTGCCTTCGCCCTGTTCCTGATCCTCATTCTTCTGGTTTTAGCCTTTGGTTTCTTCTTTATTTAAGCTTAAAACAACAATAATAATACAATCAAGGAGGGTTAAAGATGGCTGAATTTGCAATGGAAGGAGCCAGCGGAACAGGCTTCGGAAACTGGGCTTTCATCCTCTTCCTGATCCTGATTCTGCTCGTATTCGGGTTCGGCCTGTTTTTCATTTAAGGCAAGGGGATTTGTTTATGGATAACAGGCAATGGAAAAAATGACTGTTATCCGGGTATGCTAACCCAAATGTTTTTGTTACACTCTTTCTTTCAACCTCAGGTTCAGGTTCCGGATCCAACAGGATCCGGAATCTTTACTTAACACTTAACATATCGATGGTGGCCAGTGCTCCGGCCACTTTTCTTTTAAACCATGCAACCGTAAATTAACCCTGCCGTTTGATTACAGCGTACTATCCCTTTAATTCAAGATTAACGCAAAATTATTGTTAAATTTAAAGAGGATGTGCTAGACTACTAATAATACATAAAAGCCAGACCAGAGGTGTTTGGACAATTTGGCAAACAGTAAAACAAGGCAAGCCATAGACAAACTCCTTGAATTATTGAAAGAACGGGGAGCCCTATCCCCGGAAGAGGTGTACACCCTTTGCGGGTGCGGCTTCGATGCTCTGACCGGTGCCCTTTCATCCTTAATTGAAAGAGAAGGGCTCCGGATTGGCAGGATTAAAACCAGCCGCGGCTGGTTGATTGATTTAAATGAAGGGCCGGCTCAAGCGCAGTCGGGGATCCTCTGGTACAGCGACCGCAGGCAGTTGCGCAGGATCCTGCCCAAACTCCTAAAAGAACTGGAGAAGCACACCAGGACAGAGGAAGCCCCCACCGCATACAGGGATAACGGGGAAATGGTAGAAACTATTTCCCAGCTCTTATCTGACGGACGGCCCCGGTCTAAAACAGAAATAATTGCTGAAACGGGTATAGAAGACTTTCCCGGCTCGGTCTGGCGTCATTTTCCCAAGCTGCCCGACGGCCGGTTTACACTTCCCGATAGCAGCGGCGCCTGGGATTTCCTGCTGGCTTACATCACGGAGAAACCCCGCCGTCTTTCGGGTTTGCTCCGGACTTTCCAAAGGCATAAAAGGATTAGGGAAAAGCTCGCAGCCGATAACGATACCACCCCCTTTGTAAGGCTGCCCGGAGCCCTGATCACTACGGTGGACAACCCTGAGGGCAGGCTTGAACTGGAACGGCGCCGGCATCAAGAAGCCTGCCGGAAAGCTCTGGATTCCCTGGCTTTCCCTTTTTTTCTGCCGGAAGAACTGGGACTGAACCAGCATGCTTATAAAGAGCTGGCCGATAGCCACACTCTCCCGGTAAAATTCAAGGGCAAAGAATACCGCTGCCTGCGCCGCGAGTTCCCCGGCGAAGTGTTGATCGAGCAATTGGCTGAAATATCCGGAAGGTATTTTGCCCCTCCTTATACCGCCAGCGCCCCTTCTTTTCTCAAGGAACACTCCCTGGGCGTAAAGGAAGCTGCCAACTTACTGGGACTGGAACAGGAAATTCTAACCGGCATGGCAGAATCAGGAGAAATAGATCATTTTTACCTGGACGACAGAATCCGCTTCTGGCAATCCGACATTTACGCCCTGAAAAAGGATGGAGCGCGGCTACAGAAACTGGCAAAAAAACAAGAAAAACTAAACCTGGTGGAAGCCGCAGCCTTTCTGGGAATTTCCATCGGGCAAACCAGGCGCTTAATTGAAGAACAGCTGCTCACCCCAGTCTTATCGGACGGGAAAAACAACGCCTACCTGCTGCGGAAGGAACTGGAAGAAATCAAACCGCACCTGGCCTCTATATTGCCCAAATCCGGTCCAGCTGCCGCCCGCGGCCGGCAGCTGGCTGAAATCCCGGCGCCGGAAAGACCGTCCCGGAAAAAAAGACCGGTACGCAGGGATACTGCACCCCTTGCGGAAACAGAGATTGTAACCCTTGACGACTTCCAGATTGAGGCAGCGGAGGCCTTAAAGGAGGGATTATCGGTCCTGGTGGCTGCTCCTACGGGAAACGGAAAAACCCTGGTGGCAGAAATGCTGGCCAGGGATGTAATTTCACAGGGAAGGGGGATGGTTTACACATCCCCTTTAAAAGCCCTCTCCAATCAGAAATTCAGGGACTTTAAGGAATTATTCGGCCTGGAAAAGGTGGGCCTTGTTACCGGCGACATCAGCATCAACCCGGGTGCGCCAATGTTGATCATGACCACAGAAATATTCAGGAACTGGTGCATCAGCGAACCCGAACAGCTGGAGAGGATCTCCTACGTTGTTTTTGACGAGATCCACTACCTTGACGACACAGAGCGGGGTACCACCTGGGAGGAAAGCATTCTCTTCGCACCCCCGCACGTTAAGATCCTGGGCCTGTCGGCAACGGTCCCCAACGCGGACGAAATGGCGGACTGGATCAGCTCTGTGCGGGGCGGAAATGTCGTTGTAATTGTGGAAAAAAGGAGGCGCGTACCCCTGGCTATCCGGTGGATCCTGCCGGACGGCCGGATTGTAGATGAAAGGGAAGCCCGCAGAGAAGTGGCAAACCTGGCTGAACAGCTAAAGGTCCTGCGCAATAGGAAGCGCTGGATGGAGGAGTGACTTGATTGGAACTGCCGGAATTATCCCCTAGCGAAATCATCGAAGCGATTCAGGACAAATTGCCCGTTCTCTTCTTTGCCTTCAGCCGGGGCCGGACGGAAATCCTTGCCCATGAGCTGGGGCGGGAATGGGATTTCCTGAATGACCAGGAAAAGAAAACAGTTGAGTCTAAAATCCGGGAAGCAGAAGCGGAACACCCCGGTACCTTCAGCGGTCCGGGTTGGCGCAACCTGAGGCGCCTGATGCTGCAGGGCATCGCTTACCACCACGCCGGCCTGCTGCCGCCGGTAAAATACCTGGTGGAAAAACTGTATTCACAGCGTTTGCTCTGGGTGATTTTTTGCACGGAAACATTCGCGGCCGGCGTTAATTTCCCTGCTGCCAGCGCAGTTTTCGATTCTACCAGGAAATGGGACGGGCGTGATTTTCGTATTTTGCAAAACAGGGAATTTTTTCAGATGGCCGGGCGGGCAGGCCGGCGGGGCTTCGACCGGATCGGCCACGCCTTCGTACGCGTTGACAGCCGTTTTCCGGAACAAACCGGCTTTTTTGATGAGAAGTCTGTAGAACCTGTATCCGGCAGGCTGGTAATTTCCCCGAATACAGTTTTGAGCCTGTTGAGATATAAAACAGACGCGGAAATTGACCGTTTCTTAAATAATAATTTCAGGATGTACCAGCTCAATAAAAAGAAAATCCTCCTGGAACAGGAAATCAAGCTCTGCAAAGGGCGGATTTCAGCTGCAGAAGCCGCCTTCTGCCCGGAAAGCAAGACCCTGTCCTGCCCCCTGGAGCGAGACAAGGCCCGGAAACAGCTCCGGCGCTACCGGTGGAAAAAGAACAGAAGGGAAAAAGAGCGCCTGCAAAAGCAGCTTTTCGCCGTTGCTCCCAGGAAATGCCAGGAGTACAAAAAATGCCTGGCTGCCGCTAAACAACTGCAGGAGGCCGAAGCCCTCTGCCTCAGGCTTGAGGAGGAGTACAGGGCCGTATCAAACCAGGTTAATTCAATTTTCGTTGAATACAGGGAGGTTAAAGATCTTCTGGAAAGCCTGGGGTATGTTAAGGGCCGGGAATTTTACCCCCGGGGGCTGTTCGCCCTGGAAATTCATGTTCAGGAGATCCTGGTTACAGAAATTGCTTTCTCAGGCCTGCTTGAAGATTTTGACCCGGCCCAGGTAGCTGCCATCCTGGCCGGCATTGAGTTTATTCCGGGAAAGAACGTCCAGGTAGCGCGGGTGGAACTCCCGGCCCTGCGTGAAACAGCCTTGCTCAGGCACGATTTGCTCAGGCTGGGTGTCCCGGAACGCTTCTTAATCTGGTCCAACCTGCCCGGCTCCCTGGCCTTTGCCTGGTATAACGGAGCAAGTTTTGCAGAGCTGCAGGAGATGTCCTCCCTCCAACCCGGGGATATCTTTTCCATCTTCAGGCGGGAAATCGACCTGCTCCGCCAGATTGAACGGGCAGCAGCAGGAAACCCTGCCCTGGTAGAACAGGTGCGCTTGATCAGGGGGCGCCTGGACCGCGAGGAGATAGCCCTGAGCTTTTAAAAGGCCTGTGGGTGGGATGGCCTGAAAGGAATTACCCTGTAACCGGGGCCGCTTTACAAAAAGCCTCCTTGCCGGCTCCGGGCTCTTTTTTACCTCCTGGTTGCTTAAACCACATCTCCCTTGAACCCTTCACAGTAAATTCTGCAATCCCTGCCCAGAATCTGGCGGTAGCGCTCGCAGGCGCGCTCGCTGGGGTTGATCACAAGGATATCTCTTTTTTGGTCCGGTGCGTTTAAAGCCCTCTTGACCATGGCAATTATGGAGGTATCCGTAGGGGCCAGGGAATAGCCGATGAACACCACCCGCCGGGAGAGGCTGATGGCCCGGGCTGCACAGTCCCAGATGTTGTGCAGCCTGCTAATGTTATAGGCTTTGTACAGGGTGGGGGCAATAAGGATGGCCTGGGAGTTTCCCCCGCCGCAGGCCTGGCAGTGAATGGCGTTCTGCTCCCTGAAAAGGAGGTGGGCAACTTTGTCGTTATGCTCCGAGATTTCCCCGCAGAGCGGGCAAAAGGACCAGTTCAGGGAGCCGTGCAGTTTGTAAAGGGGCACTTTACCCCGGGCTTCCAGGTGATTTTCATGGTTGCCGTAGAAACCATACTCCGGTACGCAGCCCGCAGCCCTCACCGCCCTGTCCAGGACGATATCGTAATTGAGGGAAATGAAAGTTGGCAGGATGTCACCCTTTTCCAGCACCCCCGCCACAAAGGAATGGTGCATGCCGCTGTCTGCAGGCAGGCTTTTGTCCAGGGTCAAGCTGATCAGCTTAACCAGGGCCGTTTTTAAATCGTATAAGCGGGCCCGGGGAAACCTGTTGGAAAAGGACTGGTTATGCAAAAGGTACCAGTCCACAATGTTGAAGATCTCGTCGATTCCGGGGTACCTGTCCAAATCAACGGCGGACTTAATTGCCGTCCGGCCCCCGTAAAAATGCTCCAGAAACTCCCAGACAATTTCCAGACCTGGCTCTTCCTGTTCTTCCTTAAAGTGACGGTAGGCAATGCGGAGAAAATTGCGCACCACCGGCGCCCCCTCCGCAGCAGAAGCGCCCGCGCCAAAGATATAAACCGTCCTCAAAGCCTCAAGCCCCCTACATTTTTTCACCAAGAAACCTTTCCAGTTCCCCGATGACCTCCTCAAGGCTGACAGCCATGGCCTCCGCCTCGGTAATCGGGCGCCCGAAGGTGCGGCCTTCCTCTTCTCCCATAGTCCTGGTTTTCTGCGGCAAGCCGGCGGGATTATTTAGCCAGTTCCTGGCTACATTATAAGGCGTGTGAAAACAGAAGCTGTGCTCCCCGTAACGGACCCTGAATTCAAACAGGCTGTAGTAATCACTCCTTTTCTTGCAACGGGGGCAGCCACCATGGGTCGACTTGTAACGGGTGTAATCCAAACCCATTTTAAGCGCCTTCTGCCTGCAGGAATCGCACAGTGATAGTATTTTTTGACCGCCCTCAACAAAAAGGACTTCCAGGCCTTCCTCTGCTGAAAACCTCTTAGTAAATTCCTTTAAGACCTTTTCCTTTAAGTCATAGAGGTATTCTTCCCCGCCCTTGGCATAATGGTTCAGATGATAGAGGTAAAAGGATGCCCTGAGCAAAGCCGCAGGCTTTTCCGGGTAATGTTCCAGGGATGAAAAGAACTCTTCCTTGAGGTGCTGGTATTGCCGGGCTTTTTTTTCTGCATGCAGCCTCTTGAAAGCAGCCCGTTTGGCTCCCAGGCGGGCGTCCTCTTCCGCCTGCCATTTTCTTTTTAACCCGGGGATCCTGGGTAACAGCCTTTCCACGTCCGTGCGGTCAAAATAATAATTCTTGCCGAACTTATATAACCTGGTGTCCTTTACTTCCAGTAACCCGTCCTGCACCAGGCGGTGTATCCGGGAGGGAGTGACTCCAAGGAATTCACCAGCCTGGGCAGTTGATAGATAACGTCCCGTCGGTGTTTTACACATTGGACCGCCTCCTGAAAAAGCTAAGAAGACTTCCCCTGGCATTATTCTATCACCAGTTGAGCTGATTTTATCACAGGATCATGTTTTCTGAAATCTCAAGAAGCCCTGTTAAGGCAGCAAATCAAGGCATAAAACCCTTTTGGCGTTAATATATAGAAATGTGAGCAATGTTTACCATAAATCTTTGACCGGAGGCGGCTTACTTGGATTACATCCGCAGGTTTATCGAGGGTCAAGAGAGATTAGAAATGTTCGCAGGTCCCCTGGCCAGGCCCCGGGTAGCCATCCTGGGAGCCTTTAACGCCGGCAAATCAACCCTGATCAACAGTCTCCTGGGAGAGGAGCTCAGCCCGGTCGGAGTAATCCCCAGTACATTCCAGCCCTTACACTTCGTTTACGGCGTAACATTTAAGGCAACCGTAACCAGGGGGCGGGAAAGACGTGTCTTTCACCAGAGGGATGATTTCCATAGCTTTTTAAACCAGCTGAAGGCGCCAGCCGGGCGGATCACCATTGAATGGCCCGCTCCCCTTCTAAAAAAATGCAGCCTTGTGGACACACCGGGCATTGACTCCTACCACGGTGAATACAGCGGGCTGGCCGAACAGGAGGCCAGAGAGGCCGACAAAGTAATCTACCTTTTTCACCAGCGGGGCATTGAGGATTTCAACCGGCTGTTTCTCTACCGGCTCTCTTCCCTATGGAAGAAAAGAAATATCAGCGACCTTTCCTTCTGGCTGAACTGCAACCTCGGTTTAACCGACGGTTCCTCCCTCCAGTTAACCCGGTCGGCCCTGAGAGAAATCTTTTTAAGCCAGGTTAAATTATATACAATTAATACCTTAAAGAAGGACA
The DNA here is from genome assembly GCA_001512635.1 of Pelotomaculum sp. DTU098. GTDB lineage: Bacteria > Bacillota > Desulfotomaculia > Desulfotomaculales > Pelotomaculaceae > DTU098. Next base: position 29,753 of record LFSA01000032.1, on the reverse strand, counting down.
ACATCGAGTTCCTGCGCCTCTTCCTGGAAGTGGAGCTGGCCCGGTCTGCCTACAGACAAGCTTCCACTGCCATACAGAAAAGCGAGGCTGAGCTGCCCCAGAGGATTAAGAAGGTTGTCAAGATCAGCGACGACTCTCTATTTCTCACCAGATTTTGGGACATTCAGGAAACTGCCTCTAGAATAATAGAAACCAGGCGTATTCTGCATACCCTTCCCTCGGTGGTCTCAGAGCTGGAACAGCTCTCAAAGAAAATTAACTCCGGCAATATTAAGGCCGGAGCCGGCGGGCCCGGAGGCAGCCCCTACCGCCCCGGAGTGGTGGGAATTAAAGAAGGCAAGGAGGACCTCCTGGAACTGCTCGGCAGCCTGCTGGGGAAAAAAGAGCTGGAGCCTTACCTGGACAGGGCAAAGCTTAATGAGCTTTACAACAGGGTCGCCGGCAAGCGCTTCACAGTGGCCGCGGCCGGCAAGTTTTCAACGGGTAAATCGACCTTCTTCAACGCCCTGCTCAAAGATGACCTCCTCCCCAGGGCAGATGGCCCAACAACCCCCTGCGTAACCCGGATTACTTACGGCCGGCAAAAAAAAGCTGTCGTCCACCTGCCCCTCCAGGTGACCTTAAAGATGTATGATGTACTGGGAGGCATGGCCAGCCTGCGCCGGGAAGAAGCAGCAGCGCTGGAAAACTGGCTGCTGGCTGCCGGGTCTCCGGTGGCATTTCTGGAAGCCGACTCCGGTGGCCTTTTCCGGCGGGTGGAAAGGCAGGAAATGCTCGAAAAGATCAAGCACCTCAAAGAGCACTTCGCCGCCGGCTCCTTTGCCAGGACCAAAGGAAGCCCGGTTTTGCCGGCGGCCTTTAAGCCGGTCCCCCTGAGGGGGCTGAAAGCCTCCGGGGCCGTGGAGGAGGTCAGGGTCACATTTAAGGATTCAGGAAAGCTTGAATTCGATCTTGCCAGGACTCAGGAGCTGGACCGTTTCAGGCGCCTGGCGAAAGGGCAGGAAAATTTTTTCCGGATTGACCTGATTGAAATCCAACACCCCGCCGAGTATTTGAAACTGGCCGACTTTATCGACACCCCGGGCCTGGACTGGATCCAAAAACACCATTACGGAAAAACACGGCAAATCATCCAGCAATGTGATGTTTATCTGGTTTTCCTCAACGCCAAACATATCCTGACCAATATGGACAAAGAGCACTTTGCGGCCTTATTCGGGCCCGAAGCCCGGGGATTCAGGGAAATGGGAAAAATCCCAAGCTTCCGGGCGGGAAAATATTTCTTTCTCATCAATTTTGCCGACCTTTTAAGCCCCGCCCAGCAGGAAGCTGTGGCAAATTATGTGCGAAGGCAACTGGCCTCCCCGTCAGCACCGGAAGGCTTCAACTTTACCAAACCGGGAGTTTTCCTGATTTCGGCTTTAAAAGGCCTTACCGGGGAAGACGGGGGCCTTTTGGGAGCTTTTTTGAAACGCCTGGAAGAGGGCATCCTGGGTCACAGCGGCAGGGCCTTTTATTTAGCTGCGGTGGCGGAATTGTTCTCCATTCTCGACGTTGCCTTCAAAGAAATAAGGGAAAAAGCCCCGGCCGGGACGCTTTCTTTAGAGGGAAAAAGGCGCCTGCAGGCAGCTCAGAATTTCCTGCGGCTGTCAAGCAGGAGGTTAAAGGAGATCCGCAGCGCAGTTTACTTTTCGAGGCCACCATGATAGGCCGGGTAATTTAATTCTAGGATCAACAAAACACCGGGCCGCTGCAGGCCTGGGGGCAAGTCTGCTCCCGGAAAGTTATTTGTCCTTGAATAACGGCAAGGGGGGTTAAAATGGACAACGCAAGGCTTTTGGACGAGAGGCTGCGCAGGATTATCAGGGAAATCAGTGGCCGGACAGGGGGAGAAATCAGAAAGGACCTGCTTCAAGATTTTGGAGAGCACGTCCGGTTCGCGCTGGAGGAGCATACCCGGAGGGAAACCTCCCGGTTGCTCCTGAACCTGAAAAGGGCCATTGATAATATCTAATATCTCATTTATGAAAACAGGATATACTTTTGAAATATTTTTAAGGAGGAGAGGTTAATGGCGGATTCACTGGACGGTGTGAAGACCAGTCAGGCCGGTGACGAATTAATCCAGCAGCTTTTAAAAGACATCCTTTCCGGCTTAAAAAAGAAAATGGTGCAACCTGTGCTGGAGGAAAACAAAAGAATTGCAGAACGCCTGGAAGTTTTAAAAGCCGAGGACAGGGCCATAATGAAAGAGCTTAAGGAAAGGCTGGATGTATTGGAGGCTAAAGTGCAGCAAATCCCCCTGATGATCCTGGCAGCGCTCAGGGATGCCATCAGTCAGGCCAGCGGAGGGAGCTTTGATGAGCGCTGAAAAAACCGGAAACAACCGGGAAATGGTCCTGGCGCTGGCTGATACCATCCAAAAAAGAATCCTGGGGCCAGCTGAAGAAAAAGCTGAACTGTTGAACGTAGAGATCCGGAAAATGAATGAGCTGGTTGCAGGACTGGAACAGAAGCAACTCCTTCTGGCCGCTGAACAAAGACGAACAAAATTAATGGCAATGCTGGGAATGCTGGGAATCGTAATCCTGCTGGCTTTGCAAATTGTTTTTTATTTAAGGTAAGCTTCAATAGTGTTAAGGGAAGCGGAAAGAACATTCCCTTGCTTCTACAACCATCCTCTAAACCTGTTTTTCCCCCTGTAAATAGCCATAGCCCGGCCCCACCATCCGCGGTGGGGCCGGTAGTTTTCAGAGTGAACATTTTAGTGGCCAATCATGGGCTGGTAAGCCTGTTGCATCTGACTCAAGGTATGTTCCGGCATGACGGGTACCTGGTACCAGCCTTTATGGTTCATGTACTGGAATATTTCATAGGCCATTTCCATACAGGACCTCGCTGAGGTGGCCAACAAATTGCGCAGTTGCGGGTTGGCGCACTCCAGAGCTGCGTTCGTCGAATGTACCGCCCCGCACTTATGAAACATGAGGGCACCCTTCGCGATTGTACGGTCGTCCAGGCTCCTGGCCTCGGGCCTGGGGGTTACCGGCGAGGTTTGCTGCATGCCGTAATCCGGGTGGTGTTCCATACCCATTCCAGCACCAGCTCCCATTGTCAGCCGCGGCGCCCGGGAGACGTCAATACCCTGCCCCTGCATGACATTTACCTTGGTATTATAAGCATCAATCATATGCCGCTGCTGCCGCTCCAGGATCCTGCGCAGTTCCGGGTCCCGGCACTGGCTCAAGTACATGGCGTAGTGGTCAATCATACAGATAGATTCACTTAAAACTTCGTGCATTTCCATGGCTTCATGGGTACCCATCTTCATTATTAAATCTACCTCCGTCCAATAATATATTGAAAGCCGGTTTATATTCTGCATCAATTCAAAGAATTTATACCCCTTGCAGTAGCCGCCTCTATCCCTGGCCGGCCGGGCAGCCGCACCTGCTAATATAATCCCCTCAATCCTGAAAATAGACTCTTAACCTCTACTGGTGCAGCCTCAGCAACATGGATATCTAACCAGTGTTCACTGGATTCCGGTGGGTTTCTGCTTAACGGGCTGAGCATTGAATCACCCCCACTCACCTGCTTTCCCTAAAAAGGCAGATGAGAAACGGGCATGGACCCGGAAAAGGCGGCCCAGGCAGGAAGGCAGGTCCGGCGGATAAGCAGGCAGGTATTGTTTTCCCAAAAAAATAAACCCCCTGGGCAGAGGGGCATTTTTCTCTATATGGGAAAGGGCCGGTCAGGTTCCTTTCTCTTCCCGGTCCCTTGTAAGGGCAAATACAAAGGCCGTTGATGCCGATATAACCAGCACCTTGATAATAAAATTCACCGTTTCAGCTTTAAACCTGGCTTTTTCCTTTCTCAGCTCCAGAGCCGGATCCAGCTTCAAGTCAATATAGGTGCCCTTGGTTTCATATTGCACAGCCTGTTTTTCAAGCTTCACCACCCGTTCCTCATGCTTGGAAATGCTTGACATATAACTTACAACCTGGATGGCAAGAAAGGCCAGGCCAAATAAGATCAAAAGGATCCGTGGGCTCTTCACAGAACATTACTCCTCTTTATATCATTAGCTGTTTACAGGACAGCTTGCGCGAACCAGACTGCAGGTTTACTATATTTTACTATATAAAGATATTCAGCAAGAAACGGCTAAATACCTCTTGTCTATAATCTAAAATTATTAAATATTTTGCACAGCTGGACCTGTTCTTATCCCTGCCAGGCAGGCCTTAATCATTCCTCCGGCGCATCTCCCTTGCCGGGTAAAACGCCTGGCTCACCGGAAAGATAATCAACGAACTGCCTGGCCGTGCGGCAGGAGCGTCCATTATGCCGGGACTCCCATTGCAGTGCCCTCTGCTCCAGGACAGCATCTTCGATCTGCAACCCCCTGAGCCTGGCTGCCTCCCGGACAATATCCAGGTAGAGCTTCCGGTCCGGTGCCGTGTAAAGAACTGTTATCCCAAAACGGTCAGCCAGGGACAGTTTTTCCTGGACTGTATCAGCGGGGCGGACCTCCCCGTTGGGTTCTAACACCGGCTGGCGGTCCGTAAAATTCTCTTTAACCAGGTGCCGCCTGTTTGAGGTGGCATAAATCAAGACATTGGCAGGGCGGTTCTCCAGGCCGCCCTCCAGAACAGCCTTCAGTTCCTTATACTCAGTCTCTGATTCTTCAAAGGAAAGATCGTCGATAAAAAGGATAAAACGCTGGGGTCTACGCCTCAACTGCTTGATAATCAAAAGGTAGTCGCCCAGGGCGCTTCTGGGAACCTCAACCAGGCGCAGGCCACGATTCTGATACCGGTTCAAGAGCGCCTTAACAGTAGAAGATTTACCGGTGCCCCTATCCCCGTAAAGCAAGATATTGTTGGCCGGTAATCCTGCCAAAAATCTTTCAGTGTTATCCAACACCACCTGCTGCTGGGACTTATAGCCCGTTAATTCCTGAAAACTGACCCGGTCAGGCTCAGCGATGCCCTCCAGGCTGCGGGAGCGGCTTACCCACCTGAAAGCTCCGTATTTCCCAAAGATACCGGATCCCGCTTGCCGGTAATAACCGGCCAGGTCCTGCAGGCAGTCGCCCCAGGCAGCAGCGTTATGCAAACGGATTTTCATCTCTGTGGCGGCGCTGTTCCCCGCGGGAGCACGGTGTGGAACAGAAACAGCAAGTTTTTCCCAGGCGGGTAGAACGCCCGCAACAGCCTGTCCACCCGTCAGGGCTGAAACAACATCACGTGCCTTGCAGGCATCGATCTTGTATAGAAGTTGAAGTGCCGCCAGATCTCTTGCCGCAGCGTCCTTTAATGATTCGCCCAGTGATTCCAGGGAATACGCTGCAGCATCCTGGCTGAAAGCATTATCGTCAAATAGGATTAGATTCAGCAAGTGGTTTTGCCAGGCATCACCCACCGGCTCAGTCCCTGTCTCCCCGGCTTCCCGGGACAGGATATAAAACAATTCTGCGTAAGCCTCCAGTAATTGGTCCGTACCTGCGCGGCCGGCAACTGCCTCAAGAAAGCCGGTAAAAGCACGGCAGACCGGGTCCTGCAGGATACCCCTGTAGAGAAGGAGCCCCCTGGCTCCGCGGAGAGCTTCCAGAAAAATTCTAATTTCTTCGTCAAGCATTTTAATCTGTTCTTCCCCCTTTGGGAAACAATATTCTTTAAGCCTGGTTTTCTTTCCTCCCCATAATAGAAACCTAAGCTGAGCAAAGCCATAGTATGTAATAAATAGTTCATTGGAGTGTTTCCTGTGGAATATATCAGCAATGCGTCTGAAGTGGTTTACGCACTGCAGGGTAACCTGGCTGCGCAGATCCAGTGGCTAAAAAGCTGTCAGATTCTGAAATACAGAAGCAGCGCCGACGGCGTCATAACCCGCTACCCGCACCAGGGCTGGGTCACACCCTACTTTTCAAATTTTGCGGCTATGGCTTTGCTGGAAGAACCTGCAGCATTCCCGCTGGTAAGGCGTTATCTAAACTGGTATCTGAGAAATGAGAATAATGGGACCATCCTGGACTACCATTATGATCAGAGGGACCAGCCCACAACAAGCAGGCCCGATTCAGAGGATGCCTACGCCGGAACCTTTCTGTCCCTGACAGCCCTTTACCACCAGCGCACTGGACACACCGGCTGGGTCCGGGAAAATCTTTCGGGCCTGAAAAAAATAGCCCAGGCAATAGTCAACCTGATGGACCGGGACGGCCTGACCTATGCCCTGGCCAGCCACAGGGTAAAATACCTGATGGATAACTGCGAAGCATACCGGGGTCTGGAAGATTTCAGCAATCTTCTGGATTGCCTGGGCGACGAGGAAGCTCCCTATTACCGGGCTAAAGCCAGGGCCATCAGCGCAGGAATCGAAAGAATGCTCTGGAATCCACGGATTCAACTCTACCACCCCAGTAAGACCGGCTGGTTCCGTCCCGGGGTTAATATAAGAAAGTTTTACCCTGACGCATCCTGTCAGATCTTCCCTGTTCTTTGCGGTCTGCACAAACCGGAATCGGAAAGGGGCGCCCACCTTTACAAAATTTTTAATAAATATCACCCGGACTGGGTTAAAATCAGCCCCCCTGATTATCCCTGGATGATCCTTGGTTATTACGCCTGCCTGCACGGTGATTACAGGGCAGCCTACGAGAAGGTCCGCTATGTCCGGGAGGTCTACATCGATTCCCAATCGAGTTACTGGTTCTGTGCAGAAGCTGCCTTTTTTGTATTGACCTGCAGCTGTTTACTGCAAAAGCGGGACCTGTGGCTCCGGTCAGGGGGAACAACATAATGAATGGCCATCCATCGCCAGGCGCCGGCAGGAGAATAATCTCCCGCCCAGGGCAGCTTTAAGCCGGTGCCTGAAGGCCCCCCGCAATAGATATGCTGTTTCTTTGCTAATGCCTCAAGACTAGGACTCTGCTTTAAGATTGTGTTAAAATCAATCTAAAGAAAAGAACAAAGGAGTCGCCATGAATTACGATCTTTTCCTTAAAACAGCCGTTGACCTGGCCCTTCAGGCTGGAGAAATCATCAGAAACAGTTTTGGAGAAGACTTCCACAGTGGATTCAAGTCCTGTCCCTCAGATCTGGTGACAGAAGTGGACCGCCAATCTGAAGAATTGATCACACTTGGTCTCCAGAAGGCATTTCCAGAACACGTGATTATAGGTGAGGAAAATGAAAAGGCCCCGGAAACCGGGCGGGACAGCTTTACCTGGTACGTGGATCCCCTGGACGGCACCACCAACTTTGTCTACGGCATTCCCTTCTGTAGCGTGTCAATTGCTCTCTGCCGGCAAGACAGAGTTCTTGCCGGAGTGGTATATGATCCGTTCCGGCGGGAGTGCTTCACCGCCCTGGCAGACTGCGGGGCCTTTCTAAACGGCAGGCCGGTGCAGGTAGACAAGCTCCGGCAAACACTGCCGGAAAGCCTTCTGGTTACCGGTTACCCTGCCAATAAGTCCTTTAGCGAACGCCTGAACAGAATCGACTACCACAGGATTATTCACCGCTGTTCCAACTTAAGGGCTCTGGGTTCCGCTGCCCTGGAACTGGCCTACGTGGCCTGCGGGCGGCTGACCGGTTTCTGGGAAAACACCCTGATGCCCTGGGATGTGGCTGCCGGCTCCCTGCTGGTGGAAGAGGCCGGGGGCAGGGTCACGGACGTCGACGGTAAAAAACTGGTCCTTGAACCCTATCTCTCAATTGCAGCATCTAACGGCCTGATCCATGACGAATTGCTTAAATATATATAATTACCCGCTGCAAACTACCTTTGTTCTCCGTTTGCCTGCTGCAATTCTACAAAATAACTGAAAAAACCCCGGTAGACTTTTTCCACGAAATCCGGGCTGAGTCCCCTGTCCAGGGCCAGCCCCTTCACCTTTTCTAAAACCCTTCTCTCCCTTTCCGGATCCCGGACCGGCCCCCCCTTTTTAAATTTTCCAAGGCTGCGCACCAGTTCTGCCCGTTTGCCCAAAAGCTCGATGATCTGCTGATCCACCCTGTCGATCTCGGCCCTGACCTCCTCCAGGGTTGGGAAATTGCTCCCGCCTCCTCCCGCCTCAGGTTTCATTTGACTCTGTCCACCCCTTATCTGAGTTTTTTCGATAAAGCTCTTCTTTCAAAAAGATGGATCTTATAAAGGTATAAAGTCACTAAAACGCTTCGGCACCTTTAAATATCATACCACGTTTAAACATATCTTAAAGGACTTTAGCTAATCAGTTATAATGTAAGATAAACAGGGATTTCTTGGAACGGTGGTGGGAAAAATCAATCAAGCAACGACCCGGCTGGAAATGCCGGAGGCCATTATCGGAAACTCCAGGATGCTTGCTTTATTAAAAAGAAACGGAGAGATTTTCAAGCTCTTCTGGCCGCGCATCGACTACGGCCAGCACCTGGGCCGCTTCTGGACGGGGCTAAGGTTCGGCAATAGCCCGACCAAATGGTTCCACCTGGGTGAATGGTCCTCCTCCCAGCGCTACCTGGCCGACACAAACATCCTGGAAACGACCCTGACCGGCCTGTCCAGCCAGCTGAGTGTTACGCAGTGGGATTTTGTTTTGCCGCAGCAGGACCTGCTGGCCAGGCACTATAAAATTGAAAATACTGGTGGCAATAGCGAGAGCATAACCTTTTTTCTATACTGCAACTTCGAAATTGAGGAATCGATCCTTTATGACGGTGTATACCTGGACTTTGCCAGCCATGCTCTGGTTTTTTTCCGGCGGGATGTTTATTTTGCCGTAGCCGGCTGCGGTTATCCCCTGGCAGGGTACCAGTGCGGGCGGCGGGATACTGCCACTGACCCATACCGGGAAGCAACCGAAGGAACGCTCTGGGGAAACAGGGACTCCATCCGCCATGGCGCCGGTAGCCTGGCCTGGGATCTGGGTGAAGTCAGGCCGGGGGAAGCGAAAACCTTTACAATATACCTGGCTGCCGGGCACGGGGAGGAAGAGGTCCGGGCCCTTCTGGCCGTCGCGGCAACCCGGGGAGGAAGTGAGTGGCTGGAAGACACCCGGCAGTACTGGCTGGATTGGCTCCAGGCAGGCGCCCGGACCCTGGAGGGGGTTCCGGCACACCCGGCCTATAACCGGTCCCTCCTGGCCATGAAGCTGATGACCTGCAGAGAGACGGGGGCATCCATCGCTGCGCCGGAATTTGATCCCTATTACCAGGCCTGCGGCGGCTACGGCTACTGCTGGCCCAGGGATGCCGTCTTTGTGGCCGCAGCCCTGGACGAGGCCGGTTATCACCAGAGCGCGGCACAGTTTTATAATTTTGCTGCCAAAATCCAAAACAAAGAAGGGGATTGGCGGCAGCGTTACTTTTTAGACGGCATGCCGGCCCCCTTTTGGGGAAAACAAATTGACCAAACAGGAGCTGTGCTCTGGGGCTACTGGCACCATTACTCCCTTACCGGGGACAGGGATTTCCTGGAACAGATCTGGTTTTCCCTGGCAGCAGCAGCCTCTTACCTGACAGAACATCTTGAAGCCAACGGCCTGCCCTCACCCAGTTTTGACCCGTGGGAGGATGAGTACCTCCAGGGAACATATTCTGCCGCAGCCGTCTGCGCGGGACTCAAGGCTGCCTCGGAACTGGCGGCGGTAAAAGGCAATAAAGGTGACTCGGACTGCTGGCTCGCTGCCTCCAAAACCGTGCGGGAAGGTATATTAAAACGCCAGTGGTCAGAACGCCTGAACCGGTTCCGGCGCGGGGTCAACCGGAGGGTATACCGGGACACCTATGAGAGGGCCCTGGGCCGGGGGGAAAGGGCCTTTACCGGCACAGATCCCACAGGCATCTACCAGACCTACTTTATCGGGGAGGACGAAAGGGTAGACGCAGCCCTGCTGGGCCTGGTTTTTCCCTTTGCCGTGCTGGACCCGCTGGATGACCGCATGGAGGCAACCGTCAGGGCAATTGAAGAAAAACTCTGGAATTGGGGCGCCGGTGGCCTGCGCCGCTATGAAGGGGACAACTACCGGGAAGGAAACCCCTGGCTGATTACCACCTTCTGGCTTTCCATCTACCACTGCCTGGCCGGGAACCGGACCAGGGCCCGCCAGTTGTTTAACTGGTGCTTAAGCCAGGCCAATCAACACCTCCTGCTCCCGGAGCAGGCCGGCAAGGATAGCGGTGGCCCGGCCTGGGTGATGCCCTTGAACTGGTCCCACGCCATGTTTATATTTACCCACCTGGCCCTGCACGGGCAGTTGAGCATCCTAAAAAACCCGGGCAAGAAAACTGATTACTAATAAAACAAATCATTTTGCCGTATACTTAGATCCGGCAATAATTCCTTCAGCTTAAAGTCAAGAATCAAGTTTGATTTCACCGCGAACATTCCGGAGGGAAAAAATTTGGGCCGGTTCTTAAAGCTTCGCTTTTCCCCGTGGGAGGTAGCAATTAATCTCCTTCAGATCATAGCCGGATCGCTCCTGGTGGCGGTAAGCCTGAACATCCTTTTAATCCCGCACGGCCTACTGTCCGGGGGAGTTGCAGGGCTGGCCCTGGCCTTCCTTTACCTTTTCAAGATACCCGTTTACTCAAGCATCCTGCTCCTCAACATACCTATTTTCTGGTGGGGTGCCAGGGAAATCAACCGGCAATTCTTACTTTACAGCCTGGCGGGCACGCTGGCCCTGACCATCTTTCAGGCAACCACCTATAACCTGATTGAGCCGCTGCCGGTGGACCTGTTCCTGGCCTCCATTTTTGGAGGGGGCTTAAGCGGCGTGGGCCTCGGTTTGGTGTTCCGGGGCCATGGCAGTACCGGCGGCACCGACATCATCGCAGTTATCCTGAAAAAGAAAAAAAATATGAGTATCGGGGAGGTTGGGTTCTACGCAAACCTTTTGGTCATTACCATCTCCCTGGCTTTTTTCCCGCTGGATATTGTTTTGTACACCGTAATTTCCATGTTTGTTGCCGGCAAAATGATTGATGTAACGATAACCGGTTTTAATTTAAATAAGTCGGTAATGATTATATCCAATATGTCCGAAGAAATCGGTGGCAGGATTATCAACGAGATGCACCGTGGCGTAACTTATTTTAGCGGCTGGGGAGCCTTTACCCGGGAGAATAAAACCATTATCAACTGCGTAGCAAACCGTTTTGAACTGGCCAAACTAAAGCATATTATCTCGGAAATCGATCCCGATGCCTTTGTTTACATTTCCGATGCCACTGAAGTACTGGGAAAGGGTTTTACCAGAAAGGATTAGTAAAAAATAATTGTTTTTTTTGCCCTTTTAGATGCCGGCCATTTTTTACACGGCTAAAAACAAAACTATTTCACATAATAATAATGGCTGCCGTTTCAACTGAATAAGGGGGTTTGGGCTAATGAGCAGAAGGCGTAGAGGAGTAATGTCCGAAAGGCTGAAGTACGAATTAGCCGATGAACTGGGTTTTGGCAACGTGGTGCGCAGGGACGGCGGTTACTTCGGTAATGTTTCATCCAAAGACTGCGGTAACATGGTCCGGCTTGCCATCGAACGTGCCGAACGGTCTCTGGCCGGAAACGGTAGCCAGTTTCAGGGCGCTCTTTAAGGAGCGCCCCTTTAATTCGTCAATACCGGGTTCTGGTCATAAATTTCTTGAATATTAAAAATATTGGTAATTACTAGAATTCATGTTAAGTATTATTATTACAGTAACGAAGGGCTAAAGCCTGAAAGGGGAAACAGCCATGACTGTTGACGACATCCAGACCGTTATCAGGCTCTGCCTGGCTTTACTCGTTGGTGCCTTGATTGGAGCCGAGAGAAGAAGCATGCACAAGCCGGCCGGGATAAGGACCCATGCCCTGGTAGGCCTCGGCGCCGCACTTTTTACCATCATCAGCATCTATGGTTTTAAAGAATTTGCCGGCCCCCCCTATTACCGGACCAATATGGATCCGGCCAGGATAGCAGCTCAAATTGTTGTGGGCGTAAGCTTTATCGGGGGCGGGTTGATCTTTAGAGAAGAAAACAAGGTCAGAGGCTTAACCACCGCGGCCAGCATCTGGCTGACCGCCGCCCTGGGTACAGCCATTGGCGTCGGGATGTACCTTGCTGTTGGCGTAGCTACGGTCCTGGGATTCATCGCCTTGAGGTTAAACCGCATCCTGAAAATAACTGGAGCAGATGAACAGGACGATTAAAGACGTAACGGGAAAACCAGGTCCTTAGCTTATTGACCCTGATGCAGGGCAGCTTATTCCATGGCATCCGAAAGACAAAGGGACCGGACCTTGACCCCCTCGATTGAAGCCAGTTCCCTTTCCAGTCTCTCCCTTTCATCATCCCGGGCCTGCATGGTGAGGGTGATAATACCGCGCTCCCGGCCCGGGTCCGGAATTCCGTTACGACAGAGGATCTGGGAACCGTACCTGGTGAAAACCTCCTGCACTTTCGGGGCCTGATCTGCCCTCTCATCAACCAGCACTCCGACGATACAAATATCCCGATTCATCCTGCTAAAAACACCCCTTTGGCATCTTCTTCGATAATTGCAGTGTAACCGGGAAAACTCATCTTTATGCAATTAAACCGGCATTTTACCTGACGCAAATAAACCTTAAAAAAAAATTAACATTACCTTAACAATGTATTAACCTGGCATGTGATAAGATACCAGTGGAGGATGCACAAACTTCGCCATCTGGAGGTGGGAAATATGCTCCTTAAAAAAAGTAAGGTAATATTTTTTGAGTGTTTTATTTCGGTAGCAAATAACATTCATAACGCTGCTGGTATTTTTAGGGAGAATATTAATAACCTTGGTTGCACGGAGGAGTTCGCCCTCCGGATTAAAGCTCTGGAAAACAAAGGAGACCAGTATACCCACGATATAATAAGGGCTCTGAATAAGACTTTTATAACCCCTCTGGAACGCGAAGACATCCTGGGTCTGACCATCAAACTGGATGATGTGCTGGATATTATCGAAGCCTGCACCTGGAGATTTGAACTGTTCAATATTAAAGAAACCGACGAGTACATGAAGCTTTTCGCCAAAAATATCGAGGCTTGCACCCAGGAAATCGTTTCTGCCATAAATAACCTGGGCAACAACAGGATCAAGGAAATCAGCAGGCATACCCACAGAATCAACGACCTCGAAAAAGTGGCGGATGACTTGCTCAGGGACGGCCTAAAGACACTCTTCAGCAACTGCAACGACCCCATAGAGATCATCAAAAAGAAAGAGATCTATAACATGATGGAAGAAATTACAGATACCTGTGAAGATGTAGCAGATATCCTTGAACGAATAATCATGCGGCATTAAGGGGTATTGCAATGTTTGATGAGACAAGGGTCCTCTTTATGGTTGTGGTTGTGCTTGCACTTTCCTTTGATTTTATCAATGGCTTTCATGATACTGCCAATTCAATTGCTACCGCCATTTCAACAAAAGCTCTGACACCGCGAGCCGCAATTATTCTTGCCTCATCCATGAACCTGGTGGGGGCCCTTGCCTTTACCGGCGTTGCCGAAACAATCGGCGGTAAAATCACCAACCCGCTCAACCTGGACAACGGCATGCTCATCGTTACAGCAGCAATGATTTCTGCAATAACCTGGAATTTAATTACCTGGTATTACGGTATACCCAGCAGTTCCTCCCACGCTTTAATTGGGTCACTGACTGGTTCTGTTATTATTGCCGCAGGATTAGGAGCAGTCCATTTCAGCGGTTTTTCAACCATTCTGGGAGCTCTGATCTTTTCGCCGCTGATTGCCTTTGGTGCTGGATACATATTTATGTCCCTGGTCAGAGCAATTTTTAAAAATGGTAACCCGGTTAAATTAAACCGGAGATTCCGTCTCATGCAGGTTTTTTCCGCAGCCTGGCAGGCCTTCAGCCACGGCACCAATGACGCGCAAAAAACCATGGGAATCATAACCTTCGCCCTGGTGACCGGGGGATTTCAAACAACTCTGGAAGTCCCCTTTTGGGTTAAATTAACCTGCGCTGTTGTTATGGCCCTGGGTACCTCAATGGGCGGCTGGAAGATCATTAAAACAGTGGGCACAAGGATCATGAAGCTGGAACCGGCCAGCGGCTTTTCGGCAGACTTTTGCTCGGCATTTGTCATCCTTATGGCTACCCTGCTCAAAATGCCGGTGAGCACAACTCACGTCATCTCATCCTCCATCATGGGAGTAGGTTCAGCCAAGCGTTTTTCCGCTGTAAGATGGGACACAGCAGAAAGGATCGTTATAACCTGGGTGATTACCCTGCCCATCACCATTATTTTAGCCGGCCTGATTTACTGGTTAATTTCATTTTTACCTCTCGGCTCCTGATCATGACCAGGCTTAAAAACCCTTTGCTTTTCCATCAGCGGGTAGTGCATCTTAGCCATTTTTTGGTACCTCCCGACAGCCCCGTAGAACCTGTCCACCTCGGACTCTTTAATTGCCCTGACTACCCTGGCCGGAGACCCCACGGCCAGCATCCCGGCGGGTATTACCATCCCCTGGAGCACCAGGGACCCCGCTCCTACCACCGCACCCTTACAAACCCTGGCCCCGTTCAAAATAATCGAACCCATGCCGATATAAGCGTCATCTTCAATGGTGCACCCATGCAATAAGACCCTGTGGCCAACTGTTACCCTTTCCCCCACAACAAGGGGAAACCCCGCGTGTTCGTGCAGGATCGAACCATCTTGAATATTGGTCATGGCTCCGATTTTAACAGTATCCACATCGCCTCGTATCACAGAATTGTACCAGATGCTGGCATGAGCACCAATTTCCACTCTTCCGACCACAACCGCGCCCGGGGCAATAAAAGCTGTTTCATCAATTAACGGATAAATCCCGTCATAGGGAAGGATCAACTAAGCCACATCTCCTCTCAGCAATAATCTAATCCTTTTATTAGATAAATAATCTTATTTTACATTATCCTCACAAAAAAATGGGTAAGCAAGCCATATTCCCCAAAAAATCTCCTTTGAGGAGATTTTTTGACGGCTTCAGTATTCTTGGTCCTAAAAGTAAAGATATTATTCCCTTCTGTCTTCCCGATCATTATTTACCTGGCTGTGGAATATTTCCTCCAGGCTGGGCTCCTTAGCCGTTTCCATGTCCAGCTGGCTGACAACCCGCCACACTCCCCGGGCCCTGTAAGCGGCACTGACGGCAGCATCCCTTTCTTCCGGATCATTTATCGTGCCCTTTAAAAATACCGTGCCCTTGACAGAACGCGCTCCAATACGCTTAAGGTCCAGGCGGGGCTCGGCTTTAAGTTCCTCCATAACCTCAAAGGTAACATCCTCGTCATCTAAAGCCCCATCAGTGCTGATTGTGATCCCGTTTTCAATTCTCTGCACGCCCTCAACACCGGAGATTAATTGCTCTACTCTTTCCTTTTCGGAAAGGGTATCAACAATTCCACTCAACTGGACCTCCCCGTTGATAACATTGGCTTTAAGACCATAGGCACTGGTTTCGGGATTTTGTTCAAGAATCCTTTGCACCCTTTCCCGGAGCACATCATCACTTACCCTTGCCATATGTCACACCCCTTAAGATTAAAAATACCGGCTTTGTTCATGTACTATTATTACCCCCGGCAATTCCATAAATTCTAAAAGTAAAAAAGCCCCATGCAGTATACACTGGATTTAAAAAAATGATATAATTTTTATTGCAATACGTTTTTAGAATTTTAAGCGATGTCTTAACATTCCAAAAGCTCTGGTTTTCCAGCCTGTTCCTGTCTCAATCCTTTCTGTGATGGAAAAGGAAGGAGGGCTTTCGTGGCAAACACCAGGATAGAAAGTAGAAGAGACTTTAAAAAGGATCTTACCCTGGACGAGCTTGAAATACTTTTAAAGATAAACAATATTGTAACCTCAAACCTCGATCTGGATGAAATCCTGCACTCTGTTCACGCCTACCTGCCAAAACTAATTCAACACACCAAAAGCGGTATATTTTTCTACCACGAAAAAACGGGGAAAATCAACCTGCAATCCAACATAGGATTGAGTGAAAGGTTGATTAAAATATTCTCTGATAACACCTCAAGTAATTTTCTGTTTATGAAGCTCCTCGAAACAAAAAAAGCATGGCGCTCCACAGACATTCTCCCGGTCGAAGAAATCAAAAAAACCCCCTACTTTCAGTCCGCCCTCAGGCGGGAAAACATCCTTTACAGCCTTGGCGCACCCATTCTTTTGGACGGTAATTTTATTGGGACCATTCAAATTACGCGTCCCGAAAGCCGCCGGGACTTTACCATCAGGGATCTGCGAATGCTGGAACTGGTGGCGCAGCAAATCAGTATTGCTGTAAAAAACGCCCTGACCTATGAGAAAGGGCTGAAGGAAAAGGAACATATTATCACAGTCCTGGAACAAAAGGTCAAACAGGCCGAAAGACTGGCTGCCCTGGGCAGGGCTGCGGCTATTATTGCCCATGAAGTTAAAAACCCCCTCACTTCTATCCGGCTCTCCCTGTATTCCATTGAAAAAAAAGCAGCCTGGAAAATTAATTTCCACGAAGACCTGGAAATCGTCAAGGAAGCAGTTGAGCGGGTAAGCCGGACGATGGAAGACCTCCTGCACTTTTCCGGTGAAAGCAATCTGAGGTTGAGGGAGGTTGACATTAATCAGCTCCTTAGGAGCCTGGTCCTCGACTATAAAAAACAGGTTAATAATAATGTTATTATAGAAACATCTCTAAACCAGCTGGTCCCCATCATTCTGGCAGATGCGGACAAGTTAAAGGAAGCGTTCAACAACCTTATAGCCAACGCCATAGCAGCCACAGACAGCGGAGGAACCATCCGTATTTCCACCTACCCATCCTTTGACCGGGTGGTGATCACCATTGAAGACTGGGGCGCCGGTATCTCGCCGGAAATTCAGCAAAAAATATTTGAACCTTTTTTCACCACCAAACAGAGCGGGACAGGCCTCGGGCTCGCCATCGCCAAGAAAAATATCGAGGCACACCGGGGTTCCATCCAGGTGGAAAGTCAACCGGGCTGGGGCACCAAATTTACCATAACCCTCCACGTTTACAACAAACGCCCGGAAGGAAGCAAACCTGTACGGAGTGAATGATTATGAACGAGTTCTTAAAAAGTGAAATAAAAATGTTGCTGGTTGACGATGACCCGCTGGTAAGACGCAGCCTCAGGATGATTCTGGAACTGCACGAGATCCCCGTGGTTGGGGAAGCAACAAATGGTCAAGATGCCCTGGAGGCTGTTGCCAAACTAAAGCCCACCATGGTTTTAATGGACGTAAACATGCCCAAAATGGACGGCATTCAGGCCGCCAGGCTGATTAAAACAAGATTTCCCTCAATTCATGTCATTATTCTGACTGTGCACAATGAACACAGCAAAGTAGTCCAGGCCATCCGGGACGGTTGTTCCGCCTACGTGTTGAAGGACAGCTCCCCGGAACAGCTCATAGAGATTGTTGAAAGCGTGGCCGAGGGGCGTTATTTTGTTGACACCTCCATTGCCAACGAGTTACTGGTTAACCTGGTGCAGGGGACCCCTCCCCATCAGCCCTCAAAGGACGCCTCACAACTGACAATGCGTGAAAAGGAGGTCCTGCAACTAATCGTCAATGGTTTGAGCAACAAGGAAATTGCCCATAGATTAAACATCACCTTGCGTACAGTCAAGGCTCATGTCAGCAGCATCTTGACGAAGCTGAACGTGAGTGACCGGACCCAGGCAGCTGTTCTGGCCATCCAGGAAAAATTCCTGGAACCCGGCAATTAAAAAAAGTGCGCCTTTTGCCAAGGCGCGGGTGAGTAGGGGGTATATAATCAATATAAATTTATTAACAAGCTAAAAATTAGCTGTTATACTTCACAAAGCAAGTCCTTTTCCACACCACCTCCCTTTGATGCGCTTGGTATTGCCCTTACTTTTTGATAACCCTCTTCAGGAAGTAGCCTTCTTTATCGATAACTTCCCTTAATAACCTCAGGTCTTCCTCCGTGGGCTCTTCCATTTCCTTTACATCAGGGGGAATGATTAATTCGAAAGACACCAGTTCTTGAATATCCTGGGGCGTCAGGCCCGGCTTAACTTCCAGCAGCATCATTCTTTTGGTTTCCTCATCAAAACCAAAGAGGGCCTGGTTAGTAATTACCCGGTAAGGCCCGGCCCCAAGAACGCCTGCCTTCTCGCGATAATCAGGCGAGCCGTCTCCGAACCCGATGCTTGTCACAAAATCCAGCTTTTTGACAAATCTCCTTTTTTCCAGGGCCATAATCGCGATGGTCTTTTCGCAGTTGGCCGCCATGGCACCGGCGCCGCCGCTCCCCGGGAAGCGGATGCCCGGCTTGTCGTAGTTAGACCCTTCAATTGTTGAGCAGATGTTTCCATACATATCAATCTGGGCACCGCCAATAAAGGCGTAATCGGCGCATCCCCTCTGGGTCAATTCAAAAGCGGCGCAAAGCCCTTTGAGATAGCAGGCCTTGCGGGCGGCCCTGGTATCACCAACGGACAGGGGCATCCCCATTTCCAGTATCGGCGCCAGTGAACCTGCTTCATAAATCATATACAGGTTGGGAGCATGGGTGAGCTGGGCGTGCATGGCAGCAATAATAGGCAGGCCCGTACCAACAAATACAATTTTTTCGTCTTCGAGGACTCTGGAACCCGTATAGGCAATCATTTCAAATGGAGTGTACTCGGACATTTTTTTACCTCCTCTAATAATTAGTTATCCGGTTGGGCAGATAGTATTATTTTGTTTTATATGATAATAGGCTGGCCACCATCCAGATCTTTAAGCTTTTTCAGGGTCTTATAACCGACTTTCTCGAGGAAGTCATCAAAGGTTTCACAGCTGAAGATATACTCGTCATAGTACTTCTTCAGTGCTTCCTTATTGCCCGTCTTCCGGAAATCTTCACAGAGGCTCCGGAACATCCTCAAGTGGTCCATGTCAAACCAGTAAAAACCGTAGGAAGCACCCGGATAAGAACCGAAGGGCTGCTCAGTTACGGTGTCCACAACAGGATAAGGTATCTCGGTGAGGTTTGGATAAGACCGGATGTTTTCGGTGGAAATAATCTTTTCCGTGGTCATAATGGTGGCCGTCGCAGCCATGGCAATTTCCGGACAGGTGCAGTGGGCTCCAAAAATCCTGGCATTCCCATACATATCAGCTGCGGTGGTATGGATAATACCTACATCCGGGTGGCAGGCCGGAAGCAGGTAGACATTCTTGCCGGTAAACGGGCATTCAATCATTTTACCCCTGTTCACCAATTCCATGTCGGAGCCGCCGTGGTCGCGCACCGGTATAAATGGAATACCCATTGCGGCAGCCTTGAACCTTACGGACATACCGTAGTTTGTATAGTCATCCATTTCGATCATCCCGTTGGTTGCCAGGTATCTAAGCAGGGGCGCTATACCGATGATTTCATAGCCCCACCAGGCCAGCTCTACACGCCTGATTGAAACACGATCCGGGTCCAGGATCATGGCGCCGGCAAGCAGCTCGGGACAAATGGAGTTGGACTGGAAGGAAAGGGTCAGGTCTCTTGCTCCCTGCCTGATTATTTCATGAATGATGGCCACAGGCACCCTGGTATTGACAAAACCTCCGATGCCCAGGTTAATACCGTCTCTAATATGGGTGGCTACAGCTTCCTTTAAGGTGACTCTTTTATCCTTTTGGGCATGGGATTTTTGTACCATCTTTTTTCTGGCCTCATCGGGAGTCGGGCCCCAATACTCAAATTTTTTTTCTTTGTACTGCAGGGTGGAAATATTCTTAATTTTGGAACTAACATCGCTTAACATTTTTTTACCTCCCCTAAAAATTTCTATTTCTTATTCCTATCCCAAGACGGTATAAAAATTATTTCCCGGTTAAATCTCCCTGACATCACCCCCCACGTTAGAGAAAACACCTTTAAAAGCACATTTTCCCTAACACCATCTGGATTAGACAAAATGAAATAATACCAATTGTTTGTAAGTTTTTAATATTTCTAATATTTTAAATTATACAACACTTTTACTCCCTGGCAATTAGTCTATGGTTCTAGACCCTCTTTTACCCCGACCTGTACCAGCAATAGTACCTCCAACCTGAAAATAGACATCCCTTCACCCTCCTGCCGGGTGCCACGCCAGCTGTATGGATGCCTTCCTAATAATAGACATTTCCCATCCTGCTTCTGGTGCCATGTCAGCAGCCCGGATGCCTGGCCTAACCATTTTGTTTGTGTCAATTGATGTCATAATATAATGAATTATTGATAATTTCATAATTTTACTAATATTTTGTAAATATCATAGCATAAATTTTATTCCTTGGAATCAGTCAATGGTACTAGTCCTATAAGACATATTGAAACCTGTTCCATTAGCCAATATAATTTCCTTAACATAATCAATAAAATATTTTCATAAGGTGGGTGAATCGTTCAGACAAAAAAAGATTTATTCCTAAAGAAAGGGGGAAGGTTTCCAGCAGTCACAGGGACTTAAGTCCATATTTGTAAATAACTGCTTCTTCCGAAGTCGACGGAAGAAGGCCGGTCAATTTTGCTGTCCCGGCCTGGAAACTGTGGGGAAAAAGCTTATGATTGAATGGACTGGATTATCACCCGACGAAGCCAGACAATTTCTGGCTAACAAGGACAAGTCAAAAAGGGACAAAAGAATGAGCCTTAAAGAGGCGGTGCAAAAGTTCGTCAAGGACGGAGACAATATCGGCGTTGCCGGTTTTGTTAACGGCCGTCAGCCCATTGCCATCGTCCACGAAATCATCAGGCAGGGAAGAAAGGACTTAATCCTCTCCTTCCAGTCTGCAGGCCTTGCCATCGAGTATCTGGCCGGCGCCATGGCTCTGGACGAGAGCAAGAACAGTATCAAAAGACTGGAACTTGCTTACTGGGCTCACGAAGCTTTCGGGATATCCCCGCTTTTTAGATACCTGACTGAAAACGGCAAAATTGAAGTCGAAGACTGGAGTAACTACAACATGTCCGCCCGCTTCAAGGCCGGCTCCATGGGACTTCCATTCATCCCCTGCCGCAGCCCAATGGGAAGCGACATGGTCCAGCGCAACCGTTCTGTTATAATTGATTGCCCCTTCACCGGCAGGCCGATCATGCTCCTTCCTGCATCTCACCCGAACGTCGCCATCGTTCACGTGCAGGAAGCAGATATTTACGGTAACTGCCGGATCCAGGGCCCCACTTATACCTGCCCTGAAATTGCCATGGCCTCCGCTCACACCATTGTTACCTGCGAGCGCCTGATTGAGCACAATGAAATGACCCGCTATCCGAACCGGATCAGCATTCCGTTCTTCGCAGTTGACGCCGTTATTGAAGTACCCTTCGGTGCTTACCCGGGCAATTGCCATGGCCTCTATTACTTCGATGAAAAACACATCAGTGAGTTCAGAGGAGCGTGCGAAAAATTCCGTAAGGGAGACACCGCTCCGCTTAAAGAATACTACGATCAATATATCTTCGGAGTGGAGACTTTTGCTGAATTCATCGACAAACTCCCCTTCGAACAGCTCCAGTATGTACAAAAAATCGAGCCCGGTATTCGTCTGGAAGCAGGCTTTACCGTGCTAGGATCATAGGGAGGTGAAGATAATGCCAAAGTACTCTGATGATTTTACCACCCAGGAAATGATCGTGGTGGCAGGATCCAGGTCCCTGCCTGATAATAAAGTTATTTTTGCCGGCACCGGCCTGCCCATGGTAGCAATTACCCTGGCCCAGTTAACCCACGGGCCCGGGATTGTCCCGGTTTTCGAAGCCGGCGCCGTGGGCCCCGAACTTAGCCGCGGCCTGCCCCTTTCCGTGGGGGACTCCAGGACTACGTACCGGGCTAATTATTTGCTCGGCTTAAACTCCGCCTTTGAATTGACCCAGCGCGGCTATGCCGACATCGGGTTCATCGGGGGAGCGGAAATTGACCCCTACGGAAACCTCAACTCCACCATGCTGGGCGACTTCCCGGACGGCTACCAGAGGCCCAAGACACGCCTTCCCGGCAGCGGTGGCGCCAGTGACATGGCTTGCTCCTGCGAGCGCACCATCATCATCATGGTGCACGAACCCAGGCGCTTCAGGGAAAAAATCAGCTACATCACCAGCCCGGGCTATCTCGACGGTTCGCCGAACGCGCGCTGGCGCGCAGGCCTGGTTGGCCAGGGTCCCCAGCGGGTAATTACAACCAAGGCTATCCTTGGATTTGACGATGAAACCAAGCGGATGAAACTTGTCGCCACCCTTCCCGGCGAGACCGTTCAAAGCGTACAGGACGCTACAGGGTTTGAACTGATCATCCCCGATGATGTTTACGAGTTCGAACCCCCGACAGTCGAAGAAATCCGGCTAATCCGGGAGGTGATTGATCCCCAGGGATACTTCGTTAAAAAGAAGATAAAAGAATAACCCGGCTAATTCATTAGAAAAAGACTAAAATATTAATACCCCCTCACGGGCGCACGGCAAGCGCCCTTTTTCATTACTTTTGATCTTCACCAGGTCCCCCGTGTTATTTGGAAATTATTCCATTTATTATCATTGAGTGGCGTTTACAGCCGTTTGGTCATACCTTGACTGAGCGCCCTGCTTGAGGCAGGGCGCTTTCTGTCAGTGTTAAACGTCAAGGATATCCAGTTTCTAGGCTGACAGCCTTGCCGGCGGCTTGGTGATGGCCAGGGCGATGACACCGGCGGCAACTAAAGCTGCAGCGATGACAAAGGACATCATGTAAGTTCCAAAGATATCAAACATTCTACCGGCAATTAAGTTCGCCACAAATCCGGCTATACCCCAGGAGGTGAACAGCAGGCCATAGTTGGAGCCCTGTGCCGTCGGGCCGAAGTATTGCAGGCAAGTGGCCGGGAACAGGGTAAACATGGCGCCGTAGTTCCAACCGATGATAATGGCCACAACGCAAAGGATGAAAAGCTGCTTGCCTACCGGGAACAGCACCAGCATGGCAACTACCTGAAGAACGAAGGTAACCAGGAAACAGATCCTCGTTCCCGTCTTGTCTGCAATTGCGCCGATTAAAACCCGGACCAGCGCGTTGGCGGCATTGAGGCAGCTGGTTGCGATAGCAGCCTGCATGGCGATAGCCGCCGTTACTTCCTTGGGCAGATCACCGACGGCAACCCCCGCCAGGGCAGCCGCTTCCTTGGTCATTTCATTAATACCATGGGCGGCAATGACCCCGATAACCATCAGGCCGGCAAAGGAACCGCAGAAATAAGCGAAGTAGAGCATCCAGAACTGGATAGTCCTGATTGTTTCTCCGAAGGTGTAGTCCCGGCCAGCTCTAGGCGCTCCAGCCTTAGGAGCGGGCGGGTTCCAACCAGCCGGCTTGTAGCCCGGAGGCGGGTTCTGCAGGCAAAGTCCGGCGACGATAGCCATAATAAACATCGCAATACCGACATATTTGAATACAGGAAGCGCACTCCCGCCACCGATGTTTGGATTATTAATCAGCGACGTGGCCAGGGGCCCCATGATGAAGGAGCCTAAACCGAGACCGACAACCGTCAGACCGGTGGCCAGCGCTCTCCGGTCGGGCCACCACTTGGGGGCGGTGGAAATCGGCGGCAGGTAAACAAGACCGCCACCAAAACCGGCAATAATTCCATAGTATAAATACAGCAGGCTTAACTGCTCAGGAGAGTTGATCGTCGATACCATGTAGAAACCGATCCCGAGGATAGCTCCTCCGATAACCACCACAGGCCGGGGACCGAACCTGTCGCTCAATTTGCCGGCCGGGAAAGTCATCAGACCAAAGACCAGTACGGCAATGGCGTAAGCCAGCTGAACCTCAGTGGCCGACCAGCCGAATTCCCCCCTCAGGGGCTTGATAAAAACGCTGAAGGCGTAAAGCAACAAACCGCAGGTAGTACTACCCAGCACTCCACCTAATAGAGGAACCCATCTTGGCATAATTTCACTTCCTTTCTTTGATCTTTTTTCCTAGTACCTGTTGTTACTGCTTCCGCTTTTTAGCTCTTGCCCGCGTAAAGCCATAGACTTTAATCATTTTTGAAGTATGATTCTAACCACCGGTCTTCTTAAATAACAAATATGACTGTATAGTATGAGTACTTCAGTGCACCGGTTGTCTACTGAGATCTGCTTTTCGCATCACCCCCTTCCTGTGGAAAATAAAAATGGTTTTTGGATGGTCAAAGAAACAAGGATGAAGTAAGCTTTCGCCTCAAACGTCCTGGTAATAATTACCAGTGTTTGAACGAAAACTTATTCCTTTTATACCCCCAAAAACCATTGCATCAGGTCGGTTCATAAAAACAGCCCGGCAAAATTGGCTATTTACCAACCTCTACTAAAGCATATTCAACCGACTTTCGAAAATTCCTTCTTATTTAGGTAAATTTTTTTTAAAAATTTTTAAT
Organism: Pelotomaculum sp. DTU098; assembly: GCA_001512635.1. Lineage (GTDB taxonomy): Bacteria > Bacillota > Desulfotomaculia > Desulfotomaculales > Pelotomaculaceae > DTU098. Next base: position 5,306 of record LFSA01000032.1, on the reverse strand, counting down.
TTTTAATCTTTTCAGGATCATTATTTAGTGCCATTCTAGCTGCCATTACTTTTTCATTAATTGTATTGACCAGGTAAATCGTGCTGAACTCATGGAAGGTCTGAATGATCACACTTTCAACCGGGCCGTCTATAGATAAAAGCCTTCTGTTAATCTCGAAGGCAGACCCGCATCTTTTTTTTAGCTCCGCGCTGACTGCTTCAAGCAACCGGCGCCTGGAATCCTCATCGTTCAGTTCAAGCCATTTTTTCTCGCAACAATCCGGAATATTCCATTCCTTGAATTTAGACATGCATTCCAGAAATAATGACCTGTACCAGTCAAAATCCGGCCTGTTCATAAATAAACCTGCTCCAACCTCCTCACTCACCAGACTTAGATCAAAATTTGCCGGCCCATCCGCTATTTCCTGCCCGATAATTTGGTATTTTATCAATTCACTCCAGGTGTCAAAGCAACCCGGTCAGCCGTTTGCTCCGGTGCAGGGTAACGGTTGCCAACGGCAAACGCTCTTATTATTGTAAGAACATCTGAAATATGTATGAGTGCGCTGCTGAAAAAGAGATTGACTCCTGGGGAGAGTATAAAATACCCCTGTTCTGATTATAAACCTTTCAGGCAGTAATACTATACAAATTGGAATTGTGGAATCCCAGGTGCTAATTAAAGAGACAGGCCAGGAAACATTAATATTGACATAGAAATTTTCACGAAAAAACTTTAAACTTATTAATGAACAAAGTTTGCAAATATTTAAACGTTCCCGGGATATAACTCGAAGGAGCCTTAAAATGGGTATGCACGATAAGGTCAGTACAGGGCTGAAGGGATTGGACAGGGTAATCGACATGCTCCGGCTTGGTGACAATGTGGTCTGGCAAGTTGACAGTATTGCTGATTACAAACACGTGGTTGCCCCTTTTGTCGAGCAAGCCAGGCGGGACGGCAGAAAGCTGATTTATGTCCGCTTCGGCCGCCATGAGGCGCTGCTCGACGACACCAGCGTCGTAAAGGTGTGGCCATTGGAAGCCGGGGAAGGTTTTGAAAGCTTTGCCACCAATGTGCGTCACTTAATTGCCCTGGAAGGGAGAAAGGCCTTTTACGTTTTTGATTGCCTGTCTGAATTGCTGCGGTTTTGGCATTCTGATTTGATGATTGGCAATTTTTTTCAGGTGACCTGCCCGCTCCTCTATGAATTAAACACAATTGCCTACTTTGCCTTATTCCGCAATGCCCATAATTACAGCACTATTGCGCGCATCCGTGAAACAACACAGCTACTGCTGGACATATACTCGGTAAAGGGAAATTACTACATTCATCCCTTAAAGGCATGGCAGAGGTATTCCCCCACCATGTTTTTACCTCATTTAATTGATGGGCAGGATGCTATCTGTATCACCTCCAGCGCCCACGCTTCCGAACTATTCTCCAGCTATAGCTGGAGCAGTAAAAAAATGGACTACTGGGAGGTGGCCTTTCAAAAGTCCAGGGAGGCCCTTGAACTCTCCCAGGAACAGCAGGAGGCTCAAAAGGAGCTTTTACTGCCCCTTCTCATTGGAAAAGAATCAAGGCTGTACGCGCTCTGCCAAAAATACTTCAGCCTGGAGGATGTTTTGCAAATTGCCTCAAGGGTGATCGGCACTGGGTTTATCGGCGGGAAAAGCGTGGGGATGCTGCTGGCCAGAAAAATTTTAAAAAAAGAAAGAGGAGAGCGTTTTATCCCCTTCCTGGAGGAACACGATTCATTTTACCTGGGCTCAGATATCTATTACACCTATATTGTGCAAAACGGCTGCTGGGAACTGAGGACAAAACAAAAAACCAGGGAGGGCTACTTTAAATACGCGCCGGAATTAAGGGAAAAACTGCTGAAAGGAAAATTTCCGGAAATGATCCAGGAGCAGCTCCAGTACATGCTGGAGTACTTCGGGCAGTCACCAATCATCGTGCGCTCCAGTTCCCTATTAGAGGATAATTACGGCAACGCCTTCGCTGGAAAATACGAAAGCGTTTTCTGCGTCAACCAGGGCACTCCGGAGAAACGTTACGAAGCTTTCGAGCAGGCAGTGCGCCTGGTCTATGCCAGCTCCATGAACGAGGAAGCCCTGACCTACAGGGTACGCCGGGGACTGGTTGAGCGCGACGAACAGATGGCCCTGCTGATTCAGCGGGTATCGGGTGATTACCACGGTAATTACTTCTTTCCGCACATGGCCGGTGTAGGTTATTCCACCAACCTCTATGTGTGGGACAAAAACGTCGACATGAACGCAGGCATGCTCAGACTTGTCTTCGGGCTCGGCACCCGTGCCGTGAACAGGGTGGACGGGGATTACCCTCGGATAGTGTGCCTGGACAACCCGCTGCGCACACCCCCTGTCGCCTATGGTGACAGGCAAAAGTTTTCCCAGCACAAGGTTGACCTGCTTAGCCTGCAGGATAACACGCTTGAAAATAAAAACCTGGAAGACGTCCTGGCCTGCGACCTTAAAACGGATAGCAAGCTTTTTGTGGAACCCGATTATGAAAGAATAAATAAAATGCGGGAATCGGGATCTACCATCACAACAAGTCCCTATCTTTTAAACTTTAACGGGTTATTTAAAAATACGGATTTTGCAGTATATATGAGGGATATGCTGCATCTGCTGGCAAAATCCTATGACTACCCGGTAGACATAGAGTTTACTGTAAATTTCACCCCTGATGGCCGGTATAAGGTAAATCTTTTACAGTGCCGCCCTTTACAGACCAGGGGTCTGGGAAAAGCAGTTGCACTGCCCGGGCCAATCAACAAAGAGGACTGCTTCTTTTATACCAGGGGCAATTTTATGGGAGGCAACATCAGGCTGCCGCTAGATTACGTAGTCTACATTAATCCAAAACCCTATCTTGGGCTCAAGGAGCAAGACAAGTATGCCGTCGCCCGGCAGATCGGAGTAATCAACACTGTCCTGAAAGGGGAACACGTCATGCTCATCAGCCCCGGCAGGCTGGGAACCACCACGCCGTCACTGGGAGTCCCGGTACATTTTAATGAGCTGTGCAATATGTCGGTTATTTGCGAGGTTGCCAGCCCGGAAGCAGGGCTCGTACCGGAGTTGTCCTACGGTACCCATTTCTTTCAGGATCTCGTGGAAACCGGTATCTTTTACGCGGCAATCTTTGTTGGAGATAAGGATGTTGTATTCAATCCAAAATGGGTTTTGAAAAGGGAAAATATCCTGACAAGCCTTTCTCCAAAAAGCGCCGCGCTCTCCGGTGTGATTCATGTTGCAAAAACAGAGGGTTTGGTTATTTTTTCCGATATCACAACACAAACCCTTTTGTGCAAATAACCAGCAGCACCCATTGCTAAGTAATCCCGGATTAATAACCTGCATCTTTTTAGGTTGAGCTAAGGACCGAGCAGCTTCCCCTCCCCTTCATCAAACACTCCTGACTGCAACCGTTTTTTCCGTTACCATGCCTTAACCCACTCTAAACAACATACTCCCCGTCAAGAGTTATTCAGGTAATGTTTCCAGGCCTTCAGGCCGCCCGGGTGTACCCATAAACTCTGACAGCTCATCTTAATTTAATCAGCAAAGTTTTCAACAAACCAGTTAACCAGCTTTCTGGCAATGCTGGAGGGGGGCGGCAAGCAGCCGGGCAGGTTCCCTGCCGTGTACCAGCCTGCCTCAACGATTTCCACCATGTCTACGTCAAGATCGCCCCCGGCATAACAGGCGGTAAAGGCGACCATCAAAGAATGGGGAAAAGGCCAGGGCTGACTGCCGAAGTATTTGATGTTCGTAATCTCTATACCAACCTCTTCCCGGACTTCCCTGCGCAGGCTCTCCTCAAGTGATTCACCCGGCTCAACAAATCCCGCGATTATGCTGTAGTGTTGCCTGCCGGCACGCCTGACCAGCAGGATTTGCTTTCCCCTGGTAATGAGGCAAATTACTGCCGGGGAAATGCGGGGATAGCCAGTCAGGCCGCAAACAGGGCAGAACCTGGCATGCTCATCCGCCTTTGTTTCCGTTCGTGCACCGCATCTGCCGCAGTACTGGTGGGTGCTGTCCCAGTGTAAAAGCTGGCTGGCCCTGCCAGCGATTTTGTAGAGATCTTCCTCCATCAGCCCGGGCAATTTTCTTAAGCCCAGAAATTCCGTGCCAGGTAAAGGGCACCAGGCGCTTGACACTTCAACGGCATAACACGGGCTTCCGCCCAACCGGCCCAGATAGATTTTCCGGATCATTTCAGATTCCGGAACCGGGTTGTCAGCGGTATATGGTATAACAGCCAGGCCACTCTCCCGACATACCAGCAGCTCATCCCGGCGAAAAACAAACCAGTGCGCCGGTCCTCCAGCCTGTGGTACAGGAACTGCTTCAGGCACAAAATTCATTTATCCTGACTTCCTTTCCTGCAAGTTTGCGGCAAGTGGAACGGTAATCATAAAAGCCATGGATTCTTTAGGAGAAAACAAATTATTACCCAGTCAACATTAGCGGTTCCACAACGGCATCATCAACGTAATTATATATCCTATCTTGTACTATTCAAACCTTTACCGGACTGGTTTGGCCTTTTATGTCTTCCGTTGTGATGTATAAGCGGGATAGAGACTGAATCCCGGCAAACACATGATTTTTTCCAGCCGGCACATTTTCAAACCGTCCAAGGCACAGGTAAATACCCCCCTGCATTTGGCATTTAACTTAATAACCGCCAAACTTGATAAACTAAGCCCAATAAATGGTTATTGCCACAAACTATTTATGGGGCTTATAATTATTTCAGTGCTTTGATAACGGAGGTTAACAATGGGCGAAAATTATGTGTGTGATGCTGACATTCTGGAAAAATCAGCTGCCCTTTTTCGGAGAATATGGCAGGTGTATCAAGAATATCTTACGCCTGAAGGCAGCCAGGTTTCCCCGCATCAAATGTATCTTCTTAAGCTCTTAGAACGGGAAAGTACCTTGACTCCTTCAGAAATAGCCGGGCAGTTTGGAATCACCCTGGGGGCGGCTACCGGTTTTATTGACCGGGTTTATAAATTAGGGCTCATTACCAGGACCAGAAGTGAGGAAGACCGGCGGCTTGTTCTGATCCAGCTCACACCAGAAGGGGCATCTCTGCTTCAGGCCTTTGAACAGCAGCAAAAACAGAAACACAGGGATATCATAAATAAAATTGGCCTTCCCGAAATTATAGCAATGAACCAATCATTAGAAAAGTTCTTGAAGGTGTTAGGATAGTGTCAAGGCACTGTTTGATAAAGAGAGATAACTATAACCGTCTCAGAAAAGGAC